>JBNLGO010000054.1:0-21748 GCA_050306095.1 Cyclobacteriaceae bacterium
TTATGTGTTATACTGAAATATGAAATCCTTATTCAATCGAAAGTGTGACTTTCTTCTCTTCAAGCTTTTCTCTTAATTCTCCCAGCTTTTCTTCTGCAGTTTTAATGGCATCTTCTTTTTGAGCTACTTCTTCTTCAGAGAGCTGACCATTATTTTTTGTTTCTTCAAGCTTTTCTTTAGCTTCATTTAATCGAACTTCTCTCTGCGAGATTTCACTTTCACTTTTCTCGATTTCTTCTCGTACTTCTGATTGCTTTGCCTTGGCCTTGCTTTTAGCTTCTTCTGATCTCAGCTTCCCAAAATCCTTTCCCGACATTTCCCCTTTATGCTTGCCATATGCATTCCCTTTGTTTTCTTTGTCAGCCTTTGCTTCATCATGATCATTATGACCTTCGTGATCGTGATCTTTATCTGAATTTGCTTTTTCTTTGTTGGCTTTATTTGAAGAGGAGTTTTTGTCTTTGTTGTGTGCCTGTTTATCTTTTTCCTTGTCCTTACCTTTTACTACTTCTTTTTTTTCTTTCTCATTTTCATTTTCCTGTGCAATGGATGGAACTGCCACCACAAATGCCAGAATAAAGATAATACAATGTATAGTTTTCATAGTTATATGCTGTTTAAGAGTGAATCGACTTCCGTCAAAGTTTTTTCTGTTTCAGTTGTTACTTCAGTTTTTACACTGTCTAAGTCATCCGTAATTTCCTGAAGGACTTGCTTTTCATCTACTTCGTTGGTAGAGCTTTCTGATTGATCGCTTCCGGATTTCGAACCACACGAAAAACAAAATGAAACGATCAAAAATGCCATTAAGATAGTTGTTCTCATAATATGTGTTTTAAATTAGGTGTATATCGAAACTAAAAAAAAATACTATTCATAACAATCATTATTTCATTTAGCTTCTATGACTAAAAGTGGCGTAAAAGGAATTTGGTTGTAAGTTTTGCTAGGAAATAAGGTGTAAAATGAAATTTTATCCAATATAATTATCACAAAACCCCAATTTTTGATCATTTGTTTATGAGTTTGATAATTATTTTCTTCAATGTATAAATAACTATAACACGGGACTTTATCTTTTTTTTTTATAAGAATAGATGCTTTAGTATATCTTAAAACAGCATTAAACATTACAAATTAATATTTGTTAAAATACATGCAACTATCTTTCCTATACCTGCATCTGTTAAAATAAAACTCCTGATATGAAGGCAATCATTACAACTCTGGCAGTCCTGCTGACCGTAACCGCATACTCACAATCAATTGAAAGAAATGTAGAAACATTTAAAGAATTAATGATTGGTCCGGGGATCAATATCGAATTGATCAAAAGTGATGTGGAAAAGATTCATCTTGTTTCTGATAGTCCACTAATTAAGGATTTGACCATTGAAGATGATGGAATAGGGTTGAGGATTTATTTTGGATATAAAAATTTCAGTTTTGACGACGATGATGATTCTCCTGCAAATGGTAAGTACACGCTTGAGAATACACCTTATGAAGGCATTCGTGTTTATGGCAAAATCTATTATAAGCAGCTTAACACCATCGATTTTAGGGGAGATGGAAAATTATTCAGTAAAGATGACGTAGTAACTGACCAATTTTTAATGAAAATATATGGTGAGTCTGAAGTAAAACTCTCAGGGATTAAGGCCTTTTCATATCGGTTAAAAGCATTTGGTGAAAATGAAATTTATGTTTTGGGTGGTCATGTGGAAGAAATGAAAATAACCACCTATGGTGAAAATGAAATATTTACCAGCAACCTTAAAAGTGAGCAGTTAAAGATTACCTCATTTGGTGAAAGTGAAATGGAAGTTCACGCCGCAGAGACCTTAAATATCAAGGTAATTGGCGAAGGAAGTATTCAATATTCAGGAGAACCCAAAGTGAAGGAGTTTAACCTGGGGGAAGCCAGTATTTCCAGGTTGCCCTAAATTAACCTGCTTTTAAGGAACTGATTTTTAGTATTTTATTGTTTTAAAAGTGAAAAGGGTAGTGGAGCTAGGCAGAACAATAAAATGCTATTTCCATGAGAGGTCACCTAAAAGAGTTGGAGATTTATTATGATAATAAATCCAGTTCACACCGAAAAACAAAAGCCCTGGCTTACAGCATCACTCATTATGTCAGGGAGATAGATTTTGACCACTATAAACTCACAAAAATAATGTGGGGCGAATTGTTGACACTTTTGGGAATGAAGGCAAAACAATTACTCAACAAAGCTGATCCAAAATATCAGCAACTTATCGCAAGGCACGATTTTAATGAAAATGATTGGTTGGAGATCCTTTCGAAAAATCCCGAGTTAATAAAAGCGCCTATCGTAGTGTACCATGATAAGGCGATCCTGTGTGAAAATCCAAATGACATATTTAAAATTATTAACAAAGAAGAAATAAAAGCTGCCCGGCCAGTGACCTGATCTAATCTTCTCATGGGTGTATTAATTAATCTCGTCAAGGTGTAGCGCAATATATTCCTTAAAATTGACTATTTTTGCAGGCTATGCGTCGGGTAGCTTTTTACACATTAGGATGTAAGCTGAACTTTTCAGAGACATCCACCATTTCCAGAATGTTTGAGAAGAGGGGATATCAAAAAGTGGAATTTTTTGATACACCGGATATTTTCGTAATTAATACATGTTCTGTAACAGACAATGCGGATAAAAAATGCCGCAAAATAGTGCGGGAAGCATTAAGCATTTCTGAAAATCCATACATTGTCATCATCGGGTGTTACGCTCAGTTAAAGCCAACAGAAATTTCTGAAATACCAGGAGTGGATGCTGTACTAGGGGCAGCTGAAAAATTTCGTTTACTGGATATATTAGATGGATTCAAAAAGAAAGAAACGCCCCAAGTTATTGCCAGCGAAATAAAGGAAGCTGTCCAATTTAATAATGCCTATTCTATCAATGACCGCACCCGTACCTTTTTAAAAGTGCAGGATGGCTGCGATTATTCCTGCACCTTCTGCACTATACCTTTAGCACGTGGGGAAAGTAGAAGCGATACCATTGAAAATGTCCTTCACAATGCAAAAGACATTGCCGAAAATGGTGTGAAGGAGATCGTATTAACAGGAGTGAATACAGGAGATTTTGGGATCAGAAATGGCCATAGGGAAGACCGATTTATTGACTTGGTAAAAGAGCTGGATAAAGTAGATGGAATTGAACGGATTCGTATTTCATCAATAGAGCCAAACCTTCTGACGAATGAGATTATTGAGTTTACTTCTACTTCTAAGGCATTCGTACCCCATTTTCATATACCACTGCAATCGGGTTCCGATAAGCTTCTCAAATTGATGAAAAGGAGGTATCTGCGAAATGTTTATACGGAAAGGGTAGAGAAAATTAAGTCGCTCATGCCACATTGCTGCATAGGGGTAGATGTAATTGTAGGATTTCCAGGAGAAACAGAAGAAGACTTCCTGGATACCTATAATTTTTTGAATGAGTTGGATGTGTCCTACCTGCATGTATTTACCTATAGTGAGCGACCTAATACACCAGCTTTTGAAATGGGTGGTGTTGTACCAAAGAAAGATCGGGATAGAAGATCTAAAATGCTGAGAAACCTATCGGAGAAAAAGAAAAGGTACTTTTATGAGCAAAATCTTGGTAAAGAATATACTGTGCTATTCGAAAATGACATTGAAGATGGGCAGATGCATGGCTTTACAGAAAACTATATCCGTGTAGCAGCCAAATATGATCCCGTGCTGATCAACGAACTTAAACGTGTGAGGCTTACATCAATCAATGAAAAAGGAATCGCGGAAGTTGAAGAAGTAGAAAAGGAGATATTATTACATTAGCAATAGAAATCAAACCAACTTTTAACCTGCATGCTACTTCTTAAAAAACTTCTCCTGGCGGTTTTCGATGTTTAGGTAGTACAAACCTGTTTTGAGTTTTGTGCAGTCAATTACTTCTGAATTTCCTTTTGCGATAAGATTTCCGGAAGGATCCATTACCTGATAAGCTGTTTTACGAGAAAGGTAGATTTTATCTGAGACTCGTATCGGATGGAAAGAAATTGGATCTTGTTCACTATAATGTTGAAAAACCCTGGAATAAAAAACGTTTCCGTTTTCGGTGGTGTATTTTATTCTTAATTTGTTTTCACCAGCGTAGTAAGAAGGAGAAGTGACGTATTGATTTGCATTCATGTTCCCCTTTCCATATACCGTCCTGTCTTCTACCCATTGATTGCCCACATATTTTTCTACATAAAAAATTCCATTCTGATATTCTCCGGTGGTCATCCAGTTTATTTCATTCTCATCTGCATTTGTAGAAAGAAAGCGAAACTTACTTTTACTTCTGATTACTTGCGGATTAATGATTTTTGGTGTGCAACCTGCCTTATGAACTACCTTAATGACCAATGGATCTCCAATGTTAAGATGGTCTAATTTAATCTCAAAAGCCGAAGTTTTAGGAAAATTTACCACCACTTCTTCATTCAAATAGACATATTCAGTGCAGAAATTAATGTTGTCACTCGAAAGTGGATTTTGTATATATATGTTTTTTCCCTGATACTCACCAGTTACGACAAATTCTTCAGCAAATGTCAGCGCTGGAAAAAGAAGGAAAATTAAGAGTATAAATTTCAATCTGGTGGTGGTTTTATTTAATTCCCAATCTGCAAAAGTCAACATATTTACACAAATATTCAAGAAACATTATTTTAGATTATAGTTTACCGTTTTATCGATGTTCTCCTCCAATGATGGTTGTTTGTTTCAAACGCATATTATTTTTCGGAAATATTAATAACTTACTTTTTTTATAGAACGATTTAAAAGGGAAAAAATGGTATTGACAACAATTGACCTGGCAATAATTGGGGTATTTTTTATCGTCTTGTTGGGTATAGGGTTTTACGCATCAAAAACAGCAGGAAAGAGCGCCACAGAGTTTTTCTTATCAGGGAGAAGTATGCCCTGGTGGTTGCTGGGTATTTCAATGGTTGCCTGTACTTTTTCGGCAGATACGCCTAACCTTGTTACTGGCATGGTTCGAGAAAATGGAGTGGCCAAGAACTGGGCATGGTGGGCATTTCTGATCACAGGAATGGTGACCGTATTTATTTATGCCAAACTTTGGCGACGATCTGAAGTAATGACCGACCTGGAGTTTTACGAAATTAGATACGGAGGTAAAGCGGCTTCATTTCTTCGTGGTTTTCGTTCCTTGTACCTGGGTGTGTTTTTTAATGTGTTAATCATGGGGTCTGTTACCCTGGCTGCTATCAAGATTGGCGGTGTAATGTTAGGACTGGAGCCATGGATTGTAGTTGTTTCAGCTTCATCATTTGTTGTTTTGTATGCAGCTATTGGGGGATTGAAAGGCGTGATATGGGCAGATTTTTATCAATATTCTGTAGCAATGTTTGGAGCTGTGCTGGCAGCAGTAGTAGCAGTAAATCGACCGGAAGTAGGAAGCCTGAAAAATTTATTGACTCATCCGAATGTCATTGATAAATTGAGTTTTGTTCCTGATTTTTCTGATCCATCAGTCTATTTTCCACTGTTAATCATCCCAATTGCCGTACAATGGTGGGCAGTTTGGTATCCAGGAGCGGAGCCAGGTGGAGGAGGGTATATTGCTCAAAGAATGCTATCGGCGAAAGATGAGAAAAATGCCATCGGAGCAACTTTGCTATTTAATTTTGCGCATTATGCATTACGGCCCTGGCCCTGGATTATTGTTGCCTTGGCTTCTATGGTGATATTTCCTGAATTGAGCGACATAAAATCGAGGTTCCCCGGAGTGGCGGATGAATATCTTAAAGATGATATTGCTTATCCTGCAATGCTAACTTTTATCGGAAATGGCTGGCTGGGTTTAGTAGTAGCATCTATAATCGCGGCATATATGTCAACTATTGGCACGCATCTAAATTGGGGTTCTTCCTATGTGGTCAATGATTTTTACCAACGGTTTGTAAAGCCGGATGCGTCACAAAAGGAATTGGTGTCGGTGGGACGAATAAGTACCGTGGTTTTAATGATCCTTGCTGGAGTAGTATCCCTAACTTTTCTCAATAATGCCACTCAGGCCTTTAATGTCTTGATCCTTTCCGGGGCTGGTTCGGGATCAATATATTTGTTGCGATGGTTTTGGTGGCGAATTAACGCCTGGTCAGAAATTTCAGCAATGTTTATTGCCAGTATCAATGCAATTGTACTTGTTTTTGTGGTAAGTGATGCTTCTGTTTCAAATGAATTATTAGATCCTTTTAGCACCAAATTGTTGATCGCTGTTTTGGTGACTACCGTAGGGTGGTTGGTTGCCACCTTTGTCACACCTGCAGAATCATCTGAAAAGTTAAGATCATTCTATCGCCTTACTCGACCGGGTGGACCTGGCTGGAAAAAAATAATTGAAGCGGCAGAAACCGATGGTGATTTTATTGATGAGGAGAATAAAGGGAAAGCGTGGGAAATGCCCATTCAAATCTTATGTGTTTTTATAGGAATTGCATCCATCTATTCCTTTCTTTTTGGCATAGGAAGTTTTGTATATCTCAAGCCAATTCCAGGTATGGTTCTGACAGGAGTAGGGTTTATTGGCACCTTCCTTTTATTCAAATTGTTTTCAAAATTGAGAACCCAATAGTCATTTCTTTTTACGAATAAGGTTTTAGATTTTTAAATTATTGTTCAATTTCACGATTTAAAAGAATGGTCAGTTTTTAGTGCCAAAAAAGTTAAAATTTCAAAAATGAAAAACCAGATTTTAGTTACCGGAGGAACAGGATATATTGGGTCACATACAGTAGTCGAACTAATCGCATCAGGTTTTGATGTAGTGATTGTTGATGACCTTTCCAATTCAGAAAAGTCAGTACTTGACCGAATTGAAAAAATAGCAGGTGTCAGGCCAGCATTTGAAGAGTTTAATCTTTGTGATGCCGAGAAAACGAAAAATCTATTTGAGAAATATCCGAATATAGATTCCATCATCCATTTTGCGGCTTCAAAAGCAGTAGGGGAGTCCGTAGAGAAACCTTTGTTATATTATAAAAACAATTTACAATCGCTCATAAATCTGCTCGATGCCATGAATGAAGGCAAAGCTTCTAATATTGTTTTTTCTTCTTCCTGTACGGTTTATGGTCAGCCTGACGAGCTTCCTGTTACCGAAAATGCACCCGTAAAACCAGCAGAATCTCCCTACGGAAATACCAAGCAAATCAGTGAAGAGATTATTAAGGATACTTGTCATATCAACAAAAATATTGCTGCCATTGCTCTACGCTACTTCAATCCCGTTGGTGCACATGAATCTGCAGAAATTGGCGAATTGCCTAAAGGAGTACCAGCTAACCTGGTTCCGTTTATTACCCAAACAGCAGCAGGAATAAGAGAGCAATTGAGCGTATTTGGTAACGATTATAACACACCAGATGGATCATGCATCAGGGACTTTATTCATGTAGTTGATCTCGCCAAAGCCCACGTGATTGCACTAAAACGAATGATTGAAAACAAGCAAAAATCCAACTACGAATTTTTTAATATTGGCACCGGAAATGGGTTTTCCGTTTTACAATTGATCAATTCATTTGAGGAAGTTACAGGTCAGAAATTGAATTATAAAATAGTTGATCGGCGAGCAGGAGATATAGAGCAGATTTGGGCAGACACTGAAATAGCCAATACGGAATTAGGATGGAAAGCAGAACTTGGAATAGATGTAATGATGCGTTCTGCCTGGAAATGGCAGCAAAATTTACAGAAGTAATAGCTGTTCATCATAAATGTTATCAGTTACTGGTGATAGATTGTTTTTAACCACCAGTAACTGATAACTGTGTTTTGAAGGACTAATAAGAAAACGTGATTCCTATAGCTAGTACCTCCTTAAACTGTAGTCTTTTTTCCTTGTCTATCACATTACCTCCGTCATCCGTTACATCAAATAGGATATTTTCATCATAAATCATTCCAGTGGTAAGAGTGGTTGTAAGGAATTTGTTCACCTTCAATCCTAGAATAAAATCCCAGGTAAGAACAAATTTTGCATCGCTGGCATATTCATAGAGCGAAGTGATTTTTGTATCTATCAACACATTTTCAGCCACTTCATTTTTATAGGTTAGTACTATGCTTGGGCCATATTGCGAAAAGGATTTTTCTCCAGGTGTCACTCCGTATTCACCCCTGTTTGACAGCGAATCATCTAAGACAAAAGTTGTTCTGGAAGTTAGGGGTGATATGAATAAGCTAAACTTGTCATTAGGTTTATAATCCATACCCATTGCAAACGAAAGATACCCAGGGGCCATAAACTTTGAAAAGTAATTTGTGGCTTCCGGGTTATCAAATCCTTTATCAAATTGTGTTTTGAAATTTGCTATAACGGTATAGTACCAGTGATTGGTGGCATTGATGCCCAATTTGGAATTTAGTTCAAGTAGGTCATCGCTTTTTCTCCAGGAATCACCTCCTATTTTATTTTTTCCATAGCGGAAATCCATATTGTTTTCCCATGAAATTTTCCCTTGATTGTAATTGAAATTTGGTTTGTAAAAGATGGATAAGCCTATGTTGTTTTCACCACCAGCAGCCCAGCTACTAAAGGAGCTTTGAGAAAAATTTATTGAAATTAGACCATTTATATTCCATGGTTTGGTAGTATCTGCGGGCGTTTCTTCTGCATCCTGTCCGTAGGAATTTAATGAGAAGAGCATCAGGACAATCACCATGGTTGTTAGTGATAGTTGTTTCATTTTGTGTTATTTTGGGATTTGACTTGTTTGAGTATTTTAGGTACTAACATTAGAGTCACAAAATTGTTTTTTATATCTTAATAAGGAAAATAATTTTTCAGTTTTGATGAAAAAAAGTTGTTTTTTATTCGCTATTGTAATTTGGGCTTGCCTACCTCTGTATGCGCAGAAAGAGAAAACTAAGGTTGATTCCATTCCAGCGCTCACAGAAATATCAAGGATCAACATTGAGAGTCGTTCTACCTATAATTTCCTGGAAAAAACAAATGCAGATCAGGATGTCCGAACCATTGTAAATTTATTGATGGAATCATCTGCCAATCAGGATTCCATCTCTTCCTATTTGTCGAAATATGCTAATCTTGAGGAAGATAAATACTCATTACGGGGATTTGAGATCAAACTCAGTGAGTTAAAATTATTAAAAATTGAGGCTGAAAGTCAACTAAAGCTTATCAATGAAACTGTTGAGGAGTTTAGCGAGGATTTAAAAAATTTAAATGTAGAAGAGATCAAATGGGAAAAGACCATTGATTATTTAAATAGTGAACAGACAACTGAATTAAGTAGTGTTCTTAACAATATTCAGGAATTATTACTGAAGGTAAAGCAGGCAAAAAAGGAATTATTAAAGAATTATAATCATATTCTTGATGCTCAAAACAGACAGAATATTTTGATTTCTGAAGTCGAAAGTGCTATCAATGATCTAGATATACGACTGGAAGAATATAGAAGTATCATAAGAATAGACGGAAAACCAATATGGGAAATAAGGCTCAATATTCAAGATTTGATTTCTGACTTGGGAAGTGATATCAAGGCCTTACTAATTGTAATGCATTCTTATGTAAAAAACAGTATCGATATTTTTACTAAGTATCCCGTAATTTTACTGATTTTTTCCTTTCTGTTTTTCTACTTGAGAAAATACTATTTAAAGGTATTACCCTCAATCAAAGAGAACAAAAAGCTTAATCTTAGCGAGGATTCCTTCAATAAGCTCAAGGTTTTTAAGAGACCGTTTTCAATTTCAGTTTTGTTGTCCACACTCATTTTTTTCTATATCGAGGAATTGCCTATTGAAATCACAGAGCTAGCCATATTGATCATGGTGATACCTATTTTACTGATTTTGAAAGAGCGAACCAACTCGATTTATTATAAATATATTCTATACGTATTGTTCCTGTTTTTTATACAAACTTCCTCAGAAATACTTTTATATACACACTCACTGAGCAGGTTTATTAATTTAGTAATAGGGGTAACACTGGTATTTATCTTGGTGTATTTGTATAAAAAAATCCGAAAAGAGGTGGACTCCAGTGAATTTCCTTATAAGGGACTGATCTTGGTGATGGTTTGGTTGTTTATTCCACTTTTTTGTGTTGCGATTATTGCAAATGTTATTGGTAGTATATTTCTAAGTGAAACCTTGTTCTTTTCATCTCTCACCAGTCTATATTCGGCATTTGTCTATTCCATTTGTTTTTTAATTACTACACAGATTATTAATCTCTTTAGCTATGGGTATGTCGATAAAGGCTCAAAAGTTTTTATAAAAAAACGAGAAAGGCTTACTAAGCAGATTCATAATGTGTTGTTTATTACATTTTTCCTGATTTGGTTAAACCTTGTATTAGAGCTGTTTAGAATTGATGCATTTGTCTATGGTATAATAGAAAATATATTTAGTTACAGTTTTACATTAGGAAGTGTGGAGCTTGTTCCGGCTAATTTAATCGTACTTGTATTTGTGATATGGGCTACGTTTAAGCTGAGTAATTTTATTCGAGAGCTATTAGAAAATGATATTTTAAACCGGTTTTCATTGCCAAGGGGAATGGGCGACACCATTTCTATGCTGACCAGGTATTCGGTATTGGTGATAGGCTTTATTATTGCTATTATGGCCGCAGGAATTAAGCTTGATAAACTCGCTATTATAATAGGTGGCCTGGGAGTGGGTATCGGGTTTGGCCTGCAAAACATTATCAATAATTTTATTTCTGGGTTGATTTTAGCTTTTGAGCGGCCTATTAAAATTGGTGATATCATTCAAATGGGAGATCTTTTTGGTACAGTAAAAGAAATTGGAATCAGATCAAGCTCCGTCAGAACGTTAGATGGGGCGGAGGTGATCGTGCCAAATGGCAATCTAATTTCAAATGAGTTGATTAACTGGACACTTTCAGATAAACACCGGAGATTGGATTTAAGGATTGGTGTGGCGTATGGAACAAATCCTGATAAGGTGTTAAAGATCTTGCAAAAGGCCATGACAAATCACGAGAAAATAATGGATGAACCTCCCCCTAAAGCACTTTTTATTGGTTTTGGTGATAGCTCACTTGATTTCAGGTTGCTGTTTTGGACGAATGATTTTGAAAATAGATGGCAATTGGAAAGTGATATTAATGTCAGAATCAATAATGAATTAGCCAAGGCAGGAATTGAAATCCCATTCCCACAGCGGGATTTGCATTTAAGGTCTGTAGCAAAGGATATCAATTTAACACCTCCTACTTCTTCTAAAAAATAAGCTATTCGTATCTTAGGGATTCTATTGGGTCTAGCTTGGATGCTTTAATTGCTGGATAAATACCGGCTATAATCCCTACAACTATACATACTATCAGGCCTACCGTGATCCAAAAGAAAGGGAACACGAATTTGCCTTGAGGTAATATTAGAGCTACAATATTTCCTGCAATCAAACCTAATAATATTCCCGATAATCCACCAAGTAAACAGATAACCAATGCTTCAATTAAGAACTGCTCTCTTATTTTTTGAGGAGATGCTCCCAGTGCCTTTCTTACACCTATCTCCCTGGTTCTTTCCGTAACTGAGACCAGCATTATGTTCATCAGCCCAATACACGCTCCTAATAGGATGACCATGCTTATGACAATTCCACCAATATTAAATGTGCCGGTAACACTTTTTAATTCCTCTTCTACCGTTTTGTTTCGATCAATTTCAAATGAATCTTCTTCACCAGGTTTGTCCTTTCTGATTCTTCTCATTAATCCAGTGGCATTACCAATAATTTTTTCTGTATTGGTAGGGTCTTTTATAGTGGCAGTAATCGTATAACTTAAATCAAATCTCGCCAACCTCATCGCTGAACCTAGTGGCATAAATACCGTTCTGTCAGCCCAGGTTTGTCCACCTAAGCCTCCTTTTGATTCTAAAACACCTATGACCCTGAATTTTTTTCCGTAAAGCGATATATGTTGATCGATTGGATCCTCATTTTCTTCAAATAGGCTTTTTACTAACTCCGGACCGATAATGACGCGCTCGGCATTATATTGAATATCCTTTTCTGTAAAATTCCTTCCTTTCTCAATATTGTAATCCCTAATGATCATAAATTCCTCATCCACACCTGTTACATTGATATTAGGATTGGTCTTTTTCGAAAATCGCTTCACCTCTGCACTTCCTGAAAGCTGTGCGTGCAAGGTCACCGAACCATCATCAAATTTTTCTTTGAACATAGATACATCTTTGTATTTCAGTATGTCAAAAGATTTTTCCTGTACACCACCAAATGTCCCCCTGTTAGATCGCTTTGTACGTATGTCGAAGGTATTAGCTCCTAAACTTGAGAAGCTGGTGTCGATTGAAGACATCATGCTTTCGATGGCGGTAAGAATAGCGATTAATGCCATGATACCCACAGCAATGATAGTAGCTGTAAGGATGGTCCTTAGAGTATTTGCTTTGATGGATTTTACCCCTTCACGTATATTTTCTCTTACATTCATAGGTTGAGTAAATATATAATCTTTCCTGCCAATCGTTTACTTATATTATGTTAATTTCGTTATTTATACACTATCGGTCATAAAAGGATTTTTGAGATGAAGGTATGGTCAATCATATTGTGTGCTGTTTTACTATCTGTCAATAGTTTTGCATCCAGGATTTTAATTCCAATGGATCAAAGCCAGTCAAATCATTTAAAGGCATATGGGATCGCCTACTGGGTGTTGCAGAAGGACGTGGAGGTAGATTGGCTGCTAAATTATAGGGGTGGTAGTTTTATGATGGACTATCAGCAGGTGTTTGAAAATGAATTAATCATCCGAGGTATAAGTTACCAGGTAATATCGGATGCACAGTCTAATCAAATAATAGCAGAAATCGCCAGTCCATCCTCAAATACTGATGTGATGAAATTAGAAAAAGCGCCTAAAATAGCGGTCTATTCACCCAAAAGTAAACAGCCCTGGGATGATGCCGTAACGCTGGTTCTTACCTACGCCGAGATTCCTTATGAGGTGATATTTGATGATGAGTTGATGTACGATGAGCTACCAGAATATGATTGGCTCCACTTACATCATGAAGATTTCACCGGTCAGTTTGGAAAATTCGAGCGTTCATATCGCAATTTCCCCTGGTACATTCAGCAGAAGAGGGAGTTTTATGAATCAGCCCAGAAACATGGGTTTCAGAAAGTCAGCCAGCTAAAATTAGCAGTAGTAAATAAAATCAGGGAATTTGTAGTTGGTGGAGGGTTTTTATTTGCCATGTGCTCTGCTACCGATACCTATGATATTGCTACTGCCGCTTCAGGCGTAGATATTTGTGCAGCTGTATATGACGGTGATCCTCCGGACCCAAATGCTCAACGAAAGTTAGATTACACCAATACCTTTGCCTTTCAGGATTTTGTATTGAAAATGGATCCTTATGAATATGAATACAGCAATATCGATAATGTTCCTGAATCAAGAGGGTTGTCTCAAAACAATGACTATTTTACCTTGTTTGAATTTTCTGCAAAATGGGACCCAATTCCTACCATGCTCACTCAAAATCATGAGAAAATTGTCAAAGGATTCATGGGCCAGACAACGGCTTATAAAAAGAAATTAGTAAAACCCGATGTAGTTATAATGGGAGAGACTAAATCGATCGACGAAGCACGATACATCCATGGTATTTTTGGGAAAGGATTTTGGACCTATTATGGTGGTCATGATCCCGAAGATTATCAGCATATAGTGGGGGAGGAGCCAACTGATTTGAATCTGCACCCTAATTCTCCTGGTTATCGGTTGATATTAAATAATATTTTATTTCCTGCGGCAAAAAAGAAAAAACAAAAGACCTAGGATTCTTTTTCCAGATTCAATTCTCTACGTCTGATTTCAAACAGATATTTGGCGAGGCAAAATCCACCAATTCCGCTAAAAATGTGCCATAGAAAGTGTGTGCCCATTTTTAAAGGGATAACGCCTTCTTTATCTATTATCCTAAAAATCAGTGCTGAAATCAACAACACGATGGATGCGATTAAATATTTATAACAAAAATAGTGAGAACGTCTAAGGTAAATTAAGGTAGGAATAAATAAAACTACCCCGGTAATGAGATAGGATAGATTTGTAGATGCTGAAAGGGTTAAAAAATTAAATCCTACTATTCGGAAGATGATGGCTGAGATGATGATTGCCACAACCATAATAACATTTTTTAATATTTTATACCAAAAATATACACTCACAGCTACTGTAAGTATTGCAGCAGGTAATGCATCCATCAACAAGAAAAAACCGGATGATCGAAAAGCATGAAAAAGTGTACTCCCGATTCCATTTATCAAAAGCAGAGGGATACAAAACCAAATGAATTGAAAGTCTTTAATCTTTCCTCTTGTTTTGAAAGCGTAATAAATAGCTGGCAGAAGAATGGCGATAGACGATAATGCATTCCAGGGTTCTACAATATAGTTATTTAGGTTAGTCTCTGCGTAAGCATGACCCCCATCTTTAATCTGAATTAATATTTCTGAAATGTACAGGTAAATAATCGTTCTATTTGTTTTAATTCAATTCTTGTTGAAATCTGAACCGTCTAAAGAAATTTATGTATTGCATTTAATAAATTGAAAATATTACCCATAAATCGGTAAATTAATTTTATGAATAAGACTGCATTAATCACGGGAGCCACTGGTACTATTGGAATGGCCATTACAAAAAAAATGGCTGAATTAGGGTATAACATAATTTTTACGGCGAGAAATTCCAGTAAAGCAAAACTTCTTATTGCTGAACTAAAAATGCTCAAAGTACCCGGCGATTTAAAATTTTTACTCGGTGATTTAGGGGAGAAAAAAGATATTGTCCGGTTTGCTTCTGAGGTGAACGAACCAATTGCTGTAATGATCAATAATGCAGCAATAACACCGGTTAACAAATCTTTGACAGATAGTGGGATAGAAATGCAATGGGCGGTGAATGTGCTTGGCTATCACTGGATGATTGAAAATTTTTTACCCCATCTTGAAAAGGCTGAAAACCCACGAATTGTTAACGTGGCTAGTTATTGGGCTGGTCATTTAGATTTATCTGATCCGGAATTCAACTTAAGAAAGTACGATAATAATACCGCCTATATGCAGTCAAAACAAGCCAATAGAATGTTGAGCACTTATTACGCGATGTCACTCAAAAGTAAAGGCATTTCCGTCAATTCCTGTCATCCTGGTGATGCTAATTCTCAGTTGAGTAATGACTTGGGATTTGGTGGACATGAAACTCCCGACCAAGCTGCTGAAACTCCAGTGTATATTGCCACATCTAATGATGTAGCTGGGATAACCGGGAAATATTTCCAGAGTAAAAAGGAAGTGACATGTAAATTCAGTCAAAATGAAGAAGAAGTACGGCAGCTTTATGAATTGTGTCAAAGCTATTAATTACTTCTTCTCCTGGAAAACAAGCTATTTCTTGCCAGACTTTAATGTTTTAATTTCTGCTTTTAGATCTTTTATTTGATCGATAAACTCTTGCTCTCGTCTTTTTAATTCTTCCTGGGTGGCTTCTAATTCCTCCATGTTTTGTCGCATTTCCTCTTCCTGAGCCATCAGTTCTTCAGCCTGTTCTTTTGATTGTTGCAACAGCAATACCGTTTGATTGTTCAATTTAGCAGCATGTACATTAAGGGCAATCACGGAAGAAACTTGTTCTAAGAATTCCATGGTGGTTTTATCTATCTCATCTAAAAATGCTAATTCCGCCACTCCTAATATTTCTCCGTCATCAGTCTTTAAAGGAAGAAGTAAAATCACTTTTGGCTTAGTGCTGCCCAGCCCGGATTCGATTTTGATGTAGTCATCAGGGAAGTTATCAATTACCTTGACTTCTTTGTCAAGATAAGTGGCACCTATCATTCCTTCCCCCACTTCTATTCTATCTCTCGACAATTTTTTAGCGCTTATTCCGTAGGTGGCTACTATTTTAAGATGTTCGTCAGTTTGATCTTCTTTTTCTGCCAGGGCAATGGCTCCTTGCTTGGCATCTACATATTTCACTAATTCCTTTAAAACATTATCTGAAAGCTCATTAAGGCTGCCTTTATGTTTACTGATTATCTCTCCAAAATATGCCAGCCCTTTGGTAATCCAATTACGAACTTGCTCCAGCTCATTCTTTTTAAGGATCTCTTCATTTTGTTTTTTCACCTCACTGGTTTGTTCTTCGATAATGCGTTCAAGCTCTAATTTTTGCTCTCTAGCGGTTATTTTTTGTTTTCTGATGTATCCGACTATACTTGAAACCATTATTATGATGACCAGTGAAATAAACCACTTAGTCTTCCAAAATGGAGGTATGATGGTGATACTTACCATGGCCCCTTCTTCATTCCAAACGCCATTATTATTAGAAGCTTTTACCCGAAAGATATATTCTCCAGGATCCAGATTGGTAAAGGCAGCTTTTCTTTCTGTGCCAATGTCAACCCATCCTTCATTGAGACCTTCCATCATATACTGATATTGGTTTTTTTCAGTTTGTCGGTAGTTCAAGGCTGTAAAATCAAAGGAAATAAAGTTCTCATCGTAATTCAAAGTGATCTCGTCAGTTACGATGATGTTTTTCTGAAGTAATTCTTTTTCACCAATAGTGACTGACTTATTAAACAGTTTAAAGTCTGTGATGTAAACTGGTGGCTCATAAGTATTGTCTTTGATATCTTCTGCACGGAAAACGTTTAACCCATTTATTCCTCCAAAATAAAGTTCACCTGTAGAGCTTTTTAAAAACGACCATCTGTTAAACTGGTCTCCCTGAAGCCCATCACTTTCTGTATAGTTCTTAAAACGGATGCTATCTGGATCAAATTTGGAAATACCTTTGTTAGTGCTTAGCCATAAGTTGTTGTTATCATCTTCAAGTATACCTACGATCGCTTCGTTAGGAAGACCATCGGATTTTTTAAACACTTTAAAGGTTTTTGATTCTCTGTCATATAGGTTTAAACCAGCGCCACTTGTCCCGATCCAAAGTCTTTTCTTAGAGTCTTCAAAAATTGAATAAATTCCATTAGCAGAAAGGTCGCCTTCATTTTCACCTGACTTGATTTGTGAAAAGGTTTCACTTCGTTTATCAAATTTGTATAAACCTTCATCTTCAGTTCCTATCCAGAATGTGCCTGTATAGTCCTGTGTCATTACTACAATAGATGATTTGCCAATTGTGGTATTATCGTTAGGATCATGTACATATTGGGTAAAATCATCTGTTTCGTAATTGTACTTGCTAAAACCATTTCCCCAGGTAGCTATCCAAAGGTCGTCATCTTTGTCTACATAAAAATCAAAAATATTATTGTCACTCAAGCTCCTTGGGTCTTCCGGATCATGTGCATATCGGGTGAATATACCTGTCTCCGGATCGTACCTGGTAACACCGCCATCCCACATACCGGACCAGACATAACCTTTAGGATCAACCTCCACACATAGGATTTTATCGCTTTTTATACTGTTGTCATCAAAAGGATCATGACGGAAATGGGTGAATTCTTTGGTCTTGGGATCAAATTTATTTAATCCGCCTCCATCAACTCCTATCCATATGTTTCCATAGGCATCCTCATCAAGACCTTGTACATTATTGTCACTTATGCTTCGTGGGTTATTGCTATTATGTTTGTAGTGTTTAAATACATATTTACCTTCATCAAATACATTTAAACCTCCGAAACGGGTACCTACCCACATCCTTCCATTAAGGTCAAAAAACACATCAGTAATAGTATTACTGTTAAGGCTATATTCGTCATTTAGGTCTTGCTGATATCGAATAAAATTCCCGGTTCTTGAATCCAGTTTGCATAAACCACCATCATTGGAAACCCAAATTACTTTGTCTTGATCCTGGCTAATGTTATAAACATATGGTCCTACCAGTTTAGTAGGATCAAGTGGATCGTTTAAGTACCTGGTGATTTCATTATTGACGGGATCTAATTTATTTAGCCCATTATCAAAAGTACCTAACCAAATATTGTTATTACTGTCAGCAAAAATTGACATAATTTGATTGCTACTGAGAGAATTTTCATTCGTTGGATTATGTCTGTAGTTTTCAAAACTTGAGCCATCAGCATTCATTTTGCTTAAGCCTTGCATGGTTCCTACCCAAAGTGTTCCGTTTTGATCTTCTACCATACACCGGGTAAAACTTCCTGCTATTGAATTAGGGTTATCATTGCTATGGTAATAATTCTTGAAGTTATTGTTTTTTCGATCGTATAAACTAAGCCCCCCATTAGTACAAGCCCATACATTATTTTTTGAATCTACATATACATTACTAATGCTATTATGGGCAACAGAGTTGGGGTCGTCAGGATTATGGAAATACTGCTCAAATTGGTTTAATGAACGATCATATCTGTTTAAACCTTCCCTTGTGCTGACCCATAAAAATCCTTCCTGATCTTCTGCTATAGAATTAACATTATTGTTGGTTAAGCTGGTGGAATCATCCTTGTCATTTTTAAAAACATGGAAGGTATAACCATCAAACATGTTTAAACCATCTTCTGTAGCTACCCAAATAAACCCAAGCTTATCTTGCTTCACGTCCCACACATTTCCTTGTGACAAGCCTAGTTCAACAGAGTAGTGGTCAAATTTTAGATCTTGCGAAAAACACAAAATTGGCAAGGCAAAAAATAGAATGCTTGCGATATTCTTAAATAATGATATTCTCATGTTAAAAATTAGTAATATATACTAAAATATAGTGAATTAATTAATTCCTAAGTATAATCGGCAAAAAAGTTTTTTCCCAATCGATTGAATTGGAATAATGAAGGTTGAATAGCGGGTTTATTCCGATTAATATATGCAATTATTTCTTTGTTTTTGGTGTTTTAAATGATGAAATCCAGGTGTTTTCAATATGATTTACATCCTTTTTACTTGTTAACTTCACATTTCAGCATCGAAATTCTTGCCTTCTATTTATCATTTGCATAAAATCTTCCAAGGTATTCCACGATCTTTTCTTTGAGCTCTTGTGGTTCTATTGCTCCTTCGATTCTGTAGATGATTTCTCCCCCCGGAGCGATCAAACCTGTGTAGGGTAAAGATCCCTGCCATTCGCTATCCACAGCCTCTATTAGTTGGTAAATGTCTTCATCACTAAATATATAATTGTCATTAGAGGCTTCTTTCTTTTTAAGAATATCCAGCGCTTTATCTTTCTTGCTTAAATAATCTGCAGAGATGGAGAGAAATTCAAAATCCCTGCCCCGATACATCCTGTTGATATTGACTAACTCTGGGAATTCGATGATGCATGGACCACACCAGGTTGTCCAAACATTGATCATGCGCAAATTTTTACCGTCATTTTTCATTAAAGATTGAATTTCCGAAAGATTTATCTCGTTCAACAAAACAGGTTCTTTGGACCATTCTTCTAATTGCTGTTGCACCCAATCTCCTTTCCAAGCCCATTTGACAGAGCACCCAAATGTTTTAGTAAATGGCTCATCTATTTTTTTACCTGCCAGCAAATTATCTAATGCATTGATGAGTGTAGTTTCTTTTGGCTCGATATAAGGGTTTTCCGTATTGTCAATTCTTCCGGAATACTGTAGTTTTCTTTCCTTATCAAATACAAAAACATGTGGGGTAGCGAGCGGCCCATATTTCAGTGAAGTTTCTTGCGTTTCGCCATCATACAGATATGGAAAATCGAAATTTTTATTTTTCGCCCTGATTTTCATGTCTTCCAGGTCGTCTCCCAGGTCTGAATAGCCAAGTTCGGAAAGACTTATGGCTGAAGGGGCGTTCGGTGATATGGCTACAAACCCTACACCTTTAGGTCGGTAGTTACTGACAAGTTTTATCAATTTATCTTCATATGCCTGGGCAGTTGGACAATGATTGCAGGTGAAGACAATGGCTAAGTATTCGTATTTTTTAAAATCGGCTAGAGTGTAATTTTTATCATCAATTCCAGGAAGGTTAAAATCAGGGGCTTTATCGCCAATAGCCAGCTTTGAAATTTCTTTTTTCTGGCCGAAACTATTTATTGAAACAGTAATAATGATTAAAAAGAATAAATACCTATTCATAATCAATGGTAAAGTAGCATTCCAATCTTCTTACTAATAAGTAGCTAGTAACAAGGAGATTATAATATTAATAAATATCTATCGAATACGAAAAATTATTCGAAGCCAAGGCATCAATTTTTAGCCCTTTCGAATAAATAATGCATCAGGCCATCTTTTAATCCCACATCGGGTACAATCATTGAGGTGGCCCTGGCCCAGTCCATAGACTGTGCGTAAATATCTAATGCTGGAACAATTACGTCTGCTCTATCAGGATTTAACATCAGTACATTTAATCGTTCTTCCATGGTATGATTGGCAATGTGCTGCTGAACTTCCCGGATTTTTTTGCTTGAAATCTTCCCACCTGGTTTTTTCTTTCCAAGTTCAAAAGCTTTAGAGATATTACCCCCCGTGCCGATAGCCGTCACAGGACCGTATTCCTTTTTAATGTTTGCTTTCAACCAAGCTTTCATGTTTTCCCAGACATCAGGGTTATCTAATTTCTCCATCAATCGCACTGATCCAAGCTTAAAGGATTTGGAAATGATTTTTTGCTGATTGACGAATAGGTTGAACTCTGTGCTACCACCACCAACATCAATGTGCAAATAAGAATGATCATCAATGAGCATGTTGAGAGATTTATTGATCAATTCTGCTTCCAGCTCTCCATCAATTACATTGATCGTGAGGCCACATTTTTGTAAGACTTTTTCAGCAATTTCAGCACCGTTTTTTGATTCCCTCATTGCAGACGTAGCACAAGCATAATGGTCATCCACCTCATAGAGGTCAATCAGCATTTTAAAGGCTGTCATTAAACGAATAAACTTTTCCTCATTCTTTTCACTAATTTTCCCAAGATTAAATACATCATGACCCAGACGTAGGGGAAAACGGATATATTCTATTTTTTTAAAAGTTCGGGTTCCTTTGTACTCTAGTACATGGGTGATTTGCATCCTAATGGCATTTGACCCAATATCGATTGCTGCTAATTTCAATGATTAATTAAATTTATTTCTAAATAAAATGTCAAGTTGGTCTGTCTTTGTAGGTTCAATTTAAAAGCATAATTTGCGCAAAAAACCAACTTAAATCAAAATGAAAAGCCTAAATCTATTGTTAATTATTACAGGGCTATTTTTTGCCTTTGCTTGTAACTCAGGTAAAAAAGCAGAAAATACGGAGACAGCTGATACTGTAAGCGTGGAGGAACCGGGTATCTCACTTGTTAAATTATGGGAAACAGATACTATCCTTACCACTGTTGAGTCAGTGATTTATGATGCGAAAAATGATGTGATCTATGCCTCATGTATCAGTGGAAATCCGGATGAAAAGGACGGAATTGGTTTTATTGCTCAGCTTAATAAAGAAGGGAATGTGCTTTCTACCGATTGGGTTTCCGGATTGAATGGTCCAAAAGGGATGGCGATTTACAACAATTCGCTTTTTGTAACAGATATTGACAAGGTAGTGGAAATTGATATTGAAAAGGGAGAAGTAATCAATTCCTTTGAAGTGGAAGGAGCTGAGTTTTTAAATGATGCAGATGTAGATGCAGAAGGAAATGTTTATGTAAGTGCAAT
>JBNLGO010000055.1:0-21624 GCA_050306095.1 Cyclobacteriaceae bacterium
GATTCCAAAAGTGAAGTCATCCACCAGCCGACATTCAATTTTTCAGCTCTTTTTACCCAATCCATTGAGGCATCCATTCCACCCATAAGACTTGGTTTTAGTATGATAAATTGCGGCTTGATTTCCTGCAATAATTCATCTTTATTTTCAACGCCGATCAACTCTTCATCTAACGCTACAGGGATAGGCGACTCTCTGCAAACTTTTTGCATCAAATCCCATTGTCCTTGTTTGACAGGTTGCTCAATAGAATGGATATCCAAAGCAGCATATTGATCCAGGATTTTAAAAACATTTTTTTCTGAAAAAGCACCATTTGCATCCAGCCGAATTGTTATCTCATCCTTTGAAAATTTCTTGCGAATATGTTGAATGACTTCAAGCTCCTGATCAAATTGAATGGCGCCGACTTTAATTTTGATACAATTAAACCCAGTTTTCAATTTTTCATCAACTTGCTGTAGCATAAAATCCTGATCGCCCATCCAGACCAAACCATTAATGGAAATAGGCTGATGATGATCAAAGAAATCATTGTCTATAAATTTTCTTTTTCCACCATTCAACAGATCAAACAAAGCCATCTCCATTCCAAATGCAATGGATGGATATTCGACACCTAAAGAAGCGACTAATGATTTAACTTCAGAGCCGGATGGAATGGAATTCATTCCTTCAAATTTTTCTTGACAGATCTTCTCTAGAACAGAAAAATAATTTTCTTTATAATCGATGCTTAATCCTGGTAGCGGACTGCACTCCCCTATTCCAAATATAGAGGGATTTCCTTTCTCCCAAACTTTTAAAAACCAGGTGTCTTTGTGTTTTAATATTCCCCTTGAAGTTCCAGCCTGAAAGGTAAATTCAAGTCGATGGGGAATGATTTTAAATTGGATACTGCTCATGTAAAAGACATTCACTAAACCGCTAAACTAATGAATTTAGATTTGCAATTGAATCTAATGCTTGAAGAGATGTCATAACTCGATTCAGCAGCTATTTAGAAAAAAATCAAACTTATAAGGATTGTACGCTAGTTCAATTACAATCTTGTTTAAACCAATCCAATATAACCATCACCGAGAATCCTTCACACTGAAAGAATCTCGTCACCTAAATGCAATCCTTATAAATTAAATAGAATTATCTCTTCTTCTTACCAATTG
Source organism: Cyclobacteriaceae bacterium (assembly GCA_050306095.1). Taxonomy (GTDB): domain Bacteria; phylum Bacteroidota; class Bacteroidia; order Cytophagales; family Cyclobacteriaceae; genus CAJXNP01. Next base: position 1,167 of record JBNLGO010000055.1, read on the forward strand.
TCCACAGTACGATGCCTGTTCCGGTCATACCAACTCCTGCTGCAAGCAAAACTACTCCTACACCACCTTGAGGATCACCTTCACAAACACCGTTGTAGCAGTTATAATAGAGTTCATCAGCGCTGGATACCATGATGGCGCCAATGATGGTAAGTGGAATACCGACAAACGTCAATATTCTTCCCGTCTTTTCAAGAGGATGACGATCTACGGTTGTCAAAGTTTTATTTAAAAACTCTGTTGAATAATTCTTATTGACCATGTTAGGATGATCAAAAAAACTTTGTTGCTTAGACACGATAGAAATTTCAGTTACATTTTCATCAGCATAATTCGCTAAGTAATCAGCATTGGAAATTTGAGCATTGGCAGCAAAAGCTGAGCATACAAAAATTAAAATAAAAATAGTTCTGTGACACATGATTAGGGTTGTTTATAAAAATGAAACATTGGTTAAAAAGTTGATTGCAATTAAGAGAAATAATTCAAAATTTAAAAATTACTTACGCTTTTCAACGACATTGTAGTTGAAACTACTCGTTAAATATTTTATTTAAACGTAAAGGCATATAGCAATACGTTATCAACCTAAAATGGATAGGACATGAGGTGAATTGTACAATTCATTAGAATCCACTTTAAAAATTCACCCCCTTCATTTATCATAAAAGTGTTTATACCTAAATCATTGTTAAAAATCCCACCGATTAAAAGCTGATTATTAAACAATCTTGTCAGATTAATTTAGTTGAATAAACGTTTACAAAAATATTGGTGATAAAAAAACTATACACCTTTCCCATATCTTAAACCCATGTAATTTATCCTATATTCATCAACTCATTTTCATTCAATATCGGGTTATATTTGTTGTGTAGGAACTTAATTTTTAGAGGTTATAAATTTGAGGTAGAAGAAATGAAGAAGGAAGTAATTAGGTTATGCGTAGCAGGAGGAATTATAGCTTTTCTAACAACCAGTAGCATTGCACAATCATTAAACAATAATTGGGAAAATGGTCTGAAACAAGAGTTGCAACAGTTTTTGTCTTGTGACCATTCAGAAGTACACGGTATAAGTCCATGCAATAAGTATGTAGGGATAGCATTAAAAACCATCTACAACATCAACGATTTTTATTCAAAGCCAGACGGAAGATACATGCTCATTTCAGAGATTCACGACTTTGTAGATAAAAGTGATCGCTGGACGATGATAGGTATGGCCTACGAGCAAGCAGCTTTAGATAAGGCGCAAAAATTAGCTAATAGCAAAAAAGCAGTAGTGGCGGTATTTTTGGATGAGACAGGAATCGGACATGTGTCATACATTCTTCCGGGAGATTTAAAGATGTCAGGATCCTGGGGTTTTAAGGTTCCTAACTCCGTTTCATTTTTTACTGGTGAGCCGGAAAATTCTTATGTCGGGAAGCCCCTTTCCTACGCCTTCGGAAGAAAACACATTAAAGACGTCAAGCTCTACGCGAGGGTGTATTAATGTAGCTTTTCTTTTAGAAATGGTGAAAATTTGGATGATTTAATTATTAGGCGGCTTATCTGAAACTATTCATCCGATCACTGCCCGCATGGCATTCATCCATAAAAAACCTAAAAAGCAGCCATTCCCGGACATGTGCGGTTTGCCTTTGTGAGGGTGTTCCGGGATCTGTCTCGCATACAGGGATTTATTTAACAACAGATCTGGTAATTAATGTTGCTCGCATACATCTGAACATTATTATTCATTCCAAATATGGTCTTCATGCGTGACAGACCCCGGAACCAGGTCCGGGGATTACTGATTCAATACCTAGCACTAATTTTTTATACTATGCAAGGTAGGGGGTGGTATTATTTTCTGTTTTTCCATTCGAGAGGATTTCTGCTAGTATGGGTTAATGCAAAAACTATTATAGTTTTATTAGCTTCTTCAATTTGATAATGTACTTGATGAGGGAACTTGTTTATCAAGGCACATCTTATATTTTGATAACTGATTTGATAGTGCATTGGATTCTCCCTGATATAAGTAAGCCGTGATTTCACTGCTTGATAAAATAATTTACCTAAACCTGCTTTTTGTTCATTGTACCAGTCTATACTATCCTTAATATCCAGATGGGCTTCCGGTAATAACCTGATCTTATAACTCATAGACCTTTCTCAATGTCCTTCATTACGCGATTCCAGTCTAACACATTATCAGGATTCTTTTCATAGGATGCAATACGTTCATCCAACAAGGCTTTGTGTGCATCACTTAATTTTACCTGTTGTTGTTTTTTGAAAGCATGTATTTTCTCTAATATTGTTTGATCCTGTAACTCTGTAAGCCAGTGAATCAAGTCGATTTTTATTGATTGAATATCCATACTGATCATTTCACTTTATTTCATAAAGATAACGATTTCATTTCATTTTCTGTTGATCAATATGGTGTTCCAGGATCTTTTCCGCATTCGATGTAATAGAAAAAATGGCAAACTTTGCTTTAATGCGTGACAGGTCTGGAACCAGGCCCGGGGATTACTGATATTTGGATGATTTTTTTTATTTGGCGGCTTATCTGATATTTATTCATACTATCACTTCCCACAAAGCATACAAACAAGCAGTGATGGTATAAAGTCAAAGGCGATTTGAATATAAAAATCGCTCCATTCATCCACTAAAAAACCAAAACAGCAGCCATTCCCGGACATGTGAGAATTGCTTGGGAGGGTGAGTTCCGGGATCTGTCTCGCATACAGGGATTTGTTTGAATGCCCAATTCCAAATTACCAATGCCTTATACAGTGATTGTCAAGGTCTACTACCATTTACAACACCTCATGCTCCTTTTTCCTTGCACCCTTTAATGCACCCTATCCCCTCTTACCTCTAGATTGTTAATGATTTCGGCTTCCATTATAAGGTATTCCTCCAGGCGTTGGTTTACTTTTTCTTCGGGATTATAGTCTTTTGCCAGATCGACAAAATTGACGTAGTGGTTAGCTTCGGATACCATCAGATCGTAGTAAAATTTTTTCAGGTTTTCATCCTCCAGGTTTTTCCAAAGCATTTTAAATCGCTCGCAGCTTCTTGCCTCGATCAGGGCATTGACCATGCAGTCTTCCAATAACTGCTGCTCCTTGCTTCCACCTTTTAGTTTACATTGATTGAGCTGGATGACATACTCATCTTTACGGGGTTTCCCTAAATTGTACTCTCGTTTATTCAACTCTCGTAGCACTCGCTCAAAATGCCCCCACTCTTCAGCTACTACAGGAGAGAGCACCTCAACTACTTTGTCATATTCCGAGTACTTTACAATCATCGAGATGCAGGAAGACGCTGCTTTTTGCTCACAAAAAGCATGATCCACAAGTACATCTTCGATGGTCTTTCCTGCAAGATCTATCCATCGGGGATCGGTAGGTAATTTTAATCCTAACATAGCTTTTACCTTTAATCAAAAAACATCCAGGTGATGCCCAGACTTAAATTCTTTTTCTGCCCAACATAACCAGGGGAAGTAAAATATCCGTGATTGGTTTGTTGATTCAGGTGCTCATACCGCAAAAAAGCAGCAAATGTATCTATTCTAAAATCCAGAAATGCGTCGATGACAATTGCCTCAGGTACCTCAAAATTATTTTGAAGATAAAACTGCCTTATTGCCGGATCATATCCCTCAGCAAAATAATTACTCTTATAATGTGCCTGTAGCCCTGCCTGTACATTTATGGTTTTGTTAAACACCTCTTTCCCGAAATACAGTCTCGAGTTCACAAAAACATCCGGAACACGAATAGCATTCATGGCTTTAGCATCTCCACTTTTTAAGGTATAAATCACTTCATTTTCCCAATGGATGGATCGGTTAAGCAGGTGGAAACCAAACTCGAGTGAAGGATGGATCAACTGCACATTTCCCCCTGCCTGTTCAGGGTTTCCCTCCTCATTATAATATACATTGTGATTGAGGTTAATAAGGGTAAGCTTGGGTATAAGATCAATCCATTTTAAATGCACATCAATTTTACCCATTAAATAATCAGAATTGATCGGATCAAAATTATTATACCATTCGTCATGATTTCCGAAATAGGTCTCCTGGATAATAGTTGGCTGATACCTGGTTTTCTGATAAGTGGCAGTGAAATATTTATTGGTGTAATCACCCCGTAAATAATACCCTCCACCTACCAGGTATTCTCCCTGCGCATTGAGGGAATGGTCTTTTAAGCTATCAAAATCAAACCGCATATTAAAACCACCATATGTTTCCCATCTCTCATCATTAAAAGGCAGATAGGTATGCAGATATTTTGCTTTTCTCAGTTTAAGGTGAAAATTATAATAAAAATTCCCCTGGCTACCTTTTATTCCCGGTTCATGGACAGATTGTGTAAACTTGGCCCGGTCAGTGGTAGAGTCAGTATTTATTAATATTCTATCAAAAAAAGCTGCTTCTGATGTATTAGAAAGACCGAAATCTTCAAAACGATATTTATTATTGACCTGCTCAATTAAATAATAAAAATTAAGCTGCCGCTTCCATTTATACTCATTATATAAAAAGAAATTCAGGTTTAGGTCTGCAGACTCAGCGCTTTCCAGGTAAACCGGAGCATCTTCGTCAAAGTATTCACCCACGGTCGTAAAAGTGGTACTGTCAATCCCGCCACTTTCTTTTACCTCATGGTTATTTCGTGCGATTGCCCCCATCACCACATACTTTTCACTGGGCGACATATAATGTGAATGCAGATAGTACGATGTTGAAACTACCTGCCGATCATTTCTCCCACTTGAACTTACTTGCTTTTCGATGCTCATTCTTCTGAATTGAAAACCTGCATTCCAATAGGGAGTGATATTTCGGGCATGTTTTACAGAGGTTATCGATCGCCGCCCTCCTCCAAAAGTAGCATCGATGAATGTATAAGGGGATTTGGTATCAAAAAAGGTGATATTCTCTTTTGAAAAATAATAGGGTGTATAGGAATCAAAACCCGATCTGGCACCTATTTGCTTAGTCGGTTCATAGTAAATCGGTTTCATGGAGGTGCCTACCACCCCAAGGTCCTGATATTTATACCCACTTTTACTCACAAAATCATACCCATGCAAACCGTCAATGAGTGTATCAATTTTAGAGACGAGGTAATTGTTGTTTTTTATTTTATCAAAAGTGGTATAATAAGTAGTATACGCACCATAAACAGTCTGTGTGGAATCATCCAGTATCTGGGAAAATACTTGTGTTGAACTAACTGACACTAAAAAAATGACCAATAAAAAAGATATGTATAAAATGCGCTTCATTCGATATTTTCCCTTTGCACTGCGATTATAGCATCTGAAATCATCTTGTCAAATTTATTTTCATCAAAAAGAAATGAATACCGAATGGGCAGGTAGCTGATTTTAATTCTTTTATCAGAAAATACCGGTAAAAAATCCCGCAATCGGCCATAGTCTTTTTCTGTAGTCAATACGACCACCTCCTCCTCATATTTCAATATTGCTGCAATTATTTTCCGGATATCCCCTTCATTAAACTGATGATGGTCTCTGAACCGGATTACATCCACCACATTGAAATTATCCTTCAGATACTCTTCAAAAGGTGCCGGGTTACCGACCCCGGTAAGAGCAATGACTCTATTATTTTTATTCAATTCTATTTCTGGTGATGGCTTTCCATATTCAATGGTAGCATAAAAAACCGGTGCTTCAGGCGCATACTGACCAATGGTAGTATAAAATTCATTCTTCGCTTTTGTGCTTAATTCCGATGGGCATTTAGAAACCACCACTGCATCTGCTCTTTTTGCTCCATGTCTCGATTCGCGCAACAATCCCATTGGTAATATATAATCCTTAAAGAATGGTCGGGAGTATTCAGTCACTAAGATATTAAAAGTTGGCTTCACATATCGGTGCTGAAAGGCATCGTCCAGTAGAATTAAATTAACCTCAGGGTGATGAAATAAAATCTCTGGAATGGCAAGAGCCCGCTCCTCTCCGACAGTAACGACGATCCTATCACCATATTTTTGATAAAATTGAAAAGGTTCATCTCCAATTGTTTCCGCGGTATCTTGCTCAGAAGCTATTCGAAATCCCCGTGACTTTCTGCCATAGCCTCGGCTCAAGGTAGCAATGGAAAAATGTTCCCCATACTTTTCCACCAGGTATTCTATCATTGGAGTCTTTCCCGAACCACCTGCTATGATATTTCCCACATTGATTATCGGCACATCAAATTCCACCGATTTTTTATGACCAATATCAAAAAGGTAATTCCTCAATCCAGTAATGGAACGATATAGAATGGCGAATGGAAATAAAAGTATCTTAAAAAATTTCACTGCGCTTCCTGCAATTTCTTAATTTTAGCTCCGCAAAGTTCAATAAATATGTCGAAAATTAAAGAGATCATCTCCTATTTAGATCAATATGCTCCCAGAGCTTACCAGGAGTCCTATGATAATTCAGGATTATTGGTGGGAGATAGCTCCACTGAAGTGCAGAGAGTGCTTATTTCGTTAGATGTAACTGAGGAAGTAGTGGAGGATGCGATCCGACAAAAATGTAATTTGATTGTCGCTCACCATCCAATCATTTTTAGAGGATTGAAAAAATTAACAGGAGGAAACACAGCAGAAAAGTCTATTATCAAGGCCATTAAAAATGACATTGCCATATATGCTATTCACACCAATTTAGACAATGTACATACAGGCGTTAACAAAAGAATTTGTGATAGAATAGGGTTAGAAAACACACGCATCCTGGCACCGAAAAAAGACACACTTAATAAACTAACCACTTTCATTCCCTCAAAAAATACAAAAGAAGTAATGCAAGCGGTTTTTGACGCAGGTGGAGGAATGTTAGGAGATTATTCTAATTGTAGCTTCCGGGTTACTGGCACGGGCACTTTTCTACCAAATGAAAAAGCAAACCCTCATATTGGAAAAAGCGGTGAGTTAGAAGAAGTCGTGGAAGATCGGGTGGAAGTAATTTTTCCTTCCCACCTTTCGGGTAATATTATTCATGCATTAAAAACAGCCCATCCTTATGAAGAAGTGGCTTATTATTTACATGAATTGGTTAATGCTAATTTGGAGGTTGGTTCAGGAATGATTGGCACACTCCCAACACCAATGTCAGAGACTGAATTTGTAAACCACTTAAAAAAATCCATGGATCTCTCCATAGTTAAACACACACATTTTATAGGTAAAACAATAAAAAAAGTGGCTGTTTGTGGAGGTGCTGGGAGCTTCCTTTTACATAAAGCAAAATCAGCTGGTGCCCAGGTTTTTGTGTCGGCAGATTTTAAGTATCATGAGTATTTTGACGCAGAAGGCGAAATACTCATTACAGATATTGGACATTATGAAAGTGAAATATTTACAAAAGATTTATTAAATGAGATTTTAAAGAAAAAATTTCCTAATATTGCACTCCATTTGACCATGGTTAACACAAATCCAATTCTTTACACATAATAAATGGAAAGATCAGTATCACAAGTTTTAGATTCACTCGCTAAATTACAGTCAATTGATTCGGAATTAGATGAACTCGTAAAAATCAGGGGTGCATTACCAGAGGAAGTTGGAGATCTTGAAGACGAGATTGCAGGGTATGAAACACGGATTGAAAAATTCAATTCCGAAATCGAAAAGCAAAACGAGGATATTAGCAACAATAAAATTGGTATTCAAAATTCCAATAAGCTGATCCAAAAATACGAAGAGCAGCAAAACAATGTTCGCAACAACCGTGAATATGATGCTCTTACCAAAGAGATTGAATTACAACAACTGGAAATCCAGATTTGCGAAAAGAAAATCAGGGAAGCTCAGGTAATAATCGAGCAGAAGAATCAAGAAATTGACAACACAAAAGAGCTGATGGAAGAGCGTCAAAAAGACCTTATCAGCAAGAAAAAAGAACTTGATTCAATCGTAGGTGAAAGCCAGGATGAAGAGAAAAAATTAAATGATAGTCGCGAGAAAGCTTCTAAGAACATAGAAGAGCGATTATTAAAATCATATAACAAAATCCGCCTGAATGCCAGAAATGGTTTAGCCGTAGTAAGTGTAAAAAGAAATGCTTGCGGTGGTTGTTTTAACGTAGTACCTCCACAGCGACAGGCGGAAGTAAAGGAAAGAAAAAAATTAATTGTTTGTGAACATTGTGGTAGAATCTTTGCTGATGTCGAGGATGTGATCGAGGAAGAACCTAAGAAGAGAAAGACAAAACGTACTGCCAAAAAGAAATAATTTGAACACAAATAATTGGAAAAAATTTGTGAAAGCGAGGGCAGTGATTCCCTCGCTTTTTTATTTTATAATTGCCCTACTTTTTGTACCTGGTGTATACGGACAAAAAATCAATCCCATTGTACAGGCAGCATACTTGAATGTAATCGACCTGGATTTTGAAAATGCCCGGAATAAATTAAAATTCCTCCCAACTAATCCTGAAAACAATCCTTACAGCATTTATGTAGCAAACCTGGCAGATGTGCTGGAAGTTTATGCTTCAGGAAATGAAGAACAATACAACGCTTATCGGTCTAATGAAAATGTTCGTCTGAATCAAATTAACCGGCTTTCAAATGACACTCCGGAAAAATATTTTCTGGAGGCAGAAGTAAAGCTACAATGGGCATTTGCCAAATTCCGATTTGGCCATTATTTAAAGGCTTTTTGGGGATTCAAGCAGGCATTTTCTATTGCTCAAGATGGACATGAAAAATTTCCTGAATATGTACCATTGAATAAAAGCCTGGGTGTACTTCATACAGTACTGGGTTCATTTCCAGAAAATTATCACTGGTTATTATCCCTATTAAACGCAGAAGGGGATATTTCTCTGGGTATGGCCGAATTAAGAAAATTAAGACAGGAAAACTCTCTATTCTATCAAGAATCAATTGCCTACCAATCGCTTTTTCAAACCTATCTTCTCAATGAAAAAGAAAAGGCTCTTTTGAACATTGAAGAATTAATTCAAACTCCAAAAAAAGTAATGAAGGCAGTAGCCGTTCTTGTTTATTTTAAAACAGCTAAAAGTAGTAATGCAGAAGAACTGTTACTCCAAATGGAGGGAAACAATGTTTACAATTATATTCCTTTTCTGCAATACATTTCTGGCGAGATCAATCTTCAAAAAGGTGATTATCCTACTGCTATTCAGTATTATCATAATTTTATTCAATCCAACAATGGGGTTAATTACACCAAAGACGCCTATCTGAAAATTGCCCTATGCCATTGGTTGGAAAATGATTCCAATTTTGAATTGTATAAGGAAAAAGCTAGAAATGAGGGACGGGCAGAAATTGATGCCGATAAAAATGCCGCATTTTTAGCCAAGCAAGATTCTCTACCTAATAAAGACCTATTGAAAATTAGATATGCAACGGATGGTGGCTATTTTAATATGGTCGAAAATATCTTGACGAAAATAAAAACTAACCACTTTAATAAAGATGAAAAATTAGAATACCATTATCGTCTGGCCCGTTTTTTTCACCTCACTGGCAAGTTTACATTAGCGATTAAAGAGTATCAGTGGGTCATCCAACACCAGAAAGATCGTGAGTTTTATTTCGCTCCTAATGCCTGCCTACAGTCCGCATATATTTTTATAGATCAGGGAAACTTAAAAAAAGCAGAAGAACTACTTCTTCAGATTGAAAAATATAACAACCATCCCTACAAGAGCAGCATTGACAAAAAAGCTGAAATTGAACTTATTAAAATAGATCCGGAAAAATATGGTTAAAACGGTGGTTCATCACTATGCTCCGGCAATGATGGTGGTGTATTGCCACTATCACCATTAGCCTTACTTTGGAAGGTGATGGTCTGCGCACCCCCTTGGTCAAACTCACCGGGAATACCTCCACCTCCTGGAAATCCTCCACCAAATGGCCCCTGAAAATCAAGATCAGAGAACTTCGTGAATTTACCGATGAATTTCAGTTTTACTGTATCCAACGATCCATTTCGGTGTTTGGCAAGAATAACCTCACCTACACCTTGTAAACTATTTCCTTCTTCATCGGTGGTAATATCATAATATTCGGGACGATAAAGGAACATTACCATATCCGCATCTTGCTCAATCGATCCAGATTCCCTCAAGTCAGAAAGCTGAGGTCGCTTATCTCCTCCTCTAACTTCAACGGCCCTACTCAACTGACTCAATGCAATGATTGGCACGCTTAGTTCTTTTGCAATATTTTTCAATGCTCGTGAAATAGAAGCAATTTCCTGCTCTCTATTACCACCACCACCGCCGCTTTTTGAGCTATCCCCTGACATTAGCTGCAAGTAGTCAATAATGATTAATGAAACTCCGTGCTGTGATACAAGTTTTCGGGCCTTTGCTCTCAATTCCAGAATAGAGAGTGCCGGAGTATCATCAATAAAGATTGGAGATTCCGATAATTTTGCCGTTTTGTGGATAAGTTGCTCCCATTCGTATTCTTCCAGGTTTCCTTTTTTAATTTTTTCACTGTCCAGCTCGGCTTCAGCAGAAATTAATCGATTCACTAACTGTATACTCGACATCTCCAATGAAAAGATCGCTACTGGTTTTTTAAAGTCAACCGCGGCATTTCTCATCGCGGAAACCACAAAGGCCGTTTTACCCATACCTGGACGTGCCGCAATAATAACAAGATCCGATTTTTGCCATCCTGAAGTGACACGGTCAAGGGCTGTGAAACCAGTCGGCACACCTGTCAGTCCATCCGAATCATGCTTTTTGGATTCCAGTTCAGTAATAGCCTGATGCATGAGCGAACTCATATCTTCATAATTCTTTCTGATGTTTACCTCCGACACTTCAAAAAGCGACTGCTCTGTTTTGTCTAAAAGTTCAAAAACATCTGTGGTATCTTCGTAAGCTTCCTTATGGATTTTTGAAGCAATAGTGATCAATTCCCGCTTTATGGACTTCTCAGTAATGATTCTGGAGTGAAATTCCACGTTTGCGGCTGAACTTACTTTAGAGGTAAGTTCTGAAATATAGTATGCCCCACCTACAAATTCCAGCTTGCCGTTTTTACGCAATTCATTGGTAACTGTAAGGATATCAATCGGTTCGGATCTGTTAAATAATTCCACAATTGCAGCATAGATCTCCTGGTTTGCTTCCACGTAAAAGCTTTGTGGTTTAAGGATTTCTATCACAATATTTAGCGCATCTTTTTCAAGAAGTAATGCACCTAATACAGCTTGTTCCAAATCGACCGCTTGTGGGGGTAATTTTCCTAATCCTTCCGTCAGATCAGCGTTTTGAAAAGGGTTTTTTGCTTTATATCCTATCCTTATTTTAGAGGTATTGCTATTGTCCATATAGGGTTAGTTAAAAAAAGTAACGACGTACAAACATACACCTTCAAATCTCGCTCCGAAAATTTTTTTTCGTATAATTATAATTCCTTTATCCACAATTGTTTTGACTTTATCCACAACTTTACACACAAGTTATTAACTTAACAGAAGGTTATTAACATATAATCCACATTTTCTAATTTTAATTTGTCGTCGATTACTTTTGTTATATTTTTGACAACGAAATAAATCAGCAAAAGCGCATTGAAAAAAGTTCATTTTATATCTATCGGAGGAAGCATCATGCACAGCCTGGCCATTGCCTTGCATCAAAAAGGTGTAGCAGTAAGTGGATCAGATGATGAAATTTATAGCCCTTCAAAAGAAAAACTGGGAAAATATGGATTACTACCTGAAAAATCAGGTTGGCATCCTGAAAATATAACTAAAGATCTGGATGCAGTCATCCTTGGTATGCATGCCAAAGAAGACAATCCTGAATTAATAAAGGCAAAGGAACTCAATGTTCCCATCTATTCTTTTCCTGATTTCATTAAAAAAGAATCAGAATCAAAGCAGCGAATCGTCATTGCCGGTAGTCATGGTAAAACCACCATCACAGGTATGACCATACATGTTTTAAACCACATCGGAAAAGAGTTTGATTACATGATAGGTGCAGAGGTGAAAGGTTTTGAAAACCAGGTAAAATTATCAGATGCCCCGATTATTGTTATAGAAGGAGACGAATATCTAACATCAGCTCTTGACAGCACACCCAAATTTCTGAAGTACGAACATCATATTGGTCTGATAAGTGGTATTTCCTGGGATCATATTAATGCGTTTCCTACGTTCGAAAAGTATGTACATCAGTTTGATATTTTTGGGGATGCCACCCCAAAGGCCGGAAGCATAGTATTTTGTGGTGATGATAATCTTGCCACTGTTATTGGCACCAAAGAAAGAGATGATGTAAACAGGTTAGAATACAACACACATCCTCATAAAGTAGTAAATGGTGAGACATTTCTTATTACGGATAATGGAGAAGTTCCCGTTAAAATATTTGGGGAGCACAATATGCAGAATATCGCGGGATGCCGTGCTTTGTTAAAAAGAATTGGTGTGACAGACGAACAGTTTTACGAGGCAATACAAAGCTTTGAAAATCCTCGAAAGCGTCTGCAAAAAATATTGGCCAATGATCATTGCTCTGTATATTTGGATTACGCACATGCGCCATCAAAAGTAGCTGCAACTTCCAAAGCTTTAAAAGAGCAATATCCAGAAAGAAACATGGTGGCCGTCGTGGAGCTACACACATATAGCAGCCTTAACAAAGAATTTATCGATCAATACCAGGAAAGCCTCAATGATGCCGATGAAGCTATTGTATTTGTAAATCCATCCAATATCAAAAACAAAGATGGCTTACAATATAGTGAGGAGGATATTCTCCAGGCATTCCAACACCCTAACCTTCATGCTTATACAGAAATAAACAAAGTGGAAGAACAACTCCGAGGAATTGACTGGAATAATAAAAACCTATTATTAATGAGTTCCGGAAACTTTGCAGGTCTGGATATTCAAAAGCTCATTGCTGAAATATTTTAATAAATACATTTTACAATCCAACAACCATGAAATTGCATTTAAAAAATCCTTTGGTATTTTTTGATTTAGAAACCACAGGAATGAATGTGGCTACAGACCGTACTATAGAACTTTCTTTTCTCAAAATACATCCGAATGACCGGCAAGAGGTGAAAAATTATCTGGTTAATCCCGGTATGCCCATCCCCAATGAAGTAAGCCTTATTCATGGTATTTATGACAAAGACGTGGCAGACGCCCCTTTATTTAAAAACATCGCGAAAGAATTGCAGAAGTTTTTAGAAGGTTGTGATCTGGCGGGTTATAACATTATCAAGTTTGATGTTCCTATGTTGGTAGAGGAATTTCTACGAAATGATATTGATTTTGATGTGTCTAAAAGAAAACTAATTGATGCCCAAAAGCTATTTTTCCTGATGGAAAAGAGAACCTTATCAGCTGCATTAAAATTCTATTGTGGAAAGGAAATGAACAATGCTCATAGTGCTGAAGCAGATACTATGGCCACCTACGAGGTTCTAAAGAAGCAAATAGAAATGTATGATGATAAGGAAGTGGAAGATGCTCTGGGAAATAAATTGGGCGTGATCAAAAACGATATGGATGTGCTTCACAAAATCACGTTGAATAACATGGTTGATCTGGCGGGCAGAATTGTCTTTAACAAAAAAGGTGAAGAAGTATTCAATTTTGGTAAACATAGAGGTAAAAGAGTGGTCGATGTTTTCAATAGCGAACCCAACTATTATGACTGGATGCTGAAGAATGACTTTCCCCTGGATACAAAAAGGAAGCTCACCGAAATAAAATTGAGAAATTTCAAAATGACTTAGATAATTTCAATCTTTTTTCAACCCTGTTTTCATTATAATATTTCCATTTATATGTGGTATATTTTACATTCATTGTAAAAATAAAGGCTATATATCCATATCTTTTTGATATTCAATTCATAATATCGGATTGGCATTTTCATTCCTAAATATTAATGTTGTTTGCAAGACGGTGTTCCTCCTATTAATTTTGGATTTGGTATCTAATTATCATTTTTTTGCTGTTAATCAGAATAAAATATTATGGCCAGGACAATAATCGTTTCCAATAGACTCCCAATTAGAATTACAAAAAATGGCAACCAGCTTGTTTATCAACCCAGCGAAGGGGGATTAGCTACAGGCTTGGGTTCCATTTATAAAGAAGGAGAAAATCTTTGGATAGGCTGGCCGGGCATGTATGTCAATAAAAAGGAAGAGAAAGAAGAGATCACCAAAAACCTTCGCAAGGAAAACATGGTACCGGTGTTCCTTTCAAAAAAGCTGATTAAAGATTTCTACGAAGGCTTTAGCAACGAAACCATATGGCCTACCTATCATTATTTTTCACAGTACGCTATCTACAGTCATAAAAATTTTGAGGCCTATATGAAGGCCAATTTAGAATTTTGTAATGAACTGTTAAAAGTAGCTGAACCAGATGATACAATCTGGATACATGATTACCAGCTTTTAGTGCTGCCTAAAATGGTAAGGGAAAGGCTTCCTGAAGTAAGCATAGGCTTCTTCCAGCATATTCCATTTCCATCTTATGAGGTATTTAGAATGCTCCCTTGGAGAAAGGAAATTCTCTATGGTATGTTGGGCGCTGACCTTATCGGTTTCCATACCTATGATGATATGCGACACTTCTTGTCGTCTGTGAGTAGATTAGTAGGTATCACCAATAACCGAGGTCGAATAGAACGAGACAAGAGGGTAATAGAAATTGACTCTTTCCCAATGGGAATTGATTATGAAAAATACTCGTTGTCTGCCGCTTCTCCGGAAACCATTGAAAAAGAAATCCGCTACCGAACATCACTGGGTGACCAAAAGCTGATACTGAGTATTGACCGATTGGATTACTCCAAAGGTATTCCTCAAAGGTTAATGGCATTTGAGATGTTTTTGCAGAAATACCCGGAATACCAGAATAAAGTATCGTTGATTCTGATCGTAGTGCCTTCCCGAGATAGCGTGGATCAATACCAGGAGCTTAAAGAGGAGGTGGATTTATTAGTAGGTAGAATCAATGGAAAATATGGAAAACTGAATTGGACTCCTATCCACTATTTCTATCGCTCCTTCCCATTGGAGGCTTTATCTGCATTTTACCGAATGGCCCATGTAGCATTGGTCACTCCAATGCGGGACGGAATGAACCTCGTTTGTAAAGAATATATTGCCAGCAGACTTGATCAAAAAGGAGTGTTGATATTAAGTGAAATGGCAGGTGCATCAAAAGAACTTTCTGATGCGATTCTCATCAACCCAAATAACATTAATCGAATTGTTACTGCTATCCACGACGCATTGATCATGCCTGATGATGAACAGGTAAAAAGGATCAGCGTAATGCAGGAAACGATTAAAAGATACAACATCCATCATTGGGTTAATATTTTCATGGAAAGACTTCAATTGATTATCGAAGAAAAAAATTCACTAGCTACCAGAACGCTTGACAAAGACTCGTCAGATTCATTGGTAAAGGCATATAAAAGCGCGAAAGAAAAATTAATCTTCCTGGATTATGATGGTACATTAATGAGCTTTAGTACCAATCCAAAGTCTGTAAAACCTGACAAAGAGCTGATGGATATATTGACAAAATTATCTGCTAAAAAAGGCAATCGGGTAGTGATCATCAGTGGTCGTGATAAGAACACTTTAAATGAATGGGTAGGCGAACTGCCAATTGATATCATCGCAGAGCATGGCATTTGGTTAAGGGAAGATAATAATCACTGGCATACCATCGAAGCATTAGAAAGTGAGTGGAAAGAAGAGTTGAGATCGCTTCTTGAAGTATATGTAGATCGCACACCAGGATCATTTATTGAAGAAAAAGACTATTCTCTGGTATGGCATTACCGAAAAGTAGAACAGGGACTTGGTGAATTAAGGACAAGGGAATTGAGCAGTCACCTGAAATACCTTTCCACCAACAAAAACCTGCAAGTATTAGAAGGCGACATGGTTGTAGAAATAAAAAGCTCTGCCGTAAACAAAGGAAGAGCGGCTACTAAATGGCTGCACGATTTTCCACATGATTTTACGTTGGCGATAGGTGATGACTGGACCGATGAAGACACGTTCAGGGTGATGCCTGATAATGCCTTTACCATCAAAGTGGGGGGCACCACCAGTGTAGCGAAATACAATCTTCCGGGAGTAAAAGAAGTAAGGACACTTCTCAAGAAACTGATCTAACCTCCTCTATTCAATAGGATTTTTAGATTTAGAGAATTTTATGTAAAAATTTTCCATTTTTACCGTAACGTTCAATAATCTAAAAATACATGAAAACTATCTTTACAAATATTTTCAATTGGCTTTTGCCACTGATCCTGCTTATCCTATCAGTAGGCTGTTCTACTGACAAAGTTGCCCAGGTTGACCCTCTTGAGTCCAAAATAGATAGCCTGTTGGCAAAAATGACCCTAGAGGAAAAAATTGGTCAAACCAATCAACGTGGAACTTCCAGCCGAGTAAAAGGAGCGCTTTCTGAAGAGCTCAAAAGTGCCGTAAGAAACGGGGAAGTTGGCTCCATGCTCAATGTGATGAACAAAGATTATGTGGAAGAACTACAGCGAATTGCTGTTGAAGAGAGTCCGAACGGGATTCCCTTAATATTTGGAAGGGATGTCATCCATGGTTTTAAAACGATCTTTCCCATCCCACTGGGAATTGCTGCAACCTGGAATCCCGAAGCTGCTGAAAATGGTGCCCGAGTTTCTGCCATTGAAGCCTCTACGAGTGGCATACGATGGACTTTTGCCCCGATGATTGACATCTCCCGTGATGCCCGTTGGGGTAGAATTGCAGAATCTGCAGGAGAAGATCCGTTACTTACCTCGATTATGGCGAGGGCTTATGTCCGCGGTTTTCAGGGAGGTGACCTATCTGATCCTACCAGTATTGCTGCTTGTGTAAAACACTTCGCCGGTTATGGAGCTGTAGAAGGTGGAAGGGATTACAATACCTCCATCATTAATGAGGAACTACTGCGCGATGTATATTTGAAACCATTTCAAGCAGCCGTTGAAGAAGGAGCTGCCACCTTTATGACCTCCTTTAATGATATCAATGGTGTACCTTCTTCAGGAAATCCATTTTTGTTGAAACAGGTACTGAGAGACGAATGGGGCTTTGATGGATTTGTAGTGAGTGACTGGAATAGTATTACGGAAATGATCGCACATGGCTATGCGGCAGATCCAAAAGAAGCGGCCATGAAAGCTGCCAATGCCGGACTAGATATGGAAATGATGAGCACTTCGTATGAAAATCATTTAAAAGAACTCATCGAAGAAGGAAAATTTTCCGAAGCGCAATTGAATGAAATGGTTAAGAATATTCTTCGTATCAAATTCCGATTAGGGTTATTTGAAAACCCAGGATTTGACCGGAACCGGGATGATCAGATTCTTAGCGAAGAACATAAATCATTGGCTAAAAAAGCTGCTATAGAAAGCTTTGTTTTGTTAAAAAATGAAAGTGTGCTACCCATAAGTAAAAATGTAAATAAAGTAGCTGTAATTGGCCCTTTGGCAGATGCACCTCATGATCAGCTAGGCACCTGGACATTTGATGGCAACCAGGAAAACACGGTTACTCCCTTAAATTACATTCGCGAATATTTAGGAAGCGAAAAAGTGATTTACAGCGCCGGACTCGGATATAGCAGAGATAAGAGCAAATTGGCTTTTAATGCTGCAATAAATGCTGCAAAATCAAGTGATTTAGTTTTATTTTTTGCCGGAGAAGAAGCCATTCTGAGTGGAGAGGCACATTCCAGAGCAGATATCAGTTTACCAGGAGCTCAAGAAGAATTGATCAAAGAAATAAGTAAAACTGGTAAAAAAATAGTATTAGTGATCATGGCAGGAAGACCCATCGCTATCACTAATATTATTGACGATGTAGATGCCGTTATGATGGCATGGCACCCCGGAACCATGGGTGGTCCTGCTATCATTGATGTAGTATTTGGTGACGCATCTCCTTCGGGAAGATTACCATCTACATGGCCTAAATCTGGTGCGCAATCTCCTATTTATTATAATCATCCGAATACCGGGAGACCCGCTACGGAAGAATCCTTTGTACAAATGGATGATATCCCTATCGGGGCGTGGCAGAGTTCATTAGGAAACAATTCCCATTACCTTGATCTTGGTTTTAAACCACATTTCCCATTTGGGTATGGATTGACATACACCACATTTGAATATAATAATTTAAAACTTTCTGCTTCTGAAATCCCAATAGGTGGCAGCCTTGACGCATCCGTAGAAATAACCAACACCGGAAGAATTGCGGGAACAGAAACGGTTCAATTATACACCCGTGATGTTTCTGCAGATATTGCCCGCCCGATCAGGGAATTAAAAGGGTATGAAAAAGTCACTCTTAAACCTGGGGAGACTAAGTCCGTGAGTTTTACACTTAGTACAGACGATTTGAAATTCCATAACCAGAAAATGGAATATGTAGTAGAACCCGGATTATTCCATCTATTCATTGCTCCTAATGCTGAGGAAGGCTTATCAACAGAATTTAAGGTCAAATAATATTTGCTGAAAAAATAATGGCTATTCGAGAGATCGGATGGCCATTATGATTTTCCTTTTATCAAAAAAGGATTCCAATTACCCTGATGTTTTTATAGTTTGAATTACAAATCAATTCAATCCGTATGAAAAGCTATATTAAATTACTCGCACTGCTTATAATCATTTCACTATCCCATTTCACCTTTGCACAAAAAACCATTGAAACCGATACTTATTCGACTGAAAACGGAGATTTAAAGATTCATTTTGTTGGTCATGGTAGTTTATATTTTGAATTCAACGGATTGGTTATTCATGCTGATCCATCTACACGCGAAGCAGATTATACTAAACTTCCAAAAGCAGACATAGTACTCGTTACACACCATCATGGGGATCACTTTGATCAAAAAGCTATTTCATCCATTCAAAAAGAAAATACAACCACTATTCTTAATGGCAAAAGCGCTGAGAATGCTCCGGATATGAAAGGAAAGACAGTCCTTAAAAATGGAGAAACCAAAGAAGTGAATGGAATCACAATCGAAGCTGTTCCTGCTTATAACCTGGTACATATGCGTTCAGAAAACAATCCCTATCACCCTAAAGGAGAAGGAAATGGTTATGTCGTTACTTTTGGTGGCAAGCGTGTCTTCATCGCTGGTGACACTGAAAACACTCCGGAGATGAAGGCGCTACAAAATATCGATATCGCTTTTTTACCTATGAACCTTCCATACACCATGACACCAGAAATGGTAGCTGATGCAGCAAAAGGATTTCAACCCAAAATATTATATCCATACCATTATGGAAGTACAGATCCTCAATTGGTGGTTGATTTGCTTAAGGATGAAAAGGATATCCAGGTTATTATCAGAGATATGCCTTGAAAAATAGTGGGTATTTAAACCTTTCTATACAATTTCCCTATATTTGCGCCCTTTGGATTCAATAAATCTGAATTTACTACTCGTATGGACGAAACTACCAAAACCAGGAAAATCTGGACGGATTTTCATTTAAATATTCTTAAAGGCAAAGGGATAGACATTGGCTGTGGACCAGATCCGGTGGCTAAAGATGTCAAACCATTTGACATGGAAGATGGTGATGCAAATGTCATCACACAGTATGTCAAAGAGCAATTTGATTTTGTCTATTCCTCCCACTGCCTGGAGCATATGTTTGATCCGCGCAAAGCATTGGCAGAATGGTGGCAGTTAGTGAAGCCGGGTGGACATTTATTTTTCCTCGTTCCTGACGAAGATTTATACGAGCAAGGTATTTTCCCAAGTCGATTTAATTCTGATCATAAAGCAACTTTTACCATCAGTAAAAGGGAAAGTTGGTCACCTGTATCACACAATGTATTGGATCTGGCCAATGAACTACCAGGTTCGGAAATAGTTGAAATCAAACAACACGACTACAATTACGACCGCAGAAAGCTGGTACATGGCCCCATCATGAAGCATAGTTATTTTGGGTTGATCCCGTTCAAAATCTTTTATTATTTATTTAAACCTATCATTCCTGCTTTTGCTGGTTGGATAGAAAAAAAGGCCACTAGAAGGTATGTGAAAGATCAAACCCGAAACAACAAAACCCTTGCTCAAATTCAATGTATTGTTAGAAAGGTTGAAGGTTAAAAAGTATTAAAAAGGTTAGTATTGATAATGGTCGTTTCCTTTTACAATCACTAAGGTGTTGAAAGTTTCTAAAGTTAAAAGTAGCAAGTAAAATAGGTACTCGAAGGAGTAACCTACTTTTTGTTAGTCTGAAATTATAGGAAAATTCACCTAACGATAACTTTATAACTAATTAACTTCCAATAACTTTTTCACAGCAGCAATCACTTTTTCGGACGAATGCTCACAGCACGGAGGCAC
>JBNLGO010000056.1:0-21323 GCA_050306095.1 Cyclobacteriaceae bacterium
GGTACAGGGACGAATAAGTGAAAAATGGTTTTATACCCATTTAAAATCTACTAATGAATCCATACCTCGTATTGATATATTAAACTTGCTTTGCCGCTATTGTGACTATGAAGATTGGATTGACTTTAAGGCTAAAAATTTAAATAACACGTCTCAAACCAAAAAATGGAGATATATCATTTCTATATCTGTCATAGCTATTTTATTGAGCTGGTTTGCTTTTAGCCCCCGTTACTATGAATATGAAATTGAAATAGTAGATGCCTATACTATGGAGCCCATTCAAGATGAAAAATTGGAAGTGATATGGTTAAAGGAAGGGGAATCTCCCCAACGATTCAACCAAATTTCCAATGGTAAAATTGAAATAAATTCAGAGGATAAAGACATTACTTTAGTGGTAAAAGCACCTTATTATTTTTCAGATACCATCAAAAGGAAAATCCCTTATAAAACATGGTCAGAAAAAATTACTCTTCAACCAGATGACTTTTCTTTAATGATCCAATACTTCTCTAATTCTGAGGTGGAACAGTGGGAAATGAGGCGAGAACAACTAAAAGAAATATTTGCTTACAATGCGACCATATTTCAGGTAAATAATCAAGATAAAGGCATGGCCATTTATAACCAGGAGGAATTTATTGACAAACTATCATTTCCGTTTAATAGATTGAAAAACATCGAAATACTCGAATCAAGAATATCAAAAGGTAAAATTGTATATCTACGATTTAAAACTGAAAGTAATGAAATTAATTAACCGTATCATTTTCATCGTAGTGATAACTGCCAGTTGGCAATGCAGTCCAATTAAGGAATCAGAATCTAATTATAATGAAAGCGATCATCCTTCTGAATCCGAAACCTCCTTGTTATCAAGCTTCGAAACCAATGTACTTGACTCGATAGCACTGGCAGCCTATGATAAAAGATCTCTTGAAAAAGTGGAAGAATTTTTTGAATACTCTGCCATTATTGGTGACACTTCAATTCCAGCAGAAATAAGAAAAAAGGCAGGTGAACAATTAATCTCTTTATTTAATAAAAAGAAAGGCAAGATTAATATTGGTGGAAGTCAAATTTCCATTAAAAAATATGTGCATCAAATTATGGAAGAAGAATTCAAATTAGATGACATTCCTGCAGACTTTAAATTAACATCTACCTTTTCCCAAAATGTATCTTCACCTGAATTTTCTAATAAGGTTAATTTCCTTTATCAAAATGAGAATGGTAATGCAATTTCTATTTTGGTAAAATCCAAAAAAGTTTTTGGACAAGAGGAGCGAAATATATGGGAGATATTTTTACAAGAAGTAAGTATATAAAAAAAGAGGCCGAAGCCTCTTTCTAATTTTATATTTTGATCAATCTTATTCCTGACCAGGTTCTATCGCTTCAAGCTTTTTGCTGATTTCATTGTATTTATCAGACATTCCAAGCTGATTGTAAACTCCTCCAAGAATCTCTAGTAATTTGGTGTCATCAGGCTTTATTTCATATGCTTGCTCTAAATAAGGTAGCGCTTTCTTGAAATAAACAGAAGCTTTATCATACGTTGCTTTTTCTTCTTTAGCGTAAGCTGCTGCACTATAATTCGCTCCAAGAGGTTTGTCATTGAATTTTTTAATAATATCTGCTGCCTGATTATAATAAACAATTGCATAGTTAAAGATAGCGTCATAGTAAGTTGGGTCCACTTCAAACGCTTTTCCATATGCTTCTAATGCTTTTTCATCATTATCCTGCTCATCATACAAATAACCTAATTCAAAATAAAGTACGGCATCCTCTGGGTTTTCCTTAATTTCAGCAAGTAATTGCTCTTCCGCTTCTTTTGATTTACCTGAAGTGATCAAGTAAACAATTTTTTCTTGCATGAAAGATTTATTTTCCGGGAATTGCTTGATAGCCATATCAGTATATTCCATTGCAGTTTCTTCGTCTTCCTTATTGGATTTGTAGAAATAAATCACAGTAGAATAAACCGTTTCAGGAGCTTTTCCTTCTTCGATCATTGTTTCATACATCTTAAGGGCTTTGTCAATATCGTCCATTTCCTGCGCTACAGATCCTGCATATAATAATGCGATTGAATCTCCTGGTCTTACTTTTAATGCATTTGAAAATTCATCATAAGCTTTTTCGAAATCATCTTCATTATAGGCCGTTGCACCAGCATCAATGGTCGAATTATACAGACCGCCTAATTCCTGATTAGCAAAAATAGTGTAATAACCTGTTTCCTTTCCTTCTATCTCAATTGCTTTTTGATACCCTTCAATTGCTTTATCAAGAGCTTCAGGATCCAAATCTGAGAATTCACCATCATTGGTATAAATGGCTTTGTAAATTTTTGCCTTTGTGTACCAGCTCTTAGGTGAGGTGGTAACTTTTCCTTTTGCATCTATTTCAAAAGCTTTATCAACCTCTGCTTTTGCTTCATCCAATTTACCGGCATTAAGTGCGATATCTGCTTTGGATATCTTTCCTTTGGGCGTGTACTGACTAAATGCCAGCGGACTTATTAATATGGAAAAAATAAAAATTAATACTAATCTTTTCATCGTTTATTTATTTAGAGTAACATGTTTAATCCTTTATTCTTTTTCATTTGCTGATTCTTCATTTTCATTTGAAGATTCTGTTTCATTATTTTCTACATCATCATCCTCTATTTTCTGAATCACTTCTATGGAAGATATTTCATCACCATCATTAAGCTTAATTAGTCGAACTCCTTGAGTGGCCCTACCCATTATTCTTAAATCTTTTACTTCCATCCTGATAGTAATTCCTGATTTGTTAATGATCATTAGGTCATCAGAATCTGTTACGGTTTTTATTGCTACCAAATGTCCGGTTTTCTCAGTTACATTGATGGTCTTCACACCTTTTCCACCTCTATTCGTGATTCGGTATTCACCAATATTTGATCGCTTACCGTAACCTTTGCTGGAAACAACTAACAGTCCTGCTTCATCATTTTCCACACAAACCAAACCAACTACCTTATCATCCTTCCCTGCAAGAGTTATGCCACGTACGCCAGTAGCTGTTCGTCCCATAGGTCTTACCTGCTCTTCGTTGAAGTGAATGGCTCGCCCTGACTCCAGGCCAAGAATGATATGATTCTTACCATTTGTAAGGCGTACACTTAACAATTTATCGCCTTCAGCAATATTAATAGCATTGATACCATTTGTCCGTGGTCTTGAATATGCCTCCAGACTTGTCTTTTTAATAGTCCCTTTAACGGTACACATTATCAGAAAATTATTATTGATATAATCTTCATCATTAAGACTATGTACATTAATAACCGATCGAACGGAATCACCACTTTCAATATTTATCAGGTTTTGAAGCGGCCTTCCCTTGGCAGTTTTACTACCTTCAGGAACTTCGTATACCTTCAGCCAAAATACTTTGCCAAAATGTGTGAAGATCAATAGGTAATTATGTGTGCTTGCAACAAACAAATGCTCAGTAAAATCATCATCTTTTGAGCCTGCACCCCTGCTTCCTACTCCACCTCTTCCTTGTGTTTTAAATTCTGTAAGTGGTGTCCTTTTTATATAACCTTGGTGGGAAACTGTAATGACCATCTCTTCATTTGGAATAATATCCTCAATTGAAATATCGTCACCACTAACTACTATATCTGTACGACGCTCATCACCGTATCTATCCCTTATAATTTGCAACTCATCTTTGATAATTTGCATTCGCAATTCTTCTTTGCTAAGAATTTCTTTTAGATGCTCAATGAGTTCTTTTACTTCTTTGTATTCTTTCTCAATTTTCTCTCTTTCCAGACCTGTTAATCGCTGGAGTCGCATGTCGAGAATAGCTCGGGCCTGAATTTCCGAAAGTTCAAATTTCTCCATCAAACCTTCCCTGGCAATTTCAGGATCTCTGGAACTTCGGATCAGCGCTATAATCTCATCCAGATTATCAAGAGCAATAATATATCCTTCCAGAATATGCGCTCTTTTCTCCGCTTCCTGTAGTTCGTACTCTGTTCTTCGTATTACTACCTCATGCCTGTGATCTACATAATTAGAGATCAGGTCTTTCAAATTTAAGGTACGTGGCCTTCCTTTTACTAAGGCTACATTATTAACTCCGAATGAAGATTGTAACTGAGTATATTTATACAGGTTGTTTAATACAATGTTTGGAATAGCATCTCTTTTAAGATCATAAACTATTCTAAGCCCGTCCCTATCAGATTCATCCCTGATATCAGTAAGTCCTTCTATTTTTTTATCAGTTGCCAGAGCCCATGTTTTTTCAATCATGCTGGCTTTGTTCACTTGATAAGGGATCTCGGTAACAATAATTTGCTCCTTGCCCGTTTTGGAGGTTTCAAATTCCGCTTTTCCTCTCAGCACTACTCTACCACGACCTGTTTCAAAGGCATTTTTCACACCCTGATACCCATAAATAATACCACCCGTAGGGAAATCAGGTGCTTTTATATAGGTCATCAATTCCGCTATATCAATATCATTATTATCAATATATGCATTGATTCCATCTACTATTTCTGTCAGGTTATGAGGTGGCATATTAGTAGCCATACCAACAGCAATACCAGAAGCTCCATTTAAAAGTAAATTAGGAAGTGCTGCAGGAAGCACAGTTGGCTCCTTTAATGAATCATCAAAGTTTAACTGGAAGTCAACCGTGTTTTTATTGATATCATTTAATAATTCTTCAGAGATTCTTTTCAGTCTTGCTTCTGTATAACGCATCGCTGCCGGAGAATCACCATCTATCGAACCAAAGTTACCCTGACCATCTACAAGAGGGTATCGCAAAGACCACTCCTGCGCCATTCTCACCATGGTATCATATACAGCGGCATCACCATGGGGGTGATATTTACCAAGTACCTCCCCTACAATCCTTGCAGACTTTTTATAGGGTCTGTTATACAATACTCCTAATTCCAACATTCCATATAAAATTCTGCGATGTACGGGTTTAAGACCGTCTCTAACGTCAGGTAAGGCACGGGAAATAATAACCGACATAGAATAATCTATGTAGGCGCCACGCATCTCATCTTCAATATTTATTGGAATTATATTTTGGTTACTATCTTCAGCCATAAAATTTATTTTTCGCCACCTTAAAAATCGGCCGCAATTTAATCAAATTTATTTAACAGAAGCTTGATTCTAATCAATTTTAAAGGGGATTTTAAATAATGTAGAGAATTGAATTTCGGATCAAATTATTTCTTTAACCAATCCCACAAGTGACGCCAATGTTCCAATTCTCCGGTACCTGGGTTTTGCACCTTATAAAATGGTTGACCCCTGTATTCTTTATTACTATGAATATGTTTTAATTGCGTGTGGCACGCCTTAACAGGGCAGCGTCTAATTTCAGGGAATTTGTATCGAAAGCCTACATTTACATAGAGTGTAGGTTGTTTATAGGTGACTGATTCAGGGATGGCACCATCTGGCAATTGCACCGGCATGGTCAATGAATAATTTCTAAATTCAAATGATGGACGAACGAAAAACCAAAAATATTCAGAAAACTCAAACTCCATGGGAATACCCAGGTTAAAATACAACCCGTTTGAGAGTAACGATTTATCATATCGTGGGCCGTATGCAACCTTTCCTATTTGTATTTCAGCATGATAATCCCAGCCCTTCCAATGATAAAACTTACCACCAAGCAGTACATAAAATTTTCTTGCTGTGGTTGATTTCATTACCGGCTTATATACTAAATCCCCTTCAGATTCAGGTTTTAGTTTTTTTAGCCCTTGAAATTCAAACGTGTAACCAACCCCTATTCTGAACCTGTTTATATCCAAATGAAGGGACAAGTTTAAAGGAATGTTTTTGCCCAGACCAGAATACATTGGCGTAACTGAATCAGCATATATTAAAGCCGTAGTTTCATCCATTGTGATTTGTCCTGACTGGCTAATGGGACTAAAAGTCCAATCATCGATGCCCGTATAATCAATCTGACTACCTGATACGCTATAACTTTCTAATAATGTAGCCCTGTTATTATGTTGAAGAATGTCAACTCCCGGCCATTCAGTTTTATAAAAAGTAGCGCCATAGCCAGAAGAAAACATCACCGAAAATTTATTTAAAAAAGCCCGGATAGGACTTCTCTTAATTTTAATCTCTCGATCAGGCTGATAGGGATTAAATCCTTGCTGGGCAAATGCCACAGAAGATAAAATTAAAGCAAGTATAAAAAGTGATGCCTTCCTTCCCACAAAATTCTACTTTACCGAAAAAGTTTGACAGAAACCTCTAAAGATCAGAAAATGATCTATTTTAAGCTTCCTACCTATTTCTAATATTTTTTCGTACTCTATTTGCGATATTTTCTTTTGCACAGTTGTTTGTTCAATATCATTAATGAAAAATGTGGACATATATTGTGCAAATATATACGGTGCATGTAATAGATTTCTTTCAAACTCAAAATCAGATACTCGTTCTTCGTGTTCATCGAAAACTGTCAATTGATTCAAATCACACGACAATTGAATCACCTCACACAACAAATCATAAAATTTATCCCGCCATTCATTAAAATTTTTAATGTAAAATTTCATGGTATATACTACAGGATCTGATTGTAAAAAGTAACCCCCTTTCGAAAATTTCCTTGCCTTTTGATTAATGGCCATTTCTTCCATCAAACTAATGCTCCCATTGGCTAATGCTAGCTCAATAGTCGGTGTTAACAGTGCCATAGATAAGAAATCGTGATTGATCATATCCAGAAGTTGAACTTCGCTTTCTTTAAACTCCAATTTAAGCTTTTCAACCTTTTCATTGACACCCTCAAAATCTAATATGGCATTTACTTGATCTTCCGTAAACATTTAATCTAATTTTTAGCCTAAAATAGTAATTAATCAGTCAAAATCACGTATATGTTTTTAATATCAACTGATTATGTTCAAAAACGGGGCACATGTCTGTTCATTATCGAACAACACCAAGGTTTACCACCCAAATAAAACCTTTATACTCCATCAAATAAGGTGTTTTAAATTCTGGCACAATTATTACCTTTCATCGCAAAGATATTAATAAATATGATCAAGCTTAATCAAATAACCAAGACCTATGTTACCGGCAAGCAATCGCTAAAAGTCTTGAAGGGCATAGACCTGGAAATCAACGAGGGAGAATTTGTTTCCATCATGGGCTCATCAGGTTCCGGAAAATCCACTCTGCTTAATATACTGGGAATTTTAGATAATTATGATGATGGAAAATACCTTTTGAATGGCACAGAAATCTATAATTTGAAGGAAAGTAAAGCAGCTTATTACAGAAATATCTTTTTAGGTTTTGTTTTCCAATCATTCAATCTGTTGAATTTTAAAAATGCAATGGAAAATGTTGCTCTCCCTCTATACTATCAAAAAGTAGGAAGAAAAAAGCGAAACCTTCTGGCGGTAGAATTTCTTGATCGGGTAGGTCTGAAAGATTGGGCACATCATATGCCTGGCGAGATGTCTGGGGGTCAGAAACAAAGGGTGGCCATTGCCAGAGCACTAATTTCCAATCCAAAAGTTATTCTTGCTGATGAACCTACAGGCGCTTTAGATACACAAACCTCACATGAGGTGATGGATATTTTTAAAGATGTAAACACTCAGGGCAAAACAGTTGTTATAGTGACACATGAGAATGATGTGGCTAGTATGACAGATAGGGTTATCAGACTACAGGATGGTGTCATCCTAAGTAAGAACTATGAATTAGCTTCAGCATAATCATTTTTCAATTATAAATCGCACCTATGTTTGAAATTGACAAGTGGCAGGAAATTTTTTTCACCATTGATAAAAACCGTTTACGCACTTTTATCACTGCTTTTAATGTTGGCTGGGGTATTTTCATATTAATCATTTTGATGGGTTTCGGCATTGGGTTTCAAAACGGTGTTAAAAATCAATTTGCTGATGATGCTGTTAACACAATTTTCCTTTGGAGTGGCCGCACCAGTGTGGCATATAAAGGAATGCAACCTGGAAGGCAAATTAAGTTTACAAACGAAGATTATAAAGCCATAAAAGAAAAAATTGAGGGAATTGACCACCTTACCGGAAAGTTTTATGTTGGCGGAGAATTTACAGTAAGGTATGAAGATAAATACTCTTCCTTTAATATTCGCTCGGTCCATCCTGACAATTTATATATAGAAAAAAGTATTTTGACAGATGGCCGATATATTAACATTAAGGATGTTAGGGAAAAAAGGAAAGTCGCTAGCATTGGAGAAAATGTAGTCAAAGTACTTTTCGGAAATAAAGATCCACTCGGCAAATATATAACAGTCAATGGCATAAAATATTTAGTCGTGGGTGTATTTACGGACCCGAGCAATGACCGAGAAACTAAATCAATTTATATACCAATTTCAACCGCTCAAATCGCCTATGCAGGAGGAAATAGAATTCATGATTTTTCTTTAACAACTGGTGATGCTACCATAGAGCAAAGTCTAAAGATTGAGGATGAAATACACACCCTCCTTTCAGAGAAGCATAAGTTTGATAAAGAAGATAATCGGGCAATAGGATCATTTAACCTTCTTAAAGAGTACTCCAAATGGATGGGGGTTTTTGATGGAATTCGTTTCTTTTTAGCTTTTATTGGAATTTTCACATTGGTAGCTGGTATTGTAGGAGTAAGTAATATAATGTTGATCGTTGTGAAAGAACGTACACGCGAAATAGGTGTTCGTAAAGCCATAGGTGCTTCTCCCAATTCAATCATAGGACTATTCTTAATGGAAGCTTTATTTATAACCATTGTAAGTGGATATATCGGGATGATCCTGGGTATGACTTTTATTGAAACAGGTTTACTAACTGATCTTATGTTATCATTTGGGTTCCCTGAAAATTTCTTTATCGATCCACATGTTGGATTTGGTAGTGCAGTTGTGGCAACAATAATCCTGGCGATCAGTGGGACTTTGGCGGGATTTTTCCCTGCAAGAAAAGCTTCTAAGATCCCTCCAATTGATGCATTACGAGATGAATAATTTAAAACCGGAAAATAATGTTTGACTACGACAAATGGCAAGAGATATTTGGAACAATTAAGAAGAACAAGCTTAGGACTTTCTTAACCATTCTTGGGATTTTCTGGGGGATATTTATGCTAATTATACTTCTAGGTGCGGGAAATAGTTTTAGGGATGGGGTGACAGCAGGTTTTAATAACTGGGCTACTAACAGTGGGTTTATTTGGGGCCAGCGATCCACCATTTCCTATAATGGTTTCCAACCGGGCAGATACGTAAATTTTGACAACTCCGACACTAAACTACTCAAAAGCAGAATCCATGAATTGAGGTATTTGGCGCCCAGAAATCGGTTGGGTGGCAGCCCTATGGTAATTTATGGGGATAAATCAGGCCAGTTTGAGATTTTCGGTGATTATCCGGATTATGCTAAAATAGAAAAACAAGTTATGGAACGGGGTCGATTCATTAACGAACGGGATGTGGAAGATAGACGAAAGGTAGCGGTAATTACCAAAAATGTTAGAGACATCTTGTTTAAAGACATGGAGATTGATGAAATCATTGGAAAATATATATCCATCCGAAAAATCAATTTTAAAATTGTCGGAGTAATTAAGCCTGAAAACACTGGTGGTAATCAACGTCGAATCAATTCCATATTTATCCCATTCTCTACCTTTCAAAAATCATTTGGTTATGGAGACCGCGTAGGCTGGTATGCTTATTCTGCGGTGGATGACGCTGACATTGAAAAGACAGAGGAGAAGATAATCAACATTCTAAAAGAAAACAATAATATCAACCCACTTGATGAAGATGCAGTAGGCCACGCTAATCTTCAAAAGGAATTTGAAGAAATGAGCGGCCTGTTTAATGGCATCGAATATTTCGTTTGGTTTGTTGGTATCAGCACTTTGTTCGCAGGAATAGTAGGCGTGAGTAATATCATGCTGATCATTGTGAAAGAACGAACGAAAGAAATTGGTATAAGAAAATCAATGGGAGCTACCCCCATCTCCATCATTAGTTTAATCCTTCAGGAAAGTATTTTCCTCACTATGGTTGGTGGTTATTTTGCCCTGATTTTTGGATTACTTCTTCTTGATGGGATAGCACAGATAATACCCCAGGGTGATGACGTTCCATTTGCTGCTCCATATGTGCATCCGCTTATTGCTATTGGTGCCTTAGGCATACTTGTCATCGGAGGATTAATTGCTGGCATATTACCTGCCAGAAAAGCAGCTTCGGTCAGCCCGATTGAAGCAATCAGAACAGAAGGATAATAACTCTAAATAATTTAAATAATGAAAAAAGTAATTCGAATAGTAGGTATAATAATTCTAATTGGAAGTCTGGGCTATTTGGGATTTTTCGTTTACAACAAATCAGAAAAACCAAAAGCCGAATTCGAAACGGACTCAACATTTATAACCGACATTGAACGCAAAACTGTAGCAACCGGAGCAATCAATCCAAGGATAGAAATTGAAATTAAATCCCAGGTTTCAGGAGTGGTTGAAAAACTATTTGTGGAAGCTGGCGATGAAATAAAAGAAGGGCAACTTATTGCCAAAATAAAAATCATTCCCGACGTAGTAGCTCTTAACAATGCGGAAGCCAGACTTAAAGAAGCCATCATAAATTTTAAGAATTCAGAAAAAGAATTGGGCCGCCAAAAGAAACTATTCGAAGAAAAAGTTATTTCTGAATTTGAATATAATCAGTACCTGCTCAGTTACAATTTGAATCAACAACAAGTAGATGCTGCTGAAAATAATTTGCAATTAATTCAAGAAGGAGCTTCAAAAAAATCAGGCGCTGTGTCTAACCTTGTCCGCTCAACAGTTTCTGGAATGGTATTGGATGTCCCCGTAGAAGAAGGAAATTTTGTAATAGAAACTAACACCTTCAATGACGGTACTACAATCGCTTCTGTTGCTGATATGAGCGAGATGATATTTGAAGGAAAAGTGGATGAAGCTGAGGTAGGGAAATTAGAGGAAGGTATGTCCCTTAAACTAATCGTAGGAGCGCTCGATACAGTTGCATATGATGCCCAATTGGAATACATTTCTCCTAAAGGTGTAGAAGAAGAAGGAGCCATCCAATTTGAAGTTCGGGCAGCAATAACTTTGCGTGAAGATTACTTTTTACGGGCTGGCTATAGCGCCAATGCTGACATTGTGCTTGACCGCAAAGATAAAGTGCTTGCTATTCGTGAAAGCAATCTAATATTTGAAGAGGATAAGACATTTGTGGAACTCGTTAAGGGCGAGCAAGAGTTTGAAAAAATAGAAATTAAAACCGGTATATCCGATGGAATTATTGTAGAAGTTATCAAAGGTCTAAAAGAAAATGATCGCATTAAAAAGCCGGTTTAGAATTTTTAGCCTTATCTAAAAACATACATTTAATTAATTTATATTCAAACACATAACTCAAAATAAAAAAGTAATAATTTAAATTGATAATCTGAATCGTAAGCCAATCAATTAATACATGTTGATTGGCTTTTTTTATTTACTTAAACCTCAAGTTCAATGATAATATAGGCTCTTCCCTACCCTATTTTCAAGTACTTCAGTATTTAGGAAAGATTGCTCTTTGATGCAGAATTCAATAGTAATACTGAATTAAAATCTAATTGTAATTTGGGTAAAAACAATTCACTTTATCTGAATGATAATCTAATAATCTTATTAAAATTATTTGATGAGTTGACCTTTTTCTTTCAGAATATACGACCAATGAACCGTGTAAAAAAACGGGTATTTAAAAATCAATTCGGTATTAAATAAATATTATGAAATTGAAAAAAATGCTTTCACTTACAATCTAAATTTCCTTCGCATATTTCACTCTTCCATCCACAAAAAACATGTCGATTTCTCCTTTGTTTTTCGCCTTAATTTTACCTCTATGAGTGAAGAAAAATTTGTCTTTTACATGCACAAAAGTATCACCTGAAATATTGACTCTTCCTTCCTCTCCACTCGACTCCATGCGGCTTGCCACGTTCACAGTATCTCCCCAAATATCATAGGCAAATTTCTTCTTCCCAACCACGCCGGCGATCACTGGACCTGTGTGAATTCCGATTCTCACTTCGAAAAAATCCTTGCCTTGAGCTTGCATTTCTTCCTTTCTTTTGGTCATGAAATCGAGCATTTCTATGGAAGCTTTTACTGCATCAATTGGGTTAGTATCGTTAGGCATCGGCACTCCTCCGGCGCACATATACCCGTCACCCATGGTCTTGATTTTTTCAATATTGTGCTTTTCGATGATGTTGTCAAAAGCATTAAAACACACGTCAAGTTCTCTGATAATTTCATCCGGAGCCCGGTTCTCAGAGAAGTTTGTAAAGCCTTTAAAGTCCGTAAATATTACCGTCACTTTTTTATAATACCGAGGCCTGGTCCTTCCATTTTCCCGAAGCTCGAGGGCCGTTTGTTTTGGCAAAATATTTAAAAGAAGACGTTCCGATTTTGCCTTTTCCTTTCGGATTTCATCTTGTCGCTTTTCAATCAATCTCTTCTGATTTAGGATCTCTTTATTCTTCGCTTCCAGCTCTCGCTTTGCTCTTTTGGTAAATCGATACGCCCTAAAAATAAAGATCAATAGAACGAGTATAATGACGGTAATTATAATCGCATAACTCAGCTGATCTTCCCGCTCACGGATCACCTCAGCACCTTCCTTCACCTCGTCTTCGGCTATTTGTAATGCCAGGTTTTTTTCCAGCAATTCCTCCTCCTTATTACCAATCGCATCACTTAATTCCTGGTTAGTTTGTTTCGTTTTTTCCAAAGAATCAATCGCGGAAGTAAACTCAATATAATTCTGGTAAATATTGTGATAATAATCAGCTTGTTTAGGCTCATCATCCGCACCATAAATAGTCCATAATAAACGAGCAGACTCCTGGGCAACATAATTGTACTTTTCCCCTTGGGCATATTCAAGAGCTTCTTTTAAAGGTGCTTTTGCATTTTTATTGTTACCCAATCTATAAAAACACAAACCCCCATAAAAATATGACAACGTATGGTTCATCGATCTATCTAGACTAGATTTTGAGAAGTAATCTGTTGCTTTCCTGAAATTTCTTAAAGCTTCTTTGTATAGACCTTCTTTCTTTTTAGCATCGATAAGTGATTCGCTAAACAAATATGTAGAAAACGCAAATGCAAAATAGGCCTCCGATTTAAGGTTTATATCATCTGTTCGTTCACTATCATTCACCCCATATTCATAATATTTTTTAGCAAATTCATAATCAAGAGTATCCTGATAGGCTTGTGCTATCTGCATCGCCAGCTTGGCAGATTCATTGTATTTTTTTTGATCCCGGAGAGCTAGAAACTGATTGATTTCTGTTGATTGATCAATATTTTGACCAATAACCGGACATATAGTTAATGAAAGAAATAGTAGTGCTGTAAAAAGAAAAAAGTGTGATTTCATTGTGTGTAAGAATGATAATGACACTATAAAATTATCATTATTTACACAGTGGAAAAATAAAAAAGGCAACTTGATGAAAGCTGCCTTGTAATATTTATTTCTGATTATTCATTTTTTGATTGATCTTCGCCCACGAATCCCGTAAAGGAACCGTCAGATTAAAGACTTTGTGATTATCAGTAGAATCAGGATCCACACAAAAATACCCTTTCCGTTCAAACTGGCATGTGTATCCTACTTCTTTACTAGCCAAATCAGGCTCTCCGATGGCATTTTTAATCACTTTTAAGGAGTCCGGATTCAGATATTCTTTAAAATCTTTCTCATCATCTCCTGAAGGATCTTCTACCACAAATAGTCGATCATACATTCTCACCTCCATTTCAACTCCATAAGTGGCAGAAACCCAATGTATCGTTCCTTTTACTTTGAGGCCACTGGTATCATTACCACTTTTTGATTCAGGAATGTACTCGCAATGTATCTCGGTAATATTACCCTCACCATCCTTTACGATATCATTGCATTTAATGATATAAGCATATTTGAGACGTACCATATTACCCGGACTTAACCTGAAATATTTCTTCGGAGGATCTTCCATAAAGTCGTCCCTCTCTATAAATATCTCTTTTGTAAATTTCAATTCCCTCTTTCCGGCATCCTCATTTTCAGGATTATTCGTCGCAATTACATTTTCCTCTTCACCTTCCGGATAATTAGTAATGACCACTTTCACCGGATTCAAAACTGCCAATGCTCGATTGGCTTTTTTATTTAAGTCTTCACGTACACTAAATTCCAATAAAGACGGATCGATCAGGTTATTACGCTTTGCCACTCCCACCTTATTACAAAAAGTTCTGATAGCATCAGCAGTATATCCTCTCCTTCGCATACCTTTAATGGTAGGCATTCGTGGGTCATCCCACCCGTTCACATATTTTTCACGAACTAATTCCAATAATTTACGCTTACTGGTAATCGCATATCCCAATTCAAGACGGGCAAATTCTGTTTGATAAGGTCTGTATTCCCCTTCCTTCAGGTGATCCACCAACCAGCCATATAACGGACGATGTACTTCAAACTCAAGGGT
The DNA here is from genome assembly GCA_050306095.1 of Cyclobacteriaceae bacterium. GTDB lineage: Bacteria > Bacteroidota > Bacteroidia > Cytophagales > Cyclobacteriaceae > CAJXNP01. The sequence goes on from JBNLGO010000056.1 coordinate 14,621, forward strand.
ACAAATGGAGTGCGTAATCCCCTCAAAATAGTCACTTTGTCCATGGGCAAAATCGTACATAGGATAGATGCACCATTTATCACCCGTTCGATGATGGTGTCCTCTTTTTATCCTGTATAAGGAAGGATCTCTCATGTGCATATTGGGTGAGGCCATATCAATTTTGGCCCGCAACACCTTTGCTCCATCGTTGAATTCCCCTTTCTTCATTCGTTCGAACAGATCAAGGTTTTCCTCCACTGTTCTGCTTCTATATGGACTTTCTTTTCCAGGAATAGTAGGTGTTCCCTTATTTTCGGCTATTTGCTCTGCAGATGAATCATCTACATATGCCAGACCCTTTTTGATTAACTCAACAGCAAAATCATAAAGCTTATCAAAATAATCAGAAGCATAGAATATTTTCTCTCCCGGGTCAAAACCAAGCCATTTCACATCGTCAAGGATCGCATCTACATATTCAGTATCCTCTGTTGATGGATTAGTGTCATCAAATCGGAGATTGCAAACACCATTGTATTTCTGAGCCAATCCGAAATTCAACACTATTGATTTTGCATGACCAATGTGCAGGTATCCATTAGGTTCCGGCGGGAATCGAGTAACGATCTTCCCTCCATTTTTCCCATCCTTAATATCCTTTTCAATGAGTTGCTCAATGAAATTTAAGGCCACGTAATCCTCTGTAGCTTCCTTATGGCTCATTCCTTTTTTTATTTAAACTTTAGTTAACTAAAATAAGAATGCAAATTAAACTAAAGTAAATTTTTAATGTGTCATTAATTGGCAATAATTATTCTGAAAATGAGCTTAATTATTTACCCGATCCCTAAAAACATTTAACTACATATATTCGATTTCGAATAAAAACCATTGGATAAATCTTTTTACATAAACGTTTAAATATCTATTGACTATAAAAAACACATTGCAGTTGGATAATATTTAATCAATTTTGAATAATTTGTCAGCTATAACAAAACGATTCAGAGAATGTACGGAAAAAGTGAACTCTCCCGGGCCATAGCTGAAATGGCTTACGTTGTGGCCAAAGCACATGATGGCTTGCACCTCAGTGAAAAAGAAGCCTTTTTTGAGATGATCTCCGAAGAACTTGATTATGATCAGTGGGCTGCGGAAAGCCGTTTTGAATTGTTAGATGAAACTACCCACCCTACCCTTATGCAAGCATATAACCAGGCAATTGCTGAATTTCGCAAATATAAAGATCAGTTAAGTGAAGAAATGAAACAGAAGGCGCTGAAGATCCTTGAGCATGTGGCCCAATCTCACAAAGGAAAACACGAGGTGGAGGAATTCATCATTGACCAGTTTAAAAAAGAAATAAAAATCAAGTAACCCATGCCCTACCCTGTCCTGCTAAATGGGCAAGAATACACACACGAATACCTGCTAAACAGCGCTTCTAATGCGTCCTCATTCACGTCATTTGAAAAATCAGTCATTTCATTCTACCAGGAATGGTTTAGCGACCAAAATGAATTTGAATTTCAAACTTCCGGCACTACTGGCACTCCTAAAAAAATCACCTTCAAGCGAAAACATTTAATCCATTCGGCTCAAATCACACTTGACACCTTCGATTTAACGCAGGGAAAACAGGCTTTACTTTGTTTAAGTCCAAAATATGTAGCGGGTAAAATGATGATGGTGCGTGCAATGGCGGGTGAATTGCAATTAATAGCACAGGAGCCTTCAGAAAACCCGTTATTGAATCAGAATAACTCCATTGATTTCATAGCCATTACCCCACATCAACTATTTGCCATACTAAAAAATAAAAATACCCGATCAAAATTCGAAGACATCCCCAAAGTTATCGTAGGTGGTGGTGCCGTTAATGGGCAGTTGCAACAAATGCTCTCTTCCTGTACGAATGACGTGTACCACACCTATGCAATGACGGAGACATTAACCCATGTAGCCATCAGGCTGATTAGTGGTCGGAATCCAGATATCCTTTATTCTTTGCTTCCGGGTTTTGAAATTGATCAGGATGATAGAGGCTGTTTAATGATCAAAACCCCATATTCTTCGGATTGGATCATTACCAATGATGTGGTTGAAATCATGTCTCCAACATCTTTTTCCTGGAAAGGAAGGTTTGACAATGTGATCAACACGGGCGGCATTAAAGTAATTCCCGAAGAAATTGAGCCCATCATTGAGGATTATTTTAAATGGAAAGGCATCAATAATCGTTTTTTTCTATTTGGAAAAGACGATACAAAGCTGGGCCAAAAAATCATGCTAGCCATCGAAGGAAGCTTATCCAGCGATAAAGACAAGTTAATAGATAAATTAAAAACTATCTGCCCACCCTATAAATCACCTAAAGGTGTAATTTTGTACGATCAATTTGAAACCACTACTTCTGGAAAGGTTAATCGATTAAAAACAATTGAAAAATCATAAATCAATGCGGAGGTCAATCTGGATTATTTTTTTGTTATTGTTCACCACATGGATGAGTGCATTTGGTCAACAGGAAAATCAACGAGGTAAAATCAAAATCATCATCACTGATATTAAAAATACGGAAGGGAATGTCTTTATTTCGCTGTATAATTCATCGGATGGCTTTCCATCTGATCCGGATAAAACCTTGTTTGACCGAAAGGAAAAGATCTCTGGAAATGTAGTGGAATGTGAATTTAAAAACATTCCCTACGGCACCTATGCCATCGCCATTATGCATGACGAAGATGGTGATGATGAAATGGACACCAACTTTATCGGTATACCTAAAGAAGGCATTGGGGTTTCGAATGATGCTATCAGAACTTTCGGGCCACCAAAGTTTGAAGATTCAAAATTTGAATTGAAAGAAAAGGAAAAAACTGTCACCATTAAAATGCATTATTTTTAAGCAATGGATACCATAATCATTCAACAATCCCTCGACCATTTACCTCCACCATATAGCTATCAGTATAAAATTGAAATTAATTTTTCTCCCAAATTTGAGGTAGAATTTACTATCAACTATCTCGATCGAGACGAAATAAGTACTGAAGAAATAGAAGCAGAGGGTTTTTCTGAAAATGATGATTTTCAATGGAAAGGGGAACTCCCCCAAGTATGGAAAGATACAATGATGTCTTTGCCTGATAAATTGAAGGACAAAAAGAAAAATTCAAATTGTGATATTACCATTATCGAAGGTGATAAGTCGGTAGAAAAACAACCCATAAACGACGCTCCTTTTGATTACTTTGTCCAGGAGATTATTCAAGCTATCTATGAGAAAAATGGAAAGCAAGATGAATTAAAGTTAGTTTTTAAGGACATTAATTCTAATCAATCAGAGACCCACCACCTAACCATTAGTTTTTACAACAGACAAGCAACTTTCGATGATGGAAAAATTGATTGGGAAGCTGCTCAGGAAGCCATAAAAAAAGTCTTTTCTTTTGATTATGATGATTTCAATGCCCTGCAAAAAGAACCTGTAAAAAAAGGGTTTTACGTATCTACCGATGCATCAGTATGGTACAGGGCAGATTCCAGCATTAAAAACTTTGATGGCTCTTCCGTGACAAATGCATTAAGGAAATTGGTGCGGGAGCTCGAGATATAACCCTATTGCACCAGCGCAAATTCGTAGAAGTTACAAGGATTATACAATCGGTAAACTACCCGACCAGACACCGGATAATCGTAGGCATAAAAAACTCCGCCATTGTAAATTTCATCTGTGACAGCATCAATATTCTGGATTTTTTCTGCGGTAAATCCATTTGAAAAGTAATATTCATTGAGCAACGAAATATCTACTCTGTTTCCGATAGTTTCTGTTGAGTCATACGCCCTTAAATGCAAATCACCAACAGCATCAATGATGCCTGTTGAGTACTTTGGAATAGAGTCATTAATGAGTTCTGCTCCATACAAAAATGCGAATGCACTGGCATCAGGATATAAATTACCAATACTTCCTTCTTCAAGTAGTGAATTCCCAAGACTGTCAATAACAAAAAAGGCATTAACGGTAAATACATTATCAGACACAAAACCAAAACCGCTTGTACTTACTAAGCTTGTCTCCATCGTAATGGGACCAACACCGGCAATTTGACCTTGGTATTTAGGTGTTCCATCAGTTCCAGAAGGACACAACGGTGGCCCATCCATTGAAAATACGGAAAGTGTCAGTTCGTCTAATGTAATTTCGGTTCCGGTCAGGTTAAATGTAAAAGGAGAAAGCAACTTAATTTTTCCATCTGTAAGTGTAAATCCTGACTCATGAAACACCTGGATGAAATTATCATTTGCAACAACTTCATCGATATTTCCTCCTTCACCAACAAGCCTGATACTTACGAATCTTAAAAGCGGATAGAACTCCCAATAAATGGAAATATTCTGATTTTCCAGCTTGATTTTTTGAAAAGCAGGAAGCTGGCCGAATATTGCCGGAGAATACCCCTCAAATTGATTTAAACTTTCAGAAAGATTGCGGGATAACAAATTATCATCATTAGGATCTGCTGGTTCAAATACTAATTCTGTTTTAGCTCCAAGGTCAGATTTGCTCTCAAAAACCAGGTTTTGCCCTTCTTTACCTTTGTAGATAAATTCAAATTCACCACCAAATGTGGACTGGTTTTGCTCAAACAAATAGTGAAAAAAACCATACGTCTCAAGTATCAACTCTATATCCATTGCTACATCTACCCGATAGCTAATGATCTGGTCATAATATTCACCATCATCGGCTGCCAGATCGGATTGAATTCTCACATCCCCATTTTCAGCAAAATCCATCAATACAAAGTAGGTGCCTGCAGATGGATTGGGTTTGTAATTGAGTTTCCATCCATTTTGTGGTGCGATTAATTCACTTACTAATTCCGTCTTGGCTCCTTCTACGCGTTCCTCTGCCGGAGGTAAAATTTGCTTTTCTCCATTATCACAAGAAAATGAAAAAGCTGCAATTACCAGTAATGATATATAAATATAGAATTTATTCATGCTTAGTTTATTCTCGATTGAATTTCGTCTCTCAGTTCGTCCAGGTCAATTCCAGTCACCTTTTCATAATGAGATTTTATGGAAGCCAATTTCTCACTAATTTTTAACCTGCCTTCATTTCTCAATACACAATTTTCCGTAGTACAATTTTCCTCTTCAATAATATAAGTGGAGAAGAAATTTTGATCAAATAGGTAGAAAGCAACAATTTCTGCAAAATCTTCATTAGGTGAGCTCGTCCCATAAGGTGAAACAAATCCCCTTTGCAAGGCTTCATCATCAGAAAGTATAAACCAGGAACCAGGACCGGTATATCCACTTGGTGTAATTTGCTCAAATGAAGCAGGTAATTTAAAATTTTGATGTACTACATGCGCAAACTCATGATAAATCGTTCCTAGCTGTAAATCGCGCCATTGAGCGTTATCAGGGTCATACGCGTTGACATATGTCAAGGTAATTCTTGCTCCTGCATCTGCTCTTCCTAGCAAAACTGTTCCATTACTTTGGAAAATTGGCCCTCCTAAAAAGACCACTTCTGCAGGCACAAATCTTCTGAAAAACTCTTCGCCATTTTCCACGGCTAAGAATGGCTCAAACCAATAGTAATCTAAAAAGTCAATTACAGGTCTCACCACATCTAGCTTAGGAGGAGTAGCTCGTTCTCCGGGTCCTACAAAGTTATTATCGTATCTATAACGGATAGCTACATCAAATTCCTGAACAAAATTTTCATCAATAAATTGATCCAATTCTGTCATTAGTTGAGCATTACTATCTTTTACCGGGACATTCAACTTCTCTTCAGGGAAACATCCTGATATTCCAAAAAAGACCGCTGCCAACAGGGCTACTATTGTTATATTATTTATTAGGTTATCAATAAAAAAATTCTTCATAACTATCTTGGGTTTGGTTCAAGCCCTCCTACTTCTACTGCAGTAGTAGGGATTTGAATCACTTTTCTTAAATCGTCTTCTTCTAATATTAATGCACTTCCATCATTATCAACATGCACAACAGGCATCTGATATCTCTTTATATCAAACCATCTCATGCCCTGCACAATAAACTCCTTCCTTCTTTCCAGGAGTATATATTCCAGTAATAGCACTTGATCTGTTACATTTGGAAATTGATAAAGTGCCCTGATTGCCTCCATTGATAATTGAGCATTTTCATCGTACCTATTATCGGTTAAAATTTGTAAATCTGCTAAGGCGCTACTGAGTCGGTTTCTTAGCACATTTGCCTCCGCTCTGTTTAGCAGGACCTCTTCTCCTCTAAAAGGCAATGCAATATGATAGGGATATCCAACATCCGAATTCAAACTGCTGCGTTCAAATAAATTTTGATACCTAACAGGAAACAATCCATTCTGACCTTTGACAAAAGCAGGGTTCTCCCTGTAATCTGTAGAAAAAGGAAATGGACTAAAACCAAATAATTCCCCATAAAATTCCTGATCGGGTCCATGACCATAACTGGTATAATGGTACAAGGAAATTTTTCGCATCAACATTAAATTTGCTGGTTCTTCAGGAGATGAATATATCTGGGGATAAGCATCTATAGAAGAAGAAGCACCAACAAATTCCTCGGAAGTCATATCACGAACGAATGTTTCAGGTGAATCACCTAATAATAAATCAGAATATTTAATACAGTCCCGATATTCTCTTTTAAACAAATAAAACCGGGAAGCAAA
>JBNLGO010000057.1:0-21116 GCA_050306095.1 Cyclobacteriaceae bacterium
CATTATGATTGAAAATTTAAACAGTCGAGTATACAAGGAGTTTACCGGGCGTTTAATTGGCTGGAGTAAATCGAGAGCCACCCAAAAAATATAAGAGAACAAAAAGAGGGCGGTCATTAAATGTGCTGCTAATCGGTAATGGCTTACACTAGGTCGATCCACCAATCCCGACTTGACCATATACCAACCCAACACTCCCTGAAATCCTCCCAAAACAAAAATGACAATTAGTTTCTTCAGCAATTGATTATTCACTTGTTTTTTGACCAGGAAAAAAACGAAGGGCACGACAAATATAATTCCAATAACCCTACCTAATAATCGATGAATATATTCCCACCAAAAAATCGATTTGTATTCTTCCAGTTCAAAGTGATAATTCACCTTTTGATATTCCGGTGACTGTTGGTAAGCCTCGAAAGATTCCTGCCATTCTTGTTGGTTTAGTGGAGGTAATACTCCAGTGACCGGCTTCCAATTAACCATTGAAAGTCCGGAGTGTGTGAGACGGGTAATCCCACCAATAATTACCATGGTGGCTACCAGAAAACAACCGGTAAATAACCAGATCAATATTGACTTATTAATCTTCGGAATATTAGCCATAACGAAAATATTTGCTGCAAATCAACAATCAGAATTCACAGCAAACAAATTTCCTTTGAATTAATCTTTTGCAATACTGATAAGTATCAGGATCATTTAAATAAATACTCCGCTACTTTTTAATTTTGCCACCTAATAATGCTTATCAATTGACCTTAACTATATTACCACCATCTCCTGACAAATGAATGTCCGGATTTCCCAGGTAGTAAATTTTCCCAACTCCATCATGAAAAATGGTCAGATCATCCGAGACATTCACTTCAATATCCCCTACCCCTTCTAATCTCGCTTCACCCGTGATTGCCTCCAAGTCAAATGCCTGAATACTGCCTACCCCATCCATCCGGTAGCTTACTTGCTCGGCAATTCCTGAAAGTTCAATATCACCGACATCACTCATTCGGGCAAAGACGGATGTAGCAACCACATCATCTAAAAATATACTCCCTACACCATCTTGCAATACTGTCAGATGATCCACGATTATCCTATCACTGCAATTAATATCACCCACACCTTTTACTTTGAACTCTATAACCTTCGGCGCATACACCGTGTAATCAAGGGTTTTTATGTCTTTGTGCCTACCATCCAGGTCGATATGCAATTCTCCATTTCTAATATAGGTATCCACATCGTGCATTAAGTCAATGTGTGTGGTGATTTCAATTTTAAAGTCTGGGGAAATTATGTAATCTACATCTCCCACCCCATCCATGTGAATTTTATTGAACGATGACAGGTCTCTTGTCTCTGTTGAAATAATGGTAGAAAGCTCATCGTCTTCACAAGATGAAAACAGAAGGGACATCAATATTACAATGGTTAAAGCTGAATATTTCATTTTAATATTATTTGAAGTTTTGTGCTAAAGACAAAGGCTATTTTAAAAGGTTGCTATTGAGATAAAAATTTTAATATCATGTGCTAACCAAATCAATAGATAGTCAGATTGGCTAATATCGCATCTTGACTTTTGAACACGCCATTTGATAAATATTGATTTAAGATAGCTTTGCTAAAAGAAAATAAAAAGCACTGACTTTCACCTAACCTTTTGTAGGTATATCAAATTCAACGCACAAAATTGTTTAATACCTGATACATTTCTTTTCTATTTACCATTTGCCCATTAATTTCGCATTGGAAAATTTTGTTGATCCTACACATGGAAAATCTCCTTTCAGCACGCCTGCAAATGGCAGTTTCTTTAGGCTTTCACATCGTCTTTGCATGCATTGGTATGGTGATGCCATTTCTCATGGCGATGTCGCATTACCGCTGGCTAAAAACGGGTAAAGAAATCTATAAAGACCTTACCATCTCCTGGTCAAAAGGGGTGGCCATATTTTTTGCAGTCGGCGCGGTATCAGGCACGATGCTATCATTTGAACTGGGTTTATTATGGCCGACATTTATGGAGCATGCCGGGCCAATTATCGGCATGCCATTCTCCTGGGAAGGTACGGCCTTCTTTGTGGAAGCCATTGCCCTTGGCTTCTTTTTATATGGCTGGAACCGGATCAATAAATGGGTGCACTTCTGGATGGGAATATTGGTGGGTGTATCAGGTGTGGTTTCCGGAATATTAGTGGTGGCAGCTAACGCCTGGATGAACAGTCCTACTGGTTTTGATTGGGTGAATGGCATGGCTGAAAACATCGATCCCGTTGCGGCCATGTTTAACGATGCCTGGCTATCACAATCCATCCATATGACCATTGCTGCATTTCTTTCCACAGGAATAGGTGTTGCAGGAATTCATGCATTATTGCTTCTTAAAAACCCAAACAATCTATTTCATAAAAAGGCCATCCACATTGCCATGGTCATCACGGTAGTTGCTGCCATCTTGCAGCCACTCAGCGGTGATTTTTCTGCCAAAGACATTGCTAAACGCCAACCTGTAAAATTAGCCGCAATGGAATCCCATTTTGAAACCACCACCCAGGCCGACCTCATCGTAGGTGGTTTGCCCAATGAAGATGAAGGAAGTGTGGACTATGCTATTCATCTTCCAGGGTTTCTTAGCTTTCTTGCATTTGGTGACTTCGATTCAGAAGTGAAAGGACTTCAGGAATTCCCAAAAGAAGAATGGCCACCTATATTGATTACGCATTTGGCTTTTCAAACAATGGTGGGCATCGGCTCATTGCTGCTGCTTACCTCTTTGATTTATGTTTATTTCAGATGGAAAAAGCCAGAATTTATCTATCGGAAATGGTTTTTAATATTATTAGGTATTTGCTCACCATTAGGATTTTTAGCTGTGGAGGCTGGCTGGACAGTTACGGAGGTAGGCCGTCAACCATGGGTGATTTATGGCATTATGAAAACAAGTGAGGCAGTTAGCCCAATGCCTGGGTTGCAATATTCTTTCATTACCATTACTCTTGTTTATTTACTTCTAACGCTTATTGTCTTTTGGCTTATGAAAAGGCAGATTAAAATGTTAAAACAATACTAGATCTATGCTGTGGTTTATCATATTGGTACTGGGCATTTCATTGCTTCTATATTTACTATTAGCCGGCGCTGATTTTGGGGCAGGAGTTCTTGAACTATTCTCCTCCAAAAAGGACTTTGGTAAATTAAGAAACCTTACCTATCAGGCGCTTGGTCCCATCTGGGAAGCAAACCACATTTGGATCATCCTGGTGATTGTTATCTTTTTCATGGGCTTTCCTAAGATCTATTCTCTTTTTTCTACAGCACTTCATATACCTATTCTCCTTATGTTGTTGGGGATCATTGCACGAGGAACAGCTTTCACCTTTCGGCATTACGATGCAGTAAAGGATCAATCCCAGGAGATATACACCAAGGTATTTGCGTATTCCAGCTTCTTCACCCCATTCTTTCTGGGTGTATGCGCCGGAGCAGTGGCATCCGGAAAAATTGACCCCGAAGCACCGGATTTTTTTGGAAGGTTTATCGCAAGCTGGCTAAATCCATTTTCATTTTCGGTTGGAATATTTACAGTTGCCATCGTTACCTATCTTGCTGCGGTCTATATGATTGGTGAAGCAAAGGAAGAATCTTTGAGAGGCCGTTTTGTAAGGAGAGCCAGAAACGCCAACATATTTACCATCATTGCCGGAGGGATTGTATTCCTGATTGCCGGAATCAACCAATTAGAATTTTACCATTCCTTTTTTAATGTTTACAGCATTCTTTGTTTTGTAGCAGCTACCATTGCCCTTCCGTTTTTGTGGCTTTTTTTACGTTTTAGGAGAAGGTGGTTATCAAGATTAGTTGCTGCATTTCAGGTTACAGCCATATTGCTGGCATGGGAAGCGGCACAATTTCCAAATATTATTTTATTAAAAAGCGGAGAACACCTGACGTTTTATAATACTGCTGCACCTGCTGCTACATTAAATGCGCTTACTGTAGCGCTTATTGCAGGTGTATTGATTATCATACCACTTTTAGTGTATCTATTCAATAGCTTTCAAAAAATTGATCTTGATAAAAAATATCAGGACTGAATGGCAGCTCTTATTTCCCGTTCGATGATACTTTGATGCTTATTATTGAGCGTGCTGATTAATACATCAAACATGAAATAATCATCACCCTCTTCAGATACTTTTATTACAGGATCTTCTTTGAGTGAGGTATATGCGGAAGTTAGTACCGCCATACGAATTTTTTCTATTGTCTCATTTTTAGGATCATCCTTTGATCCCTTTACCTGAATGATAATATTGCTTTGAGCTTTCATTTCTTTTCGCTCAAACACAGGACCTTTGATTTCAGAATAGGGTACATCCAATTCTTGCCCATCACTTGTTTCCAGCAACAATCCTGTCGATCCCACTCTTAATATTTTTCCTGAATACTTCTTAAAATCGTAATACTTACCTCGCTGTGGGTGATGTTGGATTTTAAATATGGCACCCGCAACCAGGTCATTGATAAAATAATATCCCAGCAGAAAAATCAGAACCACTAACTCCGCAATAACGATATACTGGTAGTAGGATTTTCCGGATAGCATTTGATCAAATGACCAAAAAACATAAATGATCCAAAATACAAATTCTGCAATGTTTAGCGCCGTCCACAGGTCTCTGAAATACCGTTTATCTGACGATATTTTCCTCGCCAACATCCTGATTCCCTGTGACAAGAAAAATAGCAACAATCCTCCGATCAGTACTACAATGTATTTCATTTATTTTGATATTTTAAAATCAAACAATTCATTTCACCTTGCTTATTTCCTGTAACTACAACCAATTATTTTGTTTAAATGATTTAATAATAAATGGCTCTACATAAGGATTTACATAGTAAATACTATTGGACCTTTCCTTAATTAAACCACTTCTTGATAGTGATATTAACAAGTCGCCAACTTTTACCCGGTCTTCACCTAAAATGGCTTCAAGGTCATCAAATGATAATCTCTTGTGAATGATAAACTGAACCAATGCCACTTTCCAGTCATCAGGAATGTTATCTATCGCCTTTATAGGTGGAACTGAAGGAGTACTTATGTGAATTTCTTTTGCGGAAACTGTATTGATATTCGCCAACCAGGCATTAAGCGCTACCCCAGGATTACCTTCAGAATAGTTGAAATAGCTATTAAATAAATTGGCCATACGGATATCTGATAAACTTCCTTCTTCTTTCTTACCAATGTAAAACTGCATGCCACTTGACCTGTGTCTTGAGATGATCAGCTCCATTAATTCGTCGGAACTAAACGGCTGACATTTGATAGAACTAATGAAAAGCTTTTCAATAGGGTGCAACTTATTAATCAACTGATAAGCAAATGGATTGATATTAAAAACGAAAAGGCATTTATACGAATACTCATTGATCATCCATTCGATCATTTTAATATTCGCCAATCCATCATTTGTACGCTGCCACCAAAGCTCCAGGTCATGAATTACCATTACACATTGGTTTGGAAGTGCCTCCATAATCTCGTTGATGCTACCCCCCATCATAGTGGCTTTGCGAATTTCCTTGACAAACTCTTCTTCGTCAGCCGAACCAGAGCTTCCCGGAAATACCTGGTAAATTCGATCGTCCCTGAAATGTTTTTTCGTAAAATGAAGGCATTGGGAAGTTTTTCCGGAATTTCTTTCTCCTAAAAAAATGATCCCTCCCTGGTAGCCATTTTTATAGCGGTTATAGGCCTTTTTAAACATGGCCTCCTCGACAGTTCGCTTGATCCAAAAATTCTCTCCAATATTTGATCGCCCACTGAACAGGTTTTGATAATAATGTGGTAATCTGTCTAATAGGATAAAATCTGGCGTCACCTTGTCAACGATATCCAATATTTTCTCATTGATAGATTTGGTGCGATTTTCCTCCGCCATTTTTTGAGCGAGCAAAATCCCCTGGCTCCTGCTAAATAGAAGCTGTACGACGTTTTTCTTAAAGAAATTCCCCATTCGATTGGAAACGCTTCCAAACCGTGACATTACCTTTTTACTCTGGTATCCTCGAAGCAGATAAGAGAGATCTTTGGTGCTTTCGGGCATTTTATATGGCGACAGGAAGGTGAACAATTCATCTAACAAAGATTCATTTGTCGAGATCAAATTATTAATCAACTCATTGACTCTTTCCTGCTCGGTTTCAATCTGTTGAATGGCACTATCAATAGCGGATTGTATTTCTACATTTGTTTCCTGCTTTTCGCTATCAATGTTGTCAAGGTTAAATTTGGTAAGGCTAAGCAAATCATTGACATTGAAGATGAGGTTTTTAATCGTTTCAGAAGATCGCTGTAAATTCTCCATGACCGGCCCAAGGTATTCTGACTCAAGAAAATGTTGAGCTATTCTACTGACCGGAATATCGATCACTTCTACTTCATGACTCTCCTCCCCTTCATCGTTTTTAATGTGCGAGATAGTGACTTTTTCAGGAAGCTCTGTAGCCGCCTTGAGCAATTTCTTACTTCGATCGTCAAAATCCTGTATGATAAATTGACCATTTCCTGTCAACTTTTGAATTTTAAAATCCTTCATCTTAGAAGGATCTTTACCAATTTTTTCCAGTTTTAATTTCAGCTCATCCAATACTTTTGAAAACCGAATTTCTGTTTCCAAAGTCAATGTCTGATCAAATGCAGAAGCTTCATGAAAGACCCTATCCCTAAAAGCAAACATGATCAATTCAAGGAAGTTTTTATTGACTGCTAAGGTATTCTCCTCTACCCATTCGTTTGCAAAAGACAGTGTTTTCTTCTTGAGATCGGAATAATAGCTTTTTCCTCGCCTGGTATTTTTAATCAATGAATTGATGTTAACTTTTTCCAATTCATTATTCAGGTATTGAATGTTCTTTCGAAATTCTAAATGCAATCTATTTTGATACAATCGCTCAATCCTTTTCAGTTCTACCAGGAGTTGGTTAACCTTAGCATCAATATCAGAAATAGTGGTTTTAACAGATGCCTGTGTTAAATTATTTTCTTCGATACTCTTCTCAAGTTTATCAAATTTATCCTCCACCACAGACACTACCGATTGAAACTGATTATTAAAATTATGAGTACTGATTTTAAACTGCTCCAACAAGGAATACAAAAAATGGTAACGATTGTCTCTTAAGAAATACTGAACTATTTCCCGATAATTGATCATTCCGGCGATATAAGTCTTGGCGAATGGATGGAAAAACCTTTTCCTGAATTTTAACCAACGCAATTTTCCGGAATCACCCTTTTTTGGTTTTAGATCATCTACAAAATACCTGATCTTGAGTTTTTTAGGAAAGCGGGTAATATTTTTATCAATCTGGTCAACATACCAGCCAATGCCCGACTCAATCAACTCACCTTGCTCTTCTATCTTAGAATCCAGCCAATTTTCATAGGTTTGTTTGGTCTTAAAGTAAAAGTCGCTTCTCGTTTTTGAAATTAGCCGTAAATTTTTTGTCCGGTCTTCCTTGATTTTAATTTTCTCAAGATTAGACGACACGTATTGATTGATATTTTTTAGTTCTTCGCTTATGATCTTGCTAACGGCAAAATACTCTGAAAATACTTTTTGGTTAAACCGATCAATTTGTTTGCGGCCATGCTCGTCTATCTTTCGGATATCATCAGCTATTTCATGATATTTTGAATAGTTTAATTCCGGGAGCGCTACTATATTTTGCTCTGATTCACTTGATTCCTTAGCGGCGGAAAGATGAATATCATAATCCTGAAATGTTGCTGAGGCATTGATGAACATACATGTTCGTAATCCCTCAGAAAATTCATTGAGCTGATCAATGGTACTGCCCAGATCGTCATAAGCTTCCTCTTCAATGCCTATGACAGTGAGGTCGGTCAAGTCAGATTCCTGGGTGATAATTTCTTTATCTGATAGTTGATCAATACCATTGTTAATCACCTTGATTACCAGGTTAATTCGAAACTGGCTGGTAATCCTTTCAAGGGATTTGTAAATACGTTCTTGCTGGGTATTGTCTGGATTTATAACCAATAGCCTAATTCGTGCTTCCTTCCACAAACTTGAAGAGGTGATATGCCGCAATAAATTAATAGCTAGGGAAATATTCCTTCCTTTGCCACTCCACCAGATATCAATGGATTTATTTTCCCCGTATTTTTTCTCTACGTCATAGCTTAAAAAAATCGAATTGAAGCTATTCCGCTGAAAACTTTTAAGGAGGTTAATAAATTCATCCCTGTTTTTTTCCCGCTTACTCCATCCCATCAAAATGGTATTGGGCTCTATCCCGGAAAAACCATATACCCGGGAAATTTCATTCATGCCCGAGTATATATCCCTGCATTCTATTTTATGATAAAAATATCGTTTCTCGTTTTTATCAGTCGCTGTTTCTGATGATGTTTTGACCAACAAAGGTTTGTCTGATTCTACTAGTTCAAAGGACGAAAGGATACCCAGTTTACCAGACAGTGCTAAACCTAGCTCTGATAAATAGGGTCGTTCCTTTTCACCTCCGCTAAATAAGATGGTATTTGGTCGCCAGTTTCTTGTGGCAAGGTTTTCTTTATTTAACCTCTCTAAACCCGTTTTTACTAAGGACGCCCATACACCACTCCAGGCATCTCCTGATTGGAGGGTAAGTTCTTTTCGTTTTAAATAAAGAAATAATAATCCTAAAATTACTGTAGCACCAATTGTGGCTACAAAATCCAACTGGATCATGACGAGAAAGCAAGCCGCTGCCCCTAATAAACTCACCCAAATAGGAGTTTTAAAACTAGGTCGAAAATCTGCACTTGTCCACGCTTCAAATGCACAACTAAGGTTTAGAAAACCATATGTGGTGATAAAGAAAATCGATACGATTCGTGCGATCACGTCCAGCTCACCAATGAGTATCCCCAACCAGGCAATGATAAATGTTAGCATCAATGCATTTCTGGGTTCGTTAGTTGCTCCATAGCCTTTGGCAAAAAACCTGGGAGTAATTTTGTCAACAGCAGTTGCCTGAAGGATTCTTGGCGCTCCCAGAATACTTCCCAAGGCACTCGATATGGTTGCTCCCCAAATTCCGAGCAGTACCAATTCTCCTATTTTGGATATGTTGATCAATACAGACTTGTCATTGATAAGAAGGTCTCTATCTACAGTATATGACAAGAATATGGTAAGAATGACATAGACAACAAATCCAACAATTATGGCTAATATAGATCCACTGGGAATTGATTTTTTTGGGTCAGCCAAATCCCCCGACATAGACACGCCTGCCTCAAAACCAGTTACTGCTGGGAAAAATATCCCAAACAAAACGAGGATGTTTAAATCATCCGATGAGGTATATAAAACAGGACTTTCCGGAACTACCTCCGCTTTGCCAAAAAATATGGAAATAAGAGATAATATGATAGCAGCCATGATGAAGTACTGCATTCGCATTGCCAGGGAAGTGCTAACGAATGTTATAATCGTAACCGCTAGTAGAACTATACTTCCGGTGATTCTAATGGTGTTTATATCCGAACTTAAACCTACAGCCCCTAAAAAACTTTCGGCAAAACCGATGATATATAAACTCACACTAAAGGAAAGCCCAACAAATAACGCCAACCCCAGTGTACCACCGATAGGTAAGCCAAGGCTTCGGGATATCATATAGTAAGTACCACCGGCTTTAACCTTTTTATCTGTGGCTATGGAAGAAACACTTAAACCGGTAGTCGCTGAAATAATATGTGCGACAGCTATTATTCCGATAGTAAATAATAATCCTGCCTGCCCTACTATAAAAGGTAATCTCAGGTACATGATCACCCCGAGGATGGTCAGAATAGATGGGGTGAAAACTCCCTGAAATGTTCCGAATTTTCCAGATTTAGCCATTGAGTTCGGTTAGTATGGTCATAAAGATTAACAATTTAATAATTATTCATACATTGGAATAATAGTTCAATATAAATGGAATTGTAAGTAATTGTATATTTTTGATATAATAATCCTAAAAATATTGCGATGACCTTTGACAACACCTACGTACAAGTAATTGCCATATGCATCATCATTATTTTATCCTATCTCTTTGGATTGTTTTCTAAAAAAACCAATGTACCCAGTGTATTGCTGCTGATACTATTTGGAATAGGAATAAAATTTTTACTGGAGAAACTAGGCGTATCAAATAAATTTGACTTGACTGATATGCTGGAGTTGCTAGGGATTGTAGGGTTGATCATGATCGTATTAGAAGCTGCCCTGGATTTAAAACTCAATAAAGATAAACTCCCATTAATCATTCGCTCTTTTTTTATTGCACTTATTGCTTTGGGGGCCTGTATCTTTTCCATAGGCTGGATACTTAACACCTATGTGATCAGTGATTATTTCACATCATTGGTGTATGCAATTCCGCTCTCTATAATGAGTAGTGCCATTATTATTCCGAGTGTAGCCAACCTGGTAGAATCCAAAAAAGAATTCATGATTTACGAAAGCACCTTCTCTGATATTCTGGGGATTATGGTCTTTTATTTTTTTATTGAAAATGATACCGTCAGCAAAGCTTCGAAAGTAGTAGGGGGAGTTTCTGCCAATATTGGGATCACCATAGGCCTTTCAATTTTAATAGGCTTTGCACTGGTAATTTTATTGCAAAGCATCGACCAAAAAGTAAAGCTATTTCTTCTTATAGCAGTACTTGTATTGTTGTATTCTGTAGGTAAACTTTTCCACCTTTCGTCACTTATAGTCATTCTGATATTTGGATTGATTCTGAGCAATCACCGGTTATTTTTCCGAGGCAAACTTGATAAGCTAGTCAATGCGGAAAAATTGTCAATCGTATTGGAGGATTTTCATATTGTGACGATGGAATCAGCCTTTGTAGTGCGAACCTTCTTTTTTGTCATCTTTGGAATGACCCTCGATTTATCCACCTTAGTGGATATAGAAACCGCCTTCATCAGTGGTGGCATTGTCATTTCCATTTATATTATTCGATTCATATTGTTCAAATTATTTAGAATGCGAAATATACTTCCGGAGGTATTGATTGCGCCGAGAGGATTAATCACTATCCTGCTATTTTTCAGCATTCCGGCAAAATATTTTCAAGATCATTTTAATACCGGCATCCTGCTTTACACTATTTTATTGACAAGCATCATCATGACCATATCAATGATGGCCAAGAGTGATGAAACGGAATACATCGCTGAGCTTAATTTTGACAATTGGGAATCGCTCGATGAAGAAATCGAACAAGCTGAAAATAAAATAAACAAAGAGTCTGTCCCTAAAGAAATCTAGCCTACTGTACTGATTCTATTATTCCTTTCAATAAGGGGTCAAATTCATACGTTCCATCTTCGGAAACACCTAAACGAACAATGACCATATCCTTTGAAGGAATGATATAGACACGTTGGCCATGAAAGCCCTGGCACCAAAACATGTCCTGAGGGGCATCCGGATGTTTTAAGGAGGAATTAGTCCAAAAATGTGCGGCATATTCTCCTTCCGAAGCATCTGTTGCTTTTTTAGAATAATCTACCCAACCTTCAGGAAGTATTTGTTCACCATCCCATACTCCATCATGGAGATATAACAATCCAAATTTTGCCCAATCACGTGGTGTAGCATACCCATAAGAAGAACCAACAAATGTACCGGTGTTATCCACTTCTATCATGGCACTTTCCATACCTATTTTGTCAAATAGATTTACGTATGGATATTTCCAATATTCCTCCTCATTACCAATTACATTTTTCATCAATTTCTGTATTATATTGGTAGTTCCGGAAGAGTATTCCCAAACACTTCCCGGTTTACTCATTAGCTCTCTATTTATAGCATAGCCTGCCTTATCATTTTGTCGATAAAGCATCAGGGTAATATCTGATTGATCTCCATATTGCTCATTCCAATCCAGTCCGGTATTCATCTGCAGCAGGTTGTTGAGGGTAATGCTTTTTCGTTCGTCCTGTTCCCACACCTTAAATAAATTGCTGCTCTCGATAGATAGTTTACCCTCTTTTACCAACAATCCTACCATTGCATTTGTGATACTTTTGGTCATCGACCATCCCAACTGAGGGGTCTCTACCGTAAAACCAGGAGCATATTTTTCAGCTACTATTTGGTCTTTATAAATCACCAAAACTGCACGGGTATTTTTCACACTTTCACCCTCTGCATCAAAAGCTTCGTTTACAACTTTCTCAAGTTTTTCATAGTTTATATTTTCAAATGTGGTATCTGACATTTGATCACCGATTGGCCAAATAGTATCTTTTTTTAATATGGATTGTTTTATGCCAAATCCTCCTGGCAATTCCGATGGTTCTTCATCAAATACAAGGCTACAGCCTAAACCTTCACGAAATACAGCTTTTCGTTTTGACAAACCAAACACGGTACTATAGGCCGCTTTTTCATTCTCATCTACCCAGGCTTTAGCATACTTAACAAAAGAAAAATTAAGGTCCTGACCCAGTACAGATTCAGGTGTTCGATTCGCTACAAATACACAGGAGCACATA
The DNA here is from genome assembly GCA_050306095.1 of Cyclobacteriaceae bacterium. Lineage (GTDB taxonomy): Bacteria > Bacteroidota > Bacteroidia > Cytophagales > Cyclobacteriaceae > CAJXNP01. The sequence goes on from JBNLGO010000057.1 coordinate 12,593, forward strand.
CTTTTGGCCGCATATCCTGTAATAATTTTTAACCGAGGCTGTAGGTAAATAAATCCTATCAGGATTATGATAATTAGGATAAATAGTACTATGTAGATTGTCTTCATGATGGTATTGTCTGGTTAGTTTCCGGCTTTAGATTCAAGCCAACTTTTTTGGAGTTTTAGTTGTTGATCAGTTGGTTTTTTATGGGCATTAATTTGATATTTTTTGTACGGCTTTACTAATGTAGTCCTTTCATATTCTTTACCAAAATGCAAATACTTTACGCGCATTACATCTCCTATTTTTAAATTATTGAAGTAAGCTGTTAATTCCTGAACGGTAGAAAATTGCTTTTCATTAACGGATATGAGAACATCTCCTTTATTAATTCCAGTAAGGTAGAAAGTAGATCTTTCTATCGGATGGGAATGATAGATCAGCTTTTTATCCAGGCTTTTAAACTGATGGGTAACAAGGTCTGTAAGGGTAGAATCATAATCCAGCGAATACCCAAAATGATTCAATAAAATATCATATTTAGGCTGTTCTTTTCCTTCAATGTGTTTACTAAAAAAGGAATTGGCAAAGGAAATATCACCTGTAAGTTGGGCTAACGCTCCTTTTAAATTTTGTAGTGTATAAGGAATTTCCGTCTTTCCATAAAGGTTCCATAACAACTTCATGTAATCATCAAGCGACTTATCCGGGTATTGGGATCTAATGCTCAAATCCAATGCGAAGGCAACCAACGCACCGTAGTAATAATATGATGAAAATGTGTTTTGAAAATTGGTTTTATCAATAAAAATGGAGGCATCTACAAAAGGCGCCATGTGGCTCATCTGAACCAGGGAATGCTTGTCAATACCAGGACTGTTTAACACATAGTTAAGTATCCCGGAATATTTTCCAAAAAATTCAGTATCATTCTTAATGTTCGATCTTCTTAGCAAAAGGTCACTGTAATACTCTGTAAATCCTTCTCCAAACCACAGTTCCCCACTTGAATTTACTTGAGTAAAATCAAATGGCTCCAGGCTTTTGGGTCGGATGCGCTCGATATTCCAGATATGAAAAAACTCATGTGCAATGGGATCTATGATACTATATTCATTTCCTTCCAATTTATTCGAAAATGTAATCATGGTAGAATTGCGATGTTCCATGGCATCTCTATGGAAATATTCACCATTACTGCATAGAAAGGTGTATTCACCAAAATCGAAAGCCGGTAATTCACCAAATACAGCTATCCCTTCCTTGACAACTTTCTTTACCAATTCTGTAAATTGATCTTCCACCACATCATCTACATCCGGATTAAATACAACCTTAATTTTCTGCTCTTTTCCATCGTCATTGATCACAAATTCCCGCAAATCAGTTTTTGCAAGAACAGTTGGACTATCCATTAAATAATATAAATCTGGAGCATAATAGCTGTTAGCCTTGAGATGTGGCAGCTGTGTAGAAACCTTCCACCCGGTACTTTCATGAAAATCAAAATCTATTTTCACTGGTTTATTTTCCAGGCCTTTAACCCACATTATCGAAGCTGGCATATTTAGTAGGGCAAAGGTTTGATCTATGCCAGCATATGTCCCATCCGGATGATTAGCATATAGGTTATAATATAATTTTACATATCCATTTTCTGGGATAACCATCCACTCAGAAATACCGGTTTTAGTGATCGGCAATAATTCATCGTCCATTGAGATTGCTTCCACACTGTACACATTTTTTGCAAACTCATGATTAGCATATCTACCGGGAGAAGAATTACTCATATTGAAATACAATGGCTCATCAGGTACGCCCTGTATTAAGATGCTTACGAGGCATTCGTGATGCACAGCATTTGTAAAGGACATATGATAACGAATGGTGTCTTGAGCTTGGAGAATCGTCGAATTAAAATAAAAAATGGAGATAAAAACAATGGTTAAAAATGATTTCATAATGTAAAGTATTGCCGAATTGCATCAATTTTTGACTTTAAAATATGAATTCTTTTTGATGCACATTCTTCTATTTAAATTTTAATTTCAAACAATTGGGATTTTATCTATTAAAATGTGCAATTCATCTAATGTCAAAATTAATTCCTGGTCATTTTACTAAATACATTACTTCAAAAGTACCAGCAATGTATTGTCAAGCAGTAGCGTATAAAATGTGTGATCTTTAATCAATTATTTATATGAAGAGAAATCATTATGAAAAGTATGCGATTTTTATTGTTCGTTTTCGCTGCCTTATTTTTACTGGCATTTATCAGCTCTTGCGAGAAGGAAGTAGAATTTAATGAGGATGAAACCAATACTTTTACCTCAGATGGAGATACTGAAAACACATTTTCCGTTGTAGAAAGCATTATAAATGAAGGGATGCAATATGTAGAGGATAATGGCATCGAAAGAACAGCTGCTACCTCCCCGGAGTTTGAATGCGCAACCATCACGCTTAGTGGTACAAAAGCATCAGGAAATATTAAAATTGATTTTGGCAATGGGTGTACCGCCGCTGGTGGAAAAGTTTGGAAAGGCATTGTTATATTAGAATACAGCGGACGTAGATATGAAGCTGGTTCTATAGTACAAACCATATTTCAGGATTTTCATATTGATGATATTAAAATAGAAGGTAATGTTAAATCGACTACCGTTTCGAGTAGTTTGCAGGGAGCCATTTTTGACGTAGTGGTTACCAATGGAAAATTAACCTGGCCAGATCAAACATTCGCCACCTGGAATGCTGATAGAACGCACAACTGGTCATTTACAAGTGAAGGTCTGATGCTATCTGTAGAAGGAACGGCTAATGGCATCACAAGATTTGGAAAGGATTATACCACTGAAATAACGCAAGCTTTAATTTATAAAAGTGAATGTATTTCTAAAAGTGCATATATGGCGATTCAAGGAAGAAAATCAATACTGGTTGGCGAATTGGAAATACTAGTAGATTATGGCAATGGGGCTTGCGACAGGACAGCAACCATTTCTGTAGGAAGAGAGACTAAAGATGTAAACTTTTAATAATCCCAAACTAAGTAGGTGTATGAATAAACCCGGCTTCGGCTGGGTTTTTTTATGCCTTAATATTTTTAGCAGATGGATTTATTTCATTTGCATTATCATTTCCTCCTATGATGAGATCTACGAATAAGACCAATTAGTCAGTTTAATTATGTCGTTATGCCTGATTTCTAAAGTCGAAACAGAAATCAATTTTCTGTACCCTATTACACTGTAAAACTTTGTATTTTCTTGGTGTCCTTTGTGAAATAATAAATTATCATGCAATATTTCTGTGGAGTACTTGCACTATTCATGAAGTTAATGGCTATAATGTTTTTTCAATCTTCTTTTGACTACCCTTATTTTCATTTGGTGTCAAAAGAAAGTAACAAAGAAAAACGCCATGATCTTTGCTTTACATATTATTTATCAAGATAATCCCCATATTTTCGAATTGATCCTAAATTAACCATTACATAGGGATTCTTGAATTATAACGAAGACCATATAAAGGTTAGCAACATAGCATAAAAAAAACCAGACCTTTTGTCTGGTTTTTTAAGGAATGAGGACGAAAACAAAATTTATTTAATATAGGATTGATTCTGAATTGAATAAAAAATCAAAAAACAAACAATCAACATTATAACCACTTATATTTTTTAGATTTTAGAAGTTGAAAAACATCAACCTTTTCAAATCACGATTCAAACACTATTTTTAAAACTAATAATAACAACAATTAAACACAACTACATTTAAATTTTTTATCCAATAAAACACTATAAAACACATTTAATATAGCTTTACCACAATTATATATATAAATAATAACACTTTAAAACACAATTATGCTTATAACATTTCTATAAATAATCGAAAAACATATTTGCATTATGAACAATAAATCTTTCATGAATTATGAGTATTCACCCACAAGCATGAAAGTCGTAGAATCACTTTTAGTGGTCCTACGACTTTCATAAAAAAAAGGCCAACTCTTTCGAGCTGACCTCCTTGAGAATAGTGTGTCGTTTTTGCTTATAATTCTAACCTTAACCCACCAGTGAGCAAGGTTCCCGTTTTTGCTGTGCCATAATGCTGGTTTGTTCCAGCTCCTACCAGATTTCTTCCATTTACATATATGCTTAATTTTTCCAGGACGCTGTATGAGATTTTGGCATTCAAAAGAAATGTGTTATCAATTTCACCAACCAATGTCCCACGAATTAAATCATTCTCATTAAACACCCGATAGGCCGACATAAAATATGGATTGATATTAAAATTAAATTTATTCCAACTGTAATTAATGTAGGCACCACCAAACACATCCGGTGTAGGATAATGCGTATCGTCAATGACATTTTCAGTGTTTTGAATAGGATCAAGATCAGGTGACCTCAAGGCAGTAGGAAGGTTTTCAATTTCCGATTTTTGGAAAGTGAAAAACGGCTTCAATTGCAAATTAGCCATTGGCACCCAGTTGAGTGATAGCGTGGCTCCATTTTGAATACCTTTCATTTCAAGGTTTTCCATCTGCAATAAATTTGATGCTAAAGGTTCGTAACCTGATGGTATTGGTTGATAAACCACGGCATAAAAATCATTTCCTTCCTGATGGAATAAAGTTAAGTCAGCTTCCAGGTTGGAAAATAATTTCACTCTATACCCTAATTCTATCAGGTTTAGGCTAAACAATTTCAAGTTTGGCTCCCCTTTATATTGATAGGTGCCAAATGTCCCATCGGGCAATCCAGGGACTTGATAAACGAGATTGACATTCAAAAATGTAGGACCAACAAAAGCACTGCTATTAGATTTTGAATATACCGCCCGGACAATATTTTTATCATTGATATTGTAAGTACTGATAAACTGGTATGAAATATAAGTTTTATCTGGACGAGAAAATTTATCAGCTCGCGTAGCAGCAATTAGTCGAAGCTTATCTGTAGGGCTATAGTCAAATCGCATCGATGCAGCTATTGTTTCCAAAATTTTATCACCTTCAATTAATGAGGCCTGCCCCTCACTGGCTATCCCCGTGTATTTTGCATGTTGATAATTGAGGCCTGGTTGTATGCTTAATTTATCACTAATATTCCAGGTATAGTCCAGCATCATATCATTGACACTATACTCATACTCAAAACTCACAAAAGGCACGAACTTACTCAAAACATCATTTCCGTTACTTTGAGAAACCCTGATTTTTAATCCTTTGTAATCTGCGGCAAGATTAAAATAATTAGAATTGAAAGTAGTTTCTGATACAGGAGTAAAATCATTATTAAAATAAAATCTCTTCGTAGTAGCCTCCTGAATTCCGGCATCAAAATTTATTTCCAATGCATCTGACAGGCTAAATTTTGTAAATAGATTCACTCCATATTTATCGAGCGATTGTCCGGGGTCTCCTAGTGCTTCTTTCAAAATTGGTTCGCCCATTGTACTTCGCAAATTACTTCCACCTTTGACATAATTTCCTGACCTAAACTCAAAATACTCATCAGAATACATTTCTCTCTTTTGGTAGTTTCCCGATAGGTTAATAGCGAATTTATCCCAATTTTGGCCAACATTAGCCGAAGTGATTACCGAACCAGCATTACCCAATTGGGCATCGACACTAGCATTAAAACCCTGATGTGCAAGTTCTTTTGTGATAATATTGATTACCCCGGTTACAGCATTGGGACCAAATAAAGGTGCTGCTGGTCCTTTTACAATTTCAATGCGCTCAATATCGTTGATCTCTATTGGCAGATTTTCCCAATACACCGCTCCCATGTTATGATTAAAAACCGGACGATCATCTATCATAACTAAGGTAAGTTGATTAGTCTGGAAGGCTCCATCCGTCATTCTCGGCATGTTATCAAAACCTCTAACATGCACATCATAAACACCATTAGACACCTCGCGTACTATTAAATCCGGGCAAAGACGTAATGCCTCTGCAATAGAATTAGCTCCGGAACTCCTGATTTCTTTTCCAGTAATCGTGTAACTGGCTAATGGTGCATCAAATACATTTTCTTTCTTTTTAGAAGCTGAAACAATTTCAATATTCATCAGCTCCTCTAAAGACATTTCATATAAATCTTCCGTTTCTGCCTGGGCAAAAACATATTGTATAGTCAACACTAAGCAGACCACGCATATTAATCTTTTCATGATTGTAGATTCTTAATAAATATGGTTGTTTTTATACAAGAATGGATAATGCAGAAAGTGAACCTGCTACTTTTAGCCCTCTTTTATCTGCATTAGATTGGTTTAGTTCAAATTTGATTTTGCCACTTTCCTGCACAAAGTTAATAGTTGCTCCTCTTTTAGCCAGACCAGGCTTATCAGTCACCACTAAGGTTGATTTTGTTTTTGGTGAAGCTGAAACTTCATTTACCTTTGAAGCAAAATTTGATGATATAAATAAGATGTGACAATTTTCGATTTCAGAAATCGAGTTGTATTGCTTAACGATCATGTCCATGTTTTGCGTTTGTTTCTTTGTATCGGCCATTACTTTTAGATGATTATATACATCTGAATTTCCCAATACGCCAATCACAAACTGGCCATTGTTCATGTTTTCAGGCCATTTAATGTACCTGCTAAAGTTATAGATAAATAAACTTTGAAATTTTTCCACTTGTGCATTTGCCGATGTTAATACCAACATAAACAAAAGCACTCCTACTATTCTCTTCAACACTGTCATGGTTTTATTATTATCTTAATTGAACAATAATTTCACCGCAAAAGTAGGCATAGCAATTCGCCACTCAAAACAGCGATATTGAAGGTGTAGTAATATGAAAGATATATTTACCTTTTTTGAGATTTATTGGTCGAAATTGAAAATTGACAAACATAAGGTGGGTTATAGTTTAAATGACTATAAGGTTTTTGTTTCCACTTTCAATCGGATACATTTAACTGGATTAAATGATTTTTTTATCAGATCAACCCATTGCAAAACCCGACGAAAAATCAACTCCATTATAATTCATCAAACAATATTGAATATTGAATAACTGTATTTATTAAGAATAGATTTGAAAAACCTTACATGGTTAAAAAAATTCAATAAATGGCATTATTCATTATTCTTCCAGTTCAATTCTCAGTGTACTTGGATTTTAATATTAACCTTAAAGAATACGGTTTTCATATTTATAAAAAAAGGAAAGACAAATACCTCATCTTCCCTTTTTTTAACTATAACAAATTAATATTTATTTCTCCTGGAATAAATGCACATCCCTTTGTGGGAAAGGTATAGATATACCTTCTTTATCAAAAGCTTTTTTCACCCTTTCATTCATATCAAAAAGCACTTGCCAATAATCATCACTATTAACTAGCGCTCTTACCTTAAAATTAACGGAGCTATCTCCTAATTCCGACAAATTAATAAAATAGGAACCCGGCTCATCCATAACCCGGTCATCTGAAAACACCGTTTTTTCAATGATAGACTTAGCCTTATCAATATCATCTCCATAGCCAATCCCGAATACCCACTCTACTTTCCTCGTTCCTTCGGTGGAATAATTTGTAATGGAATTATTAGAAAGTTGAGCGTTAGGCACAATGATCGTCTTATTATCCCATGTTTTCAGAATCGTATTAAATATTTGGATTTCACTGACAGACCCTATAAATCCTCCAGCCTCTATCACATCACCTACCGTGTAAGGCTTAAAAATTAAAATCATAACTCCCCCAGCAAAATTCTGTAGCGTTCCAGATAATGCCATACCCACTGCGAGACCAGCTGCACCAAGTATCGCTATGAATGAAGTCATCTCGATACCTATCATGCCCATCACACTGACGACGACCAGCACGCGTAGCAAATTCAAAATTAGTGATTTCAGGAACGGACGAAGAGAAGGATCCATGTCCCTTTTCTCCATGACTTTGTTAACACCATTTGCAATTTTTTTGACTATCCAGAGACCTATAAAAAGGAAAATGATGCCGCCAATTAAATTTGGACCATATTGAATAACATAGTCCCAGGCTATTTGAGAATACTTATTCATTTGATCGATTGAGTCGTTCATAGTTCAGTTTAGTTTGGTATAAAATAAATTATCATTGAAAAAGGGAACAAATGGAAAGTGAGATTGTTTGTATCAATCAACCATCTTCAGTTGTGATGTTCTTTTTCGTATAAGGTTTTTTCTCAAGTATTTCTACTAACTCATAGGCATCCCTTAAAGTGCCAAATTCATCTTCTGTTTTAATTTTTTTAACTAACACCCGATAAACAAAACCTTCTTCAAACTCAAAACCTATAATATCCTCTGCCATCATTATCCAATTGCCTTCTGTTGAACTCTTAATTAAATAGCATTCCGTCCTTCCGGCAATATTGCAATCTGCCATATTTGGAGCCACATATAGTTTGTGTGTACATGAAAATGCCAACGAGGTGAGCAAGATAAGGAAAGTGTGTTTCATAGTGTGTTAGTTAAACCTTACCAAATAAACTAAAATTTAGA
>JBNLGO010000058.1:0-20824 GCA_050306095.1 Cyclobacteriaceae bacterium
ATCCTCCATCAACGTCATCCAGAACGGAATAAAATGAAGTGAAGGATCTCGTACTTTAAGAGTCCTCCACAACAAACATTGAGGCTTAGTACGATTCTCATTGTTTGAAACGAGGACGATTGAAAGGCAATCCTAATTCATCCAGTAGAAGAGGGCATTGTTGAAATCAAATCACAGAATTCGAACACTCCTGATATTTACAGAGAGATCATCACGTCGCATGTAAAATAGCGTTAGATTGGTTGTTTTGGTTTGCTCCTCTTGATGACGGAACGCGGAGTATTTTTGCACTTTTTCGCATCCGGGAATGGCGGCTATTTTGGTTTTTGAAAATATATTCGCGAAGTGATTGATTTTATTTCTAAGTAGAGTATTCATTCTGTTTTAAACTATGATAAAAAAATAACTCTTTCTCGCAAACGATTGCACTTTCATCGAATTTTGTAAGGGTCTCTTATAAGTTTTTTATTTATTTGTAACGTCAAAGCTTAAACGGTTTTTAGATAATAGAATCCTATGGAAAAATTTTTTGGTATTGATGTTGGTGGAACGAATATTAAAATAGGAGTTGTTGGTTCTGATGGTCAGATGTTGGAAAAGGTGAAATATCCCACCAAAGGGGAAGATGATTTTGTTCCGTACTTCAACCGAATTTTAAAGAAAGAATTAGCCAAATATCCGGAGGTAAAAAAAGTAGGGATTGGTGTTCCTGGTGTGATTTCAAAAGATCGATCCACATTACTGGAAATCCCCAATATCCCCAACTTAAATGGTGTAAACCTCAAATCTGAAATTGACAAAGCTAATCCAGGGAAAATCTTTCATTTAGAAAATGATGCTGCTGCCGCTGCACTGGGGGAGTATTATTTTGCAAAATCGAAAATGCCGGAGCATTACATATTCATTACGTTAGGAACAGGAATAGGTGGTGGAGTAATAATAGACCATGAAATCTTCAAAGGTGGTGATGGAAACAGTGTGGAAATAGGGCATACCCTTACCCATAATGGAAAAACCCTGGAGCAGAATATTGGTAAAAAGGGAATCATGAAGCGATTTAAAAAGCTGAAAGGAAAAATGGATAGTCCATTATATTCAGTTGAAGATGATATAGCTCCAAAATCTATCGCTCTGGCAGGCCTGGAAGGTGATCCGGTAGGAAAGAAGATATTTAAAGAAGTGGGTGAGTACTTGGGAGAATCTCTTGTTTCGACAGTACGGTTGTTTGATATTAAAGCGATAATAATTGGTGGTGGACTGGCTGTTTCCTTTGATATCATTAAAAAGCCTATACTTAAAATGTTAGAAGAGAACTTAACCTCTTACTACACCAAAGATCTCCTTATCAAAAAAGCTGAATTGGGTAATAATGCCGGGATCATGGGGGCAGCATCCCTGTGTTATCTTAATTAAGATAAATTAATTTATTCTGTTCTAATAGTAAACTCATTGGCAATACCTACTGCAGAAAACCGAACATAGAGCTTTAATGGATTTTCTTTTAGGGTACCGGAGCAATTTTCATTGGACTCCATAAAATAGATATAATATTTTTGATCTCGTTTGTAAAGTTCAATACCTTCTGGTTTTCCGAGGATATCTTCAATTTCACTCGTCTTTTTTCCTCTTAATTTAAATTTCACCTTCAACAAATCATTCATTAATTCAAGGCGACTACCCCCACACCCATACTGATCTTCAATCCAGGTTTCAGAGTCGAAGTTTTCAATGGTTTTTTTGCGCTTGCAATACGTCAGCTGTAGAAGTATGGCAATTGAAAAAACAATTGCAATCTGTTGAATTATGTTATTTCCCATAAATGCAATTCAGGTTAGCGAGCTTCTATTTTTTAGGATAAATACAATTGAAAAAATAGATAAAACAATTCCCGTTATTAATAAAGTATTGAAAAACTGATAGTTATCTGTAAAAATGTAAATCAATACTGGAATGCTTGCCAATCTAAATAATTCTGAAATCAAAATCCATTTTCTGTGTTCAAATATTCCTCCGAAGTTAAGTACTGCATGCACTATCGCCAGAACAAAAACTACCTTTGACGATAAATTAAAACCAGATTGATTAAAAAGAAAAATGGAGGTAAAAACCAATGTGATTACATAATGTACTACAATATAAAGGTTCCAGTGTTTGGAAGTATGGGCATTAAATTTTGAGTAACCATTCTCAACAGTTTTTGGTTGAATATAACCTCCAAGATATTCAGGTCTCCATCCAGGTTTTTTAAATAACACTCGATATCGATCTTTCCACGTTTTGGCGTTTTTGAAATCATTTAATACAAAATTGTAATGAACCAGATTTGCCCAGATAGCATTCCAGCTTTTAATAGGAGTAGTGACCCCGTAATGTGGTTTTTCTTCTTCTTCCTGGAATGTCCCAAACATTTTATCCCAGATAATAAGTGCTCCTGCATGGTTTTTATCGATGTATTTAGGATCCCTGCCATGATGAACCCTGTGATGGCTTGGAGTATTGAGGACTTTCTCCAAAACGCCCATTTTTCCAATTGATTCGGTATGAATCCAAAATTGATAAATCAGGTTTAGCCCGGAAGCCCAAATGAAAGTCCAGGTGTCAAATCCCATTATCGCTATTGGAAGGTAAAATGGAAATGACCAGATGGTTTGGGTGGAACTTTGTCGTAAAGCAACGGACAGGTTATAATCTTCACTCTGGTGATGTACGCTGTGGCCGCCCCAAAACAGATTGATCTCGTGGCTCATTCGGTGCGCCCAATAGTAGGCGAGGTCGTATAGCACAAAACAAATTGTGACACTCCACCAATTGAATGGAATGGACATGAGTGCCCAATGTTCATAAACCAATTGATAGACGCCTACAGATAAGATTTTAAGAAAAACTCCCGTCACCTGGGAGGTAATTCCGCAATTAATATTGGTAAGTGCATCATTGAGCCGATAGGTTTTTTTCCTGGTTATTTGCTCAACAATTAATTCAATACCGATCAACAAAAAATAGATAGGTATCGCAAGTACAACCGGACTTAAGTTCATACAACTACATGATTAGCAAGAGATAATACCAGCTGGTTTTAAGTGTGAGGTTATGAAAGTTATGAACTTACGGAATTGTATCCAAGTGAATTAATTAAATAACAAGAGATAAATGAGGGTAGGAATTTTTGATCAACGCCTTTTTATTTAATTTCGCAGCATCAAATTGAAACTATGTTCAAGCTATCCAAAATTCTCAAGACAATTACATCAATTGGCTTTATTGCCATGTTGATTGTTACCTATTCATATCTTATCAATGACACCCAGGTATATCTTGAATCGAGAAAATTACTTTCCCTAAATGTAGAATCATTCTTCTATTATTCATTGGGGATTTTTGTAGGTCTTCATTTATTGTTCTTTCTGTTTGAAAGAATACTTGGCTCTATCCAAAATAAAAAGGAGGGGGGAGATGGTTTTATTGGATCTCCGTCATTTTTATCCTGGCTTAATACATTTGCAATATCAGTAAATATTCTAATGATATCCTATGTTTCATTCGTCGGTTTTTTAAATAGCGATAGTGCATTAAACTTAATGAATTATGCATACATTCTCTATTTAGGGCCAATATTGATAATTATTTCATTGATACTACTACCTGTATTATTTTTCAAGCATCGATAATTTTTTAAGAATTATTTATGTCAATTTAAGACATAAATAAAGGTGTTTAAATTTCAGTCATACAATTAATTATGAGTGATTACTTAATGTTTAGTTGAACTGATTTGACTGTTTTTGTACTTGAAGAATCGAAAATAAGATTATTATTTTGGTTGATATTTCACTTAATTCAACGTTTGAATTTTTTTAAGTAATAAGTCTCTATGGCAAATCAAGAAGTAACATATAATGAAGATAATATTCGGTCGCTAGACTGGAAGGAACATATTCGCTTAAGACCGGGGATGTACATCGGAAAATTAGGTGATGGGTCTTCATTTGATGATGGTATTTACGTGTTGGTAAAGGAAGTGCTTGACAATTGTATTGATGAGCATGTGATGGGATATGGTAAGACGATAGATATTAAAATCACGGAACATCGGGTAGAGATAAGGGATTATGGTCGAGGAATACCGTTAGGTAAGGTGATTGACTGTGTGTCAAAAATAAATACCGGAGGAAAATACGATTCAAAAGCTTTTCAGAAATCGGTAGGTTTAAATGGTGTAGGTACCAAGGCAGTAAATGCGCTTTCAAGATATTTTAAAGTGCAATCTTTTCGGGAAAACGAAACCAAAATGGCGGAGTTTAGCTTGGGTAATCTGGTTAAAGATAATAAGGTAGAAAAATCATCTCAGCGCAATGGTACTTTGGTGGCATTTGAGCCGGATGGAGAAATATTTAAAAACTTCCATTTTATTCCGGAATACCTCGATAACATGTTGTGGAACTATTGCTTCCTCAACGCGGGATTAACCATTAATTTCAATGGTAGAAAATTTCATTCTGAAAAAGGGCTGTGGGACCTCCTGGAAAAGAAATCTGATATGGAAAATATCAGGTACCCGATCATACACTTAATTGGAGAAGATATAGAGCTAGCCATTACCCATAATAATCAATATGGCGAAGAATATTATTCTTTTGTCAATGGTCAGTATACTACCCAGGGAGGAACGCATTTAGCAGCCTTTCGTGAAGCATTTGTAAAGACCATACGGGAGTTTTATAATAAAAATTTTGATGCCGCAGATATCCGTGCAAGTATAGTGGCGGCCATATCTGTAAGAGTAATGGAGCCCGTTTTTGAGAGTCAGACAAAAACAAAGCTTGGTTCCCAGAATGTGGGTCCTGATGGCCCAACAATGCGAACCTTTGTCAATGATTTTGTAAAAGCCCAGCTGGATAATTACCTGCATAAGCATTCAGATGTTGCTGAAGCCTTGCAAAAAAGAATTCTACAATCTGAGCGTGAAAGAAAAGACATGGCGGGCATTAAAAAGTTGGCCAATGAACGCGCAAAGAAGGCAAATCTTCATAATAAGAAATTGAGAGATTGTAGAATTCACCTGGATGATGCAAAAGCTGACCGTAAAGATGAGTCGATGATATTCATTACAGAGGGAGATTCAGCGAGTGGATCAATTACCAAGTCAAGAGATGTGCAGGTTCAAGCAGTATTTAGTTTACGCGGTAAACCATTGAATTCCTACGGATTGACAAAAAAAATCGTCTATGAAAATGAAGAATTCAACTTATTGCAGCATGCATTAAATATTGAAGATGGCCTGGAAAGTCTTCGATACAGAAAGATCATTATCGCTACCGATGCTGATGTGGATGGGATGCACATACGGCTTTTATTACTTACTTTTTTCTTGCAGTTTTTTCCCGACCTGGTTCGTAATGGGCACTTATTTATTCTGGATACACCATTGTTCAGGGTGAGAAATAAGAAAGAAACCATCTATTGCTATTCGGATGAAGAAAGAAGAGCTGCAATAAATAAATTGGGAAGTAAACCTGAAATCACCCGATTTAAAGGATTGGGTGAAATCTCTCCTGATGAATTCAAAAATTTTATTGGAGAGAGCATGCGGTTGGACCCAGTGATTCTTTCAAAAGAAACCAGTATTAAATCTTTACTGGAATTTTATATGGGCAAAAACACCCCTAAAAGACAAGATTTTATTATTGAAAACCTCCGAATAGAGCAAGATTTGGTCGAAGAGTTGAAAGTAGAGGTTGCTTAATTTTAACTGAAAGGTAAGAATTAGAAAATGGCAGATAACGAAAATGGCAACGGAACAATGTTGCCAGAGGATGAAGAGATGCATGAATTACAGCATGTATCAGGAATGTACGAAAGTTGGTTTCTGGACTATGCTTCTTATGTGATTCTTGAACGGGCAGTTCCCGCGATTGATGATGGTTTCAAGCCTGTGCAAAGGCGGATCATGCATGCAATGAAGGAATTGGATGATGGAAGGTATAATAAGGTGGCCAACATCATAGGTAGTACGATGCAGTATCACCCACATGGAGATGCCTCAATTGGTGACGCCATTGTTAATATTGGCCAAAAAGATTTATTAATAGATACCCAGGGTAACTGGGGAGATGTACGTACAGGAGACAGCGCGGCCGCTCCCAGGTATATAGAAGCTCGGCTTTCTAAATTTGCCCTGGAGGTATTGTATAACCCACAAACGACTGATTGGCAACTTTCATACGACGGAAGAAAAAAGGAACCTGTCACTTTACCCGTTAAATTTCCAATGGTATTGGTGCAGGGTGTTGAAGGAATTGCAGTGGGGCTTTCTACCAAGATACTTCCTCACAATTTCTGTGAATTGTTAAAAGGATCCATTGATATCTTAAAAGGGAAGAAAGTAAGTATATATCCGGATTTCCCTACAGGTGGTACCGCTGATTTTTCTGACTACAATGAAGGATTAAGAGGAGGGAAAATCAGGGTTCGTGCAAAAATAGAAGAGCTAGATAAGAAGACCTTGATTATCAGGGACATACCTTTTGGTACTACTACTACAGGTTTGATAGATTCCATCATTAAAGCTAATGATAAAGGAAAGATCAAGATCAAAAAAGTAGTGGATAATACAGCACAGGATGTAGAAGTATTGGTGTCGTTAGCTGCTGGCCAATCGCCTGATATCACCATAGATGCATTGTATGCCTTTACGGATTGCGAAGTTTCCATTTCACCAAATGCCTGCGTGATCGTAAAAGACAAGCCGGCATTTATGAGTGTCAATGACATTCTGAAGGTAAATACAGATCAAACTGTAGAATTACTTCGTCAGGAGCTTGAAATTAAGAAAGGCGAGCTGCTGGAAAAAATCTTGTTTTCTTCATTGGAGAGGATATTTATTGAAAACAGAATTTACCGGGATATTGAAGAATGCGAAACCTGGGAAGATGTAATAAGTACCATTGATAAAGGACTAGATCCCTTTAAAAAACAGTTTTATAGAGAAATTACGGAAGATGATATTGTTCGTCTGACAGAAATAAAAATTAAACGGATTTCTAAATTTGACTCTTTTAAGGCGGACGAATTACTTAAAAAGCTGGAGGAAGAATTAAAAGAAACTGAACATCATCTAGCCAATATCATTGACTTCTCCATTAATTATTTTCAGAACTTATTGGATAAATACGGTAAAGGAAGAGAGCGAAAGACAGAAATAAAGAATTTCGAAAATATCCAAGCTACCGTAGTTGCAGCAAATAATGCCAAACTGTACATCAACAGACAAGAAGGGTTTATCGGGTATGGGCTTAAAAAGGATGAGTTTATCTGTGATTGCTCTGACCTGGATGATATCATCATTTTCAGAAGAGATGGTGTTTTTAAAGTTGTAAAAATATCCGATAAAGTATTTGTAGGGAAAGATATAATTTACGCGGATGTGTTCAGAAAAAATGATGAACGCATGGTATATAATGCGGTTTACCTGGATGGGAAAACAGGAAGATCCATGGTAAAACGTTTTCAAGTATTGGCTGTAACACGTGATAAAGATTATAATGTATCTAAAGGAAATCCCGGTTCAAAAACACTGTATTTCACCGCTAACCCTAATGGAGAAGCAGAGGTAATTTCTGTCCATCTTTCTTCAAGAAGCAGGGCTCGAATTAAAGTATTTGATTTTGATTTTTCTACGATAGAAATAAAAGGTAGAGGGGCAGGAGGAAATATTCTTACCAAATATCCGGTACGTAAAATAGAGCTAACCAGCCAGGGAGTATCTACATTAGGTGGTTTGGATATTTACTATGATGATGCCGTGGGTAGGTTAAATAAAGATAGTAGGGGTGTTAAGTTGGGAGTTTTTAATGGCGATGATAGCATACTTTCTATTTATAAAGATGGCTCCTATGAACTAACCAACTATGAGTTAACCAATCGATATGATGTTGAAAAAATAGCGCTGATAGAGAAATACAATCCTATGTCAGTTATCTCCGCTATTTATTACGATAGTGGAAATAAAACCTACTATATTAAGCGCTTCCAGTTGGAAACTACTACTTTAAACAAGAGGTTTTCATTTATTTCTGACGGGAAAGGCTCAAAGCTTGAATATGTGTCAACAGCAGCAAAGCCAGAAATAGAATACCATGTCAGAGAAAAAGGCAACAATAAATCAGTGCATGAGGCTGATTTAGAAGAGCTTATTGAAGTAAAAGGGTGGAAAGCAATTGGGAATAAATTTTCTTCGGAAAGAATTCTAAAAATTATAGATAAAACTAAACAACAAGAAATTGAGCCCCAACCTAAAAAAGAAGAAGTTGAAATTGTAAAAGAAAAGGCACCAAAAACATCGCAAGAAAACCCACAGAATACTGATTCTTCTCCTGCGAAAAAGGAAGAATCATTTGATGTAGGAGATACCATCGATCTGGACATTGATAAGAAAGATGAAGATGGTAAAGATCAACTTGGGTTGTTTGATGCTTAAACCTAATGGTTTATAACATCGTTATCAGCCATATTAATCATTGATTAACGGAACTTTTTACGTTGAGAAGACTTTCATATTTATTGCTTTTTGTTGCGCTATGGTGGATGAGTACTATTCCGACTTTATTAGCACAATCTCAAACCGTCATTTCTGGAAAAGTACTTGATAAGGCTACAGGTGATGCTGTTCCTTTCGTTAACGTATTTTTTTATGGAACTCAAAAAGGTACTACTACTGATTTTGAAGGTAGGTTCTCACTTTCTACATATGAGTCATTTGATTCTCTCGTTTTTTCCTATATCGGATACAAAACGCAGATAATATATATCGAACCGGGCGTTACTTCCAAACTGTCAATTGATCTGATTGCTGAAACGGTCAATTTGCAGGAAGTTGTCATAATGAGTGGAGAAAACCCCGCCTGGGGGATTATAAGGCAGGCAGTTGCCAATAAAAATCTTCACGATAAAAGATCCCTCGAATCCTATGAATACGACAGCTATACTAAAACTGAGCTTGATATAGATAAAATATCTGAAGAACTAAAAGAGGAAAAGATATTTCGTGAAGTGTCTAAAGTGATGGATAGCATAGCGGTATTAAAAGGGGATGATGGTGATACCTACATTCCAGTCTTTTTTTCAGAAGCTATGTCCCGCTATTATGTAAAAAATGAACCGTTTTCGAGAAGAGAAGAAGTAAAGAAAACTAAAATTTCAGGGATTGCTATTGAAGACGGAAGTTTGACGAGCCAGGTAGTAGGTGCTTTTTATCAGGAATATAATTTTTATAATAATTGGCTTACTATTCTTGAAAAAGAATTTATTTCCCCCATTTCCGATGGATGGCGGATGTATTATGATTATGACATCATGGATACAGTAAAAATAGATCAGGACACCTGCTATCAACTGCATGTCTTTCCCAATAGGAAAGGCGACCTGGCATTTACGGGCACCATTTGGATCGCCATAGATAATTATGCATTGCGTCAGGTAGATTTAACCATTGAGAAGTCAGCCAATGTAAACTTTATAGAAAAGATTAAAATTCAGCAAAAATTGGTGGCAACAAATGATGGCCCATTATTGCCGGAAAAAACCAGGGTGCTGATAGATGTTATTCAGCCCTCAAAAAAAGCCCCAGGATTTATTGCTAAATTTTACAATGCCAATCGCAACTGGAAAACTAATACAAAGTATAAATCCAGTTTTTACGAAAATCAAGTGCTGGTAGCTGAAGATGCCCTTATTAATGAAAATGATTATTGGGAAGAAAATAGATTTGATCCGCTTTCTGAAGATGAAGTGACTGTGTATCATATGATTGATACCTTAAAAAATGTACCCGTGGTTAAATTCTACACCAAATTAATCACCACTTTATCTACGGGCTATTTTAAAGTAGGAAAAATTGATATTGGACCCTATTTATATACCTGGGCCAATAATGATATTGAAGGAAATCGCTTTGTTTTTGGCCTTCGAACGAATGATCAATTAAGCAAAAAGGTTTATTTCAAAGGATATGTGGGTTATGGAACAGGTGATAAAAAATGGAAATATAGCGCTAAGGTAGGATTGATAACTTCGAGATATCCATGGCGGGAAATTGGAATACAATCCAAAATGGATATTGAACAAGTGGGATTGAATTCTGAAAAATTGGCAGATAATTACATGTTTTATGCTTCTACAAAGTATGGCACATTGATAGAGCCATATGAGCACCGCCAGCAGAAGATTTACATGGAATCGGGAATAGTTAAAGGATTGAGCCAGCGAATAGAATTTAATTATAATCAGTTTGATCCATTATATAATTTTGCATATTACTCAGATCCTAAAAGAACAGACTCTCCAATAGCCAATAATTTTCAATCTACTTCCATTAAATTTATCACCCATTGGGGCAGGGATGAGTCTTTCGTTCAAAATGGAAATTATCGAATCAGCCTGGGAGGGAGAAGAGCCCCAATTTTTGATTTAATGTACATCTATGGTTTTAGCGGACCACTTGGTAGTGATCTTGATTTCCATCATTTTGAATTTCAGATGAAGCATAAGCTAAGGCTTGGTCTCATTGGTACATCGCATTATCAGATTAATGCCGGATATATAATGGGGCAGGTGCCTTACCCTGCATTAGAAAATCACGTTGGGAATGAATCATTTTTCTATACCAGTGGAGCCTTTAATACAATGAATTTTTCGGAATTTGTGAGCGATGAATTTGTTTCATTAAAATACTATCATTCTTTTCAAGGATTAATACTTAATAAAATACCATTGATTAGAAAACTGAAATGGAGGTTGCTGGGTACTGCTAATGTTATTTATGGTAGTATGCGGGAAGAAAATATAAATGTCATTCCGGAAACAGATATAGATGGCAATCCATTAAGAAGATTTAATACGTTAAATAATGAACCATTTGTGGAGCTGGGCTATGGAGTAGAAAACATCTTCAAATTTATGCGAGTGGATTTCATCCATCGCATGAACTATCTCGACCTTCCAGATACTAAGGGTTTTCAGGTTAAAATTAGCATGCAGTTTATTTTATAGTAATATTTGTAATCAACATGAGAACCTCATTTATATACTTGTTGATTGCCGTTTTTGTAATGAACTGCAAATCTGATGTAGACACTTCTACGCCGGCAGATTTTGAGTTAAATATTTCGGATGATCGTAATGTAGAGTTTTTAAAAGAACTCATTGATGACAATGAAAGTAATCCACAGAACTACATTCGTTTGTCGCATTATTATTTAATGAACAATGAGCCAAATAAAGCACTAGAAACGCTTACCGGTGCTCTTGAAAACACCAATTCCAATACAGAAATCAAGTTATTGTTAACGAGTGCATATATCAGAAATGACAGGCTGGAGGACGCAGAGTCTCAATTTGAAAAGATAGCTACGGAAGAATTGAATTCTTTGTTGTTCTATCAGGTCGCGGGAGAGTATTGGTTTGCAAAAAACAATTTTGTTAAATCTCTAAATAATATCAATCGTGCAATAAACATAGACCAGGGAAGTTCAGAATTGTACGCATTAAAAGCTCGAAATCTGGTACATTTATATGATACGGTTGGAGCCGTCAATAATTACATCTTGGCGATCGATAAAGAGCAGGCTTCATTTTCCACCTTCATTGAATTTTTACACTTGCTTTTAGCACAAAAAGACGACCGGTTATTCAATAAAATATATGCCGATTTGGATGAAAGATGGAAAGAACATCAGGACACACATTTTTTATTAGCAAAATATTTAATGGAAACAGGAGAATATGATTCTGCGAAAGCTCATGTATATCCTTTGACAGGAAATAATGAGGTTGAGATGCAAAAAATAAAGCTTCTTTCAGAGATTAACTTTAAGCAGAGACGATATGACTCTGCAATATACTATTTAAAGGATTATGAATTGATCAGTCCGGAGCTATTATTCATCAGGGCAAGGGCTTATGACCGACTGGGAAGATATCAAAGTTCAGAAGATACATACCTCAAAATTATTGAAATTGATTCTACAAATACAATTGCTGCGGATGAATTAGCAAAATTGAGAAGAAAAGTTAGATATTTGCAGCTTAAAAGAAGGGAGGAAAACAGAATCAGAATGGTACCTGTTCCACGAAATCCCATTACTCCAATAAATTAGATTTTTTAAATGAGTGATCAACAAATCAACATTACATTACCGGATGGTTCGGTAAAACAATACGAAAAGGGTGTTTCAGGATATGATATTGCCATGTCCATAAGTGAAGGTTTAGCTAGAAATGTACTTGCAGCAAAAGTAAATGGTGAGGTGTGGGATGCTACACGCGCTATTAATACTGATGCAACAGTTCAGTTGTTTACATGGAATGACACAGATGGCAAATCCACCTTCTGGCACTCTTCTGCCCACTTGATGGCTGAAGCTTTAGAAAGTCTTTTCCCAGGTATTAAATTCGGTATTGGTCCATCCATTGAAAGCGGTTTTTATTATGATGTTGATTTTGGGGATTTAGAATTTGATCCCTTAAAAGATATTCCTCGCATTGAGGAAAGGATGTTGGAGCTAGCTCGTCAGAAAAATGAATACAAACGTCAGGAGATTAATAAAAATGATGCAATCGCCTATTTTAAAGATAAGGGTGATGAATACAAATTGGAGTTGTTAGAAGACCTGGAGGATGGTACGATTACATTTTATCATCAGGGTAATTTCACTGATCTCTGTCGAGGCCCTCATATTCCTAATACTGGCTTTATAAAAGCTGCCAAGGTATTAAACATTGCAGGAGCATATTGGAGAGGCGATGAAAAAAGAAAGCAGCTAACCCGTCTATACGGAGTGACTTTTCCAAAGCAAAAAGAGCTGAAAGAACACCTTGAGTTATTGGAAGAAGCTAAAAAAAGGGATCATAGAAAATTGGGCAAGGAGCTGGAGTTATTTGCTTTTTCTGAAAAAGTTGGAGCAGGACTTCCCCTTTGGTTACCAAAAGGTACAGTACTTCGAGAGCGATTGGTGGATTTTTTGAAGAAGGCTCAATTAAAAGCCGGATATAGTAGTGTAATCTCTCCACATATTGGCAATAAAGATTTGTATGTTACTTCTGGTCATTATGCCAAATACGGGAAAGATTCATTTCAACCCATAAAAGTGCCTGATGAGCAGGATGAGTTTTTACTCAAGCCAATGAACTGCCCACATCACTGTGAAATATATAAGACGAAACCAAGGTCATATAAAGATCTGCCGTTGAGATTGGCAGAATTTGGCACAGTGTACCGCTATGAACAAAGTGGTGAACTGCATGGATTGACCAGGGTAAGGGGATTCACACAGGATGATGCCCATATATTTTGCAGACAGGATCAGGTAAAAGATGAGTTTAAAAAAGTAATTGATCTGGTACTTTATGTATTTAATGCCTTAGGGTTTGAAAATTTCACTGCGCAGGTTTCATTACGTGATCCGGAAAACAAAGAAAAATATATTGGCGATGATGCCCATTGGAATGAAGCAGAGCAGGCAATCATCGAAGCAGCCCAGGAAAAAGGGTTAAATACCGTTACAGAATTAGGAGAAGCGGCGTTTTATGGACCTAAGCTTGATTTTATGGTGAAAGACGCCTTGCATAGAAGCTGGCAGTTAGGTACTATTCAAGTAGATTACAATTTACCGGAGCGATTTGAATTAGAATACGTAGGCAATGACAATCAAAAGCACAGACCTGTGATGATCCACAGAGCACCATTTGGTTCTTTAGAAAGGTTTGTCGCAATATTAATAGAGCATTGTGCTGGAGAATTTCCCCTATGGTTGGCGCCTGAACAATTTATCATTCTTCCCATTTCAGAGAAGTTTGCTGATTATGCGTCAGAAACGCTAACAAATTTGGAAGAGTCAGGATTAACTGGTACCATTGATAATCGAGACGAAAAAATCGGAAGAAAAATCAGGGATGCTGAAGTAAATAAGATTCCTATTATGTTAATTGTAGGAGAAAAGGAAAAAGAAAATAAAACCGTTTCTGTTAGAATACACAAAGAAGGAGATAAAGGAAGCCTCACTAAAGAGGAACTTTTTAAATTTTTCGACAAAGAATTGGAAAAAAGTATGAATTTGTGATTTTTAAATTCATACTTGTGTTTTTAAAATAAAATTATTTGCAGATATTTGCAGCTTTATAAAATTTCAACTAAAAAAGGAGGTTAATATTAGAAAACAAAGGCCAAATAGATACCGTGGCAGGGCAGAAGAGCCCTATAGGGTAAATGAATTTATACGAGCTAGAGAAGTCAGAGTAGTTGGAGAAAATATCGACGCTGATATTTATAAAATCGATGATGCGATTCAACTTGCGAAGAACAATGGACTTGATCTTGTGGAAATATCACCTAAAGCTGATCCACCAGTTTGTAAAATAATTGATTATTCAAAGTTTAAATACGAACAGAAAAAGAAGCAAAAGGAGATCAAAGCAAAGGCTCATAAAACCGTATTAAAGGAAATTAGGTTTGGCCCAAATACAGATGATCACGATTTTAACTTTAAGCTAAAACATGCTATTAAATTTTTAGAAGATAGCGCTAAGGTTAAAGCATATGTACATTTCGTTGGTCGTACTATTGTATTTAAAGAAAGAGGTGAAATATTGTTGTTGAAGTTTGCGCAGGCATTAGAAGAATACGGAAAAGTAGATCAGTTGCCAAAATTAGAAGGAAAGCGTATGACTTTGATTATATCTCCGAAACAAGCGAAAAAGAAATAATAATTTAATTATATATACGATGCCAAAAGTAAAAACAAATTCTGGAGCAAAGAAGAGGTTTAAATTGACAGGCTCAGGCAAAATCAAAAGAAAGCATGCTTTCAAAAGCCATATCCTGACAAAAAAAGAAACGAAGCAAAAGCGTAATTTAACGCATGCTACTTTGGTTCATAAATCAGATGAGCCCAGAATAAAACAATTATTAAACATTTAAGAAAGTAGGTTTCTTGTTCAACCAGGCTTTAGGTAGAAAGATCAGTACTAGTCTGACACCTGACGCTAAAAAACTAATTTAAAATGCCAAGATCAGTAAACACCGTTGCTTCAAAAGCACGACGAAAAAAGATCATGAAGTTTGCCAAAGGCTACTTCGGTCGAAGAAAAAATGTTTGGACGGTAGCAAAAAATGCCGTTGAAAAAGGATGGGTATATGCCTATCGGGATAGAAAAGCTAAGAAAAGAGATTTTAGAAAGCTTTGGATCCAAAGAATAAATGCTGGTGCTAGAGAGCACGGTATTTCATATTCCAAATTAATGGGAGGCTTAAAAGCTGCTGATGTTCAAATAAACAGAAAAGTACTAGCTGATTTAGCTATGAACAATCCGGATGCTTTTAAAGCAATCGTAGAAAAAGCGAAATAGAATATTAAATATATTTATATTTTGAAAAGCCACTTGATCTTCATCAAGTGGCTTTTTTGTTTACAGCTATTCCTATATAGAAAATTTGAATATGTATACTCTATTCAGAGTTTTAAATTATCTTTTAAACCAACTTAACAATCACTTTAATAATATCAGCAGTTTCATTGAAATAAGTTAGTAATGTTTTCCGCAGATTTTTAATGGATTTTAGTGATTTTCTTCCTTCATCCTATTAGCATAATTCCTTTAAAAACGGTCGAAATATTGGTTTAGACCTTGATTTGATCAACAAATGACAAATAGCCAATGATTATATACATAAGTAAGGTTAACCCCTTTCGTGGTTCGTTATTAATAAGAATTATTAGCGTAATTTGTAAATATAAAGTTGATAAAAACGAAGCTTTAATTTTTAAAATGATTTGATTTTTTACAACTCAGCAAAAATTAAAAGAACTTCATAAAGATAATTTCATAGGTTGTGGTTTAATGTTTGTCAAAAGGCCGTTAAAAAGTAGCGGTCTTTTGCTTTATATGCCTATTTCTATTCTTCTGTTATGACAACCTTATCCATCACATCTCCACCTTTGATCTGATCAATAACTTCTTCCCCTTCTACCACTTTACCAAAGCAGGTATGATTCCCATCCAGGTGTTGCGTGTTTGTACGGTTATGACAAATAAAGAATTGAGATCCTCCGGTGTCTCTACCCGCATGCGCCATAGATAAAACACCCTTGTCGTGATATTGTTTTTCAGCATTGACTTCGCACTTAATAGTGTAGCCAGGTCCTCCGGTTCCATCTCCTTTTGGGCAACCTCCCTGGATCACAAAATCAGGAATAACACGATGAAAGGTCAAACCATTATAAAAGCCTTTATTGGCCAGGTCTTCAAAGTTTTTTACCGTAACAGGTGTTTCTTTTTCGTACAACTCAATCTTCATAACACCTTTTGCAGTGTGTATTTCAGCAAATTTCATATAATTAATTTTTTTGGGGTCAAATGTAAGTAATTCATCCACTATTGACAGATAAAATCCCCTAATATTTTAGATTGTAGTATATGATTCTAGTGTTTAAAAATGTAATTTAAATTTCAGGGGTGAAATTTATATCTACTGTAAAAAAGCTGCTTAGCACGATGCCGCGTATTTGTAAAGAGGAATCAATTCTATTTAGAAGTTTTCTTTGCTTGAAGTGGGGAATAGTAATGTATCTCATGGTACAAAGTGATATTGCCTCTGCCCAAAACACAATCACCAAAAGAAGTAATCTTGATTTCAAGATTTTAAATGTAGAAAAAGGTCTGTCACATAATAATGTATTTAATCTTTTTCAGGATAGCGAGGGGTATATTTGGATAGCTACTGAAAATGGGTTAAATAAGTACAACGGGCATGAACTCAAAATTTTCAAAAGGGAAGAAAATTCTGAAAACGAAATCTGTGGGAACGAAATTTCTTCTATTACGGAGGATGATGAGGGGAATATATGGATAGGTGCCTATAATGCAGGTATTTGCCGATACAATAAGAAAACGGGGAAGTTTAAAAGTGTAGATATTAATAAAGATGATGACGAAACCATCATTTCAGTTCATACCATTCATTATAATAAGGGGTTTCTGTGGATAGGGGATGAGTATGGTACCATTACCCGGTTAAACACCAAGGATTTTACTTTTAAAACTTTCACCCCATCATTTGACGTAGATAGGCAAATTGTTTTTCAGGATGCTATTAAAGCTTTTTATTCTGACGATCAATTCATTTGGGCTTCATCCAATTCGGGCTTCCTCTTTAAAATTGATTTAGAGACAGATAATTTTGAAATTCTTAATGTTTCGAAGGCAATCGGCGAAGTCGTCCAGTTGACGGATATTGTTGAGATATCTCCCGGTGAACTTACCTTGGCTTCTAGCGGTGGTTTGATACAAATTAATAAAGAGACTTTTAATATTGTAGATAAACCATTGGTAATAAAAAGTTTTAAGGTTAAGGTAAATGATTATTTCGTAGATAGACAGGAAAACACCTGGCTGTTGACAGAAGGAGTAGGGATTGTTTTTTATGAAAAAGATGGTGAAAAACTTCAGTTTGATAAATCCCAATTTAGTTATCAAAACATACCGGAACTTGATTGCCGGAAGATAATTCAAACGAGTGATGGTGTAATATGGATTGCCACCTATGGAGGAGGAGTGATTCAATACAACCCGAATAAATCAGTCTTTAACCATTATTTATTTGATCCTTCTGATGATCAAGGGTTAAGAGATGGGGGAATAAATTGTTTTTACAAGGCTCCTGATGGGCACATGTGGATAGGAACGGACGCGGGAGGTTTGCATAAATTCAATCCAAAAGATGGATCTTTTCAAAATTTTAATAATAGCAGGCAATTGAGCCAATTCTATAACACCTCATCCATACTTGATATCAAGGAAGCAGGAAAACAAAATGAATTATGGATTGGAACGTATAAATATGGTTTAATGTATTTTAACCCCAATACGGGATTTACAAAGAGCTACAAATTTATTGATCAGGATTCTTATCACCCTTCTCATTCTATTTATACTATTGCTCAATATTCTGATAGCATCATGTGGCTAGGAACTAATGGACATGGTGTAATTGAGTTTAATCGATATACCAGAAAATTTGGTACCAGACATTGCGTTTCTTCAGATACATCTTCTTTGTCTAACGATTATATCAGATCAGTTTATAGAGATAGCAATGGAGATATGTGGGTGGGTAGCTTTGGTAGGTTAAATAAATATCTGGGAAATGGTAAGTTTAAGGGGTTTGTACATGTTGAAGATGATTCTTTAACCATCAATAATGGTTTAATAACTCAAATTTATGAAGATAGCAGAGGCCTGTTTTGGTTAGGAAATCAGGGTGAAGGCCTTATGCTGATGGATAGGGAGGAGGAACTGTTCTATACGTATGGCAATAGTGATGGTCTTTTTATAAACCATGTATATGGTATTATAGAGGATGAAAATGGTATTCTTTGGTTGACCACAAACAATGGTCTTGTTTCTGCCGAAGTCACCAATCATGATGCAGCTAAACCAAAGCTCAACTTTAGATATTTTTATGAAGAAAACGGTTTGCAAGATGATAGTTTTATAGGTGGAGCGATTTTTCAAAATGATCAGAATCAAATATATGTAGGAGGGCAAAATGGGTTTAACTTTTTTAACCCGGAAGAAGCATTGTCCTTGTCAGATTATCATCTGAAAATTTACCTGGAAGATCTTACGATTAATGGCGAACCTACATTTACCAATAGCGAAAATGGGATATCAAAATCAGTAGAATATCTGGATACGCTCACCTTGTTTTCTGAAGCTTCTGATATTTCATTAAATATTACTGCTATCAATTTTGAAATAACTAAAAAACTGCATTATTCATATCAATTAGAAGGTTATGAAAAAAATTGGAATTATGTACAGAATACCAGAAGAGTAACCTATACCAATTTGCCATTAGGCGAATATAACCTTAAAGTAAGGACATCTTTTGACGGTAAAAATTGGATATCAAGAGACAAGAATTTGAAAATAATAGTCATTGGCCCATGGTACAAGTATTGGTACGGTCGTATGATTATTGTCACGCTATTACTTTTGTTAATTTTTGTGGTTTATTTGATGCGGGTCAATTCCATTAAAAAACAAAAGCTCAAACTACAAAAATTAGTAGAAGAACAAAGCAAAGAAATAAGAAGTCAGAATAATGAATTGGTTTTGCGAAATGAGCAACTAAATCATCAATACGAAGAAATCTTAAAAAGCAGGGAGGAAATTGCTGTTAAAAATGATGACCTTCGGGAGATGCATGAAAAACTACAAACTGTTAATAGTGTTTTGGAAGCGAAGGTTCAAAAACGAACGGAGCAATTAAACAACACCATAGAGCAATTAAATGAATCGATTCATAAACTGGATAAATTTTTAGCTAATACTTCCAACGAGCTTGATGCACCTATCAAGTCGATCCAGGGATTTCTTACCGTCCTTAAACTTAATAATTCACCAGAAAAGAACATGACCCTCCTTCAGCAATTAGATCATAATATCTTACAGATAGAATTGATCAAAAAGCAACTGGAGGATTTTTCTAAAAATAGTAAGAGTGGATTTAAGTATGAGAAAATAAATATTAAAAAACTTGCGGATGAAGTAATACATGGATTGTCATTAAATTTTGATATAAGCAATTTTTCCATATCCAATAAAATTGATAAAAGTGCAGAGATATTTAGTGATGCTGATCGCTTAAAAATTGTCTTTTCAAATGTAATAGGAAATGCACTTGGCTTTTATGATGAGAAAAAGAAGGATCATCTGATTGAGTTGTTTTCTGATGAAAATGTTGCCAATTGGAGTATACATATTAAAGACAATGGAATTGGAATAAAGAAGAATTCTCTTCAAAAGTTATTTCAAATGTACTATCGATCCAATGGCAATAGTCACGGTGCAGGATTAGGATTGTTTGTGTCAAAAGAAATACTCACCAATTTACAATCCTCAATTTCTATTGATTCTACCCTAGGAAAAGAAACGGAAGTGATCATTTCATTCCCCAAAGCAAAAAGGTCCAATTAAGGTTGGATCTATTTTTACTTACGCATTTTATTTAATTAATATCGGCATTTTTACAATTCGGCATGATTATTATTGGAATAATGGTCAAATTACCTTTTTTTAGAGGTTTGTTTAGAAATGAATTGAGTAAATAAATATTAAAGTTAGTAGTATGAAAAAGTTAGTTGCATTATTTTTTACAGTATGTGTATTGTTTACAGGGGTTAGAGCAGACGATGGTTCTGAGATTACGGATGAAGATCTTTGGAAATACGCGCTTTTAAATGAAGTGGTAGATCAGATGAAAAAAGACATCAGTACCGCCATTAATGACATGATTGCCAATCAGGAAGGAATTGATGGAAAGAGATATGTAGAGTTGTCAAAAGCAAAAGGTGACGAAGGAAAATTAGCTGAATTAGAAGCGACAGATTTTGAAAAGCAATTTTTGCAATTGGTTGATGATGAGAAAGCTAAAAGAATTGATGCGATCAAAACCGTTAATCAGGAGCTTGCTACAAAAATGGTAGGAGACAAAGGTAAAACTTACAAAGCCATTAAAAGTGCATTATCTTCTGATGAAGAAGTCAAAGCAAGATATGATGGTATCTTGCAGAAAATTCAGCTTGGTGAATAAGAAACATTAAAAATCACATATAAAAGCGGCTCCATATTGGTGTCGCTTTTTTTGTTTAGAATTTATCGTTGCAATATTTACCAATTCTATTAATCTGTTCTTTAGTATCTTATGACAATCATTTACCTATGATGCTATGAAAAGAAGATCTTTCCTGAAAAAAACAACCGCTCTAAC
>JBNLGO010000059.1:0-20672 GCA_050306095.1 Cyclobacteriaceae bacterium
CCGATCTCTTTCTTGTAATCAACAGATAGTCAGTTATTTATAAAAAACAAATATTAATACTATTTTTGCCCAAAATTAAAATTGTGAATAATATATACCCCATATTTGATACAATTCTTTCAACAAAACAGAAGGAAACACTGCTAAATCAACAATCGATAGTGGTTTGGATGATAGGAATGTCTGGGTCTGGAAAAGTACCCTGGCTCGTGCTTTAGAAAATACTTTACACGAAAAAGGATATTTAACACAGCTTTTAGATGGGGATAATTTAAGAATAGGGATAAACAATAATTTGGGGTTTAGTGAAGAAGACCGTGTGGAGAATATAAGAAGGGCTGCAGAGACTTCTAAACTTTTTGCCAATTGTGGAGTAATTACTATTTGTTCCCTAATTAGCCCAACACACGATATACAGAAAATGGCTCGAGAGATTGTTGGTGAGAAATATGAAGAGGTATATATCAATTGTCCTTTAGAGGTATGTGAATCAAGGGATGTAAAGGGGCTTTATGCCAAAGCTAGAAAAGGAGAAATAAAAAACTTCACTGGTATTGATTCACCCTTTGAGGCTCCAATAAATCCGGATTTAGAATTAAAAACACATATTGATAGCATTGAGGAGTGCCATAATCAATTAGTCGAGTTTGTTTTAAGTAAAGTAGCTTACAAAAAATAGTCTATGCATTATAATTTATCACATTTAGATCAACTGGAAGGTGAAGCAATTTTCATTATGCGGGAAGTGGCTTCTCAATTTCAAAAACCTGTTCTCCTATTCTCAGGAGGAAAAGATTCAATTGTTATGGTTCATTTAGCAAGAAAAGCTTTTTGGCCAGCTAAAATTCCATTCCCTTTAATGCACATTGATACAGGTCATAATTTTGATGAGACCATTAAATTCAGAGATGACCTTGTAAAAGAAACAGGTGCTGAATTAATTATTGCCTCAGTACAAGAATCGATTGATAAAGGACGTGCAGTAGAAGAAAAAGGCCCTAATGCCAGTAGAAACGCTCTACAAACAGTTACTCTATTGGATGGTATTGAAGAAAATCAATTTGATGCTGCATTTGGTGGAGGAAGAAGGGATGAAGAAAAAGCACGTGCAAAAGAACGTTTTTTCTCGCATCGAGATGAGTTTGGCCAATGGGATCCTAAAAATCAACGACCTGAATTATGGAACTTGTTTAATGGTAAAAAACATATTGGAGAACATTTCAGGGTATTCCCATTAAGTAACTGGACAGAAATGGATGTTTGGCAATATATTGCAAAAGAAAATATTCCTATTCCAAATATTTATTTTTCACATAAACGCGAGGTTATAGAAAGAGGAGGGATGCTATTAGCTGTATCACCATATATTACCATTCGCGATAATGAAAAAGTGGAAGAAAAAATTGTTAGATGCCGAACGGTAGGTGACATGACTTGTACTGGTGTTGTTGAATCACCTGCTGCTACAATTGAAGATATTATTCAGGAAGTGGCCGCAGCTCGTGTAACTGAAAGAGGTGGAAGGGCTGATGATAAGCGATCTGAAACAGCAATGGAAGACAGAAAACGTCAGGGTTATTTTTAAATCAAACAAAATCTCAATTAACAGAAATTTAAAATGTCAGAATTAATATCTACTGAACAGTATTTAAATATGGACCTTTTGCGTTTTACCACCGCAGGTTCTGTGGACGATGGTAAAAGTACTTTGATCGGAAGACTACTATATGATAGTAAGTCCATTTTTGAAGATCAAATGGATGCAATGGAAGAAGCTAGTAAAAACATGGGAGACCACCAGGTTAACCTAGCTCTACTAACAGATGGTTTGAAAGCGGAAAGGGAGCAAGGTATTACCATCGATGTTGCTTATCGATATTTTGCTACTCCTAAAAGAAGATTCATCATTGCCGATACTCCTGGTCATATTCAATATACCAGAAATATGGTGACTGGTGCATCTACTGCTAACCTGGCAATTATTTTAGTAGATGCCCGTCATGGAGTAGTGGAACAAACTTGCCGACATGCTTTTATCGCTTCTTTGTTACAAATCAAACACCTGGTCCTTTGTATTAACAAAATGGACTTGGTGGATTATTCTGAGGAAGTTTATAATAAAATTAAAGCCGATTTTGATGACTTTAGTTCAAAATTAGAAATCCAGGATATCCATTATATTCCAATTTCTGCATTGAAAGGCGATAATGTAGTTGATAAATCAGATAAAACACCATGGTTTAACGGATCTACTTTACTTTATACCTTAGAAAATGTTCACATTGCAAGTGATCATAATTTTGTTGACTGCCGTTTCCCAGTTCAGCGAGTAATCAGACCACAATCAGATGAATACCATGATTTCAGAGGTTATGCAGGTAGAATAGAAGGTGGTATTTTTAAACCTGGCGATGAAGTATTAGCATTACCTTCTGGGTTTAGCACAAAAATTAAATCCATTGAAAGTTATCAAGAAAAACTGACAGAGGCATATCCACCTCAGACTGTAGTAATGACCTTGGAAGATGAAATTGATATCAGTCGAGGTGATATGATCGCCAAGCCGAATAATCAACCTCATAATAGTCAGGATATTGATTTGATGGTTTGCTGGTTAAATGATAAAAAATTAATTCCTGGTAAGAAATATGCATTTCGACATACCACAAAAGAAGGCCGGTGTGTGATCAAGGATGTTTTATATAAGGTAGATATTAATAATCTTCATAAAATCGAAGACGATAAGGAGTTAACTTTAAATGAAATTGGCCGGATTAAAATAAGGACTACTACTCCGTTATTCTTTGATAGTTATAAGAAAAATAGATCCACGGGTAGTATTATTTTAATTGAAGAAGGCACCAACGAAACTGTAGGTGCAGGAATGATTATTTAATATGAAGGAAAAGGTAGAAGCACTTAAGTCAGAAATTAGTTCTTTCATTGCCAAAGGTCAGGATGACCTTGAAAATTTTCGATTGAAATTTATCAGTCGGAAAAGTGTCATTGGCGATCTTTTTAACGAAATGAAAAATGTGGCTCCGGAAGAAAGAAAAGCTTTCGGGCAGCTTTTGAATGAATTAAAAAATACTGCTCAAGATAAATTTAAAGAGCTAATTTCTGATGTAGAAAGTTCTGATGAGTCAAGTGATGTATCGTCATTTGATCCTACCTTACCTCCTGTAAGCGGTCAGCTTGGAAGTATTCATCCACTTTCTATCACCAAAGCCAGAATCAATGAAATATTTAAACGTATCGGGTTTAATATTTCTGAAGGCCCTGAAATAGAAGATGATTGGCATAATTTCACAGCATTAAATTTTCCTGAAAATCATCCTGCAAGAGAAATGCAGGATACTTTTTTCATTGAGAAAAATCCTGATATAGCGCTTCGTACGCATACCTCATCTGTTCAGGTAAGGGTAATGGAAAATCAAAATCCACCCATTAGAACTTTATCTCCTGGAAGAGTTTTTAGAAATGAGGCGATTTCAGCAAGGGCGCATTGTGTGTTTCATCAAGTTGAGGGACTGTATGTAGATAAAAATGTTAGCTTCAAGGATTTAAAAGAAACGCTTCTGTATTTTTCTCGCGAATTTTTTGGAAAGGATACTAAAATCAGACTTAGACCTTCCTATTTCCCTTTTACAGAACCCAGCGCTGAATTAGATATTTCATGTTTTTTGTGCAATCAAGAAGGATGTAATATTTGTAAATACACCGGATGGGTAGAAATTGGTGGTTGTGGAATGGTTGATCCGAATGTATTAGAAAACTGCAAAATTGATCCGGATAAATATAGTGGTTTTGCTTTTGGAATGGGGATTGAGAGAATTACTATGCTGAAGTATCAAATTAACGACCTGCGATTGTTCACAGAAAATGATGTGAGGTTTTTAAAACAATTTACATCTGTCAATTGGTAATTTTAGATTTCTTCTGTCGTTACACCAGCATGAAGGGACTTTTACTTCTTATTTTCTCGTTTATTACAATTACTTCTTGTGATAACCAAGATCCAATCAATAGTAGAATTCCATTTAGAACAGTAAATTTTGGAGTGTTTGTTAACAGCGCAACAAATAAAGAGCTGTGGGCTGATGGAGGGTATAAAATATTCCCAAATGAAGGGTATAAAGGAGTTATTGTATATCGTGTCAGTAGTGGGGTTTATAGGGCTTATGAGATGGCATGTACTTACCAACCTGAAGAACTTTGTGAAAAAGTTGAAGTAGATGCCTCCGGGTTATTTCTTATAGATAAATGCTGTAAATCCACTTTTGATTTTAATGGAAATGTCACTGGTGGTCCAGCACCGGAAAAACTACTTGAATATTCTGCAATTCTAGGAGAAGATAATTATCTGACGATTATTAATTTATAATAATTGTTCTATTATTGAATCTACAGAAACTTCCTCCGCTTCAGCTTTAAAATTCCTCAAAATACGATGTCTAAGAGTAGGCTTAGCAACAGATTGGACATCTTCAATATCCGGAGAGTATTTACCATTCAATATTGCATTACATTTTGAAGCTGTAATTAAATACTGACTAGCTCTTGGTCCAGCTCCCCATTCAAGGTAATTATTGGTGACATCAGGAGCAAGTGATGTTTTAGGTCGGGTTTTTTGAGCCAATTTCACAGCATATTCAATTACATTATCTGCAACTGGCACTTTTTTAATAAGATTTTGATATAGAACTATCTCATCCTTTTCAATAATTTTTGAAATACTCGCAGATTTGGTTCCAGTTGTGTTTTTAACAATATCTATTTCTTGCTCATAAGTAGGGTAGTCCAAGATAATGTTAAACATAAAGCGGTCTAATTGTGCTTCTGGTAAAGGGTATGTGCCTTCTTGTTCGATGGGGTTTTGTGTAGCTAAAACAAAAAATGGTTTGTCTAGTGAATGATGCTGGCCTGCTATGGTCACAGAAAACTCCTGCATACTTTCTAGTAATGCCGCTTGCGTTTTAGGTGGAGTTCTGTTGATTTCATCCGCCAAGATTATATTGGCAAATATAGGTCCTTTGATGAATTTGAAATTTCTTTGGGTATCTAATGTCTCAGCACCCAAAATATCTGAAGGCATTAAGTCAGGGGTAAACTGTATCCTGCTAAATGAAAGGTTTAAGGCTTCGGAAATAGTTTTGATAAGTAGGGTTTTAGCGAGTCCTGGCACACCAACTAATAAGCTGTGACCCTGACAGAAAATGGATGTCAATACTAATTTTACTACCTCATCTTGTCCAACAATTACTTTTGATATTTCCTTTGTTAACTTTTCATATGCAGCATGAAAATTATCAGCTACTTCTACTTCATTTTTATGTTCCTTCATTCAATTCGGTTTTATTGTAGGATTTTACAATTCTTATATTCTTCATCCACCTCAATATACACATCGTCTTTGGCATCCATAAACCATTCATTCATTATTTTATTTTGTTTCGCATTTTTTGTGGCGATTTGTATCTTTTGGTAATCGTCTTTTAGATTAGCCTGATGAGGTTTGAACTTTTCTTTGTAAAATATAATGCGCATTGCTTCTTTTCCATCAGGCATTTGGAATTTCATAGGTGAACTGATGGTTCCTACTGTCATAGAGTCTAAAGTGAAAAATAAACCGGCATCCAGTTCAGAGGTAGATATATGATTTGAGCCAGTATTGCCAATGAAATAGCCTCCTGTCGCAGCGGTATTTT
This sequence comes from Cyclobacteriaceae bacterium, assembly GCA_050306095.1. Lineage (GTDB taxonomy): Bacteria > Bacteroidota > Bacteroidia > Cytophagales > Cyclobacteriaceae > CAJXNP01. The sequence continues at coordinate 5,709 of JBNLGO010000059.1, forward strand.
TATCATCAGAATATTCTTTCGCTGCCATTTCAAATCTGATACTATCATGCGTAATCACATTTCTCAAACTATCCAGGAATTCTCCGGCTTTTTTATAATCTTCCTCTTCATATTTGTGCTGGATCAAAATATGTCTGGAATTATATTCATTTCCTCTTCTATCTACAGATTCGATAATGTGCACACCAAATTCAGTTTCTACCGGATCTGATACTTCTCCAGGTTTTAACTTCATTGCTGCCGCTTCAAATTCCGGTACCATCTGTCCTCTTTTTACCCAGCCAAGATTTCCTCCATATCTGGCACTGGGGCCTTCAGAATAAATGCTCGCTAACTCCTGAAAATCTTCACCTTCAATTACCCTTTGTTTCAAGTCCAATAATAATCTTTCTGCATTATTTTTTGCCTTTTCATTGATGGATGGTTTTTTCACAATCTGCCCAACTACAACTTCAGTAGAAAAGTATGGAAGACTATCTTTGGGAATATTATCAAAAAATTTATTGACCTCTTTTGGTGTAACTGTAATTTCATTTACTATGGTTCGTTGTACTTCTTGAACCACCATTTGCTCTCTTACCTGATCTCTCAGTTCGTCTTTGAATTCAGCTATGGTTTTTCCATAATATTCTTCCAGAGCTTCTTCATCACCACCTACTTGTGATAATATTTGATTCATTCTCATATCGAGATTTGTTTCTACCTGATCATCTGATACGACTATGGAATCAATTTCTGCCTTAGCAGCCATCATTTTATTAAGTACTAATCCTTCTAATACCTGGCATTTAGTTTCATTACCACCTTGCTGACCTCTTGATAAAACTTCGGCATATGATCTTTCCAATTCCGATTTCAAAATAATATAATCATCAACCTTGACGATAATTTTATCCACCATCGTACCATAATTTTCTTTGTTTTGGCTAATCCCCCGATTGCAGAAAAAGATGATTAAACTTAATATGAGAATGTATTTATTCATTTGTGTAAATTTCAATATCATTGTTTTTTAGTGCTTCATCATAAATGATCTGCTGTAGATCATTGACCAGTTTCACTTTCCTTTTATTTAAAATAATTTTTTCTATTTCCTCCCATACAAATTCAATGGGCGAAATTTCATTTACAAGCCTGTATTCCATTATTTTAAGAAAGTACAGGTCATTTTCATCCTGTGTTTCGAAATAACTATTTCTTTTTAGAAACCTGTTTACATCATCAATTTCCCTTAATGGTGAATTGACCACAAGTTGTTCAAAAAACACCCAGCTGGAATCTCCTAAATGGGCCTTTTTTGCATAACTATGACAGTAGGTAATGAGTTCTTCATACTTTTGGATATCCGAGGAATTAAGCATTCGTTTAAAGGAACGGACATTTGGAGCCTCTTTAGGAAGCTGAATGAAAATGCCTTTAATGATACTTTGATTCAACCTGAAATTATCAACATTGTTTTTATAATATTCCCTGATTTCTTCCGCATTTACTTCTCTATCGAGTTCTGTATTGACATACTGTTCCTGGAACTCATGGATCATTAACGCATATTTATAGTCCAACAATCTACGCTCCAATTCAGCTTCATCAAGACTCAAACGGGAGGTGGCCTCTGAAATTGTCAATTGCTTTTTAACCCAACTGTTAACTAATTGCGTCATTCGATTTGTGCTGTCCTCAGGAGATAATTCAGCTGAAATAAGTCCTGCCAGGTCGTCTTTGTATAGATAGATATCTTTTACACGGGCAATAGGTTTTTCAGTATTTTCCTCAGCACTTTCTTCTTTCATTTTTATTAAATCACAGGAAGACAATCCCATGGTTATAAACAGAAGCAGTATAAAGCTATTTGTTTTCAAAATATTTAAGTGTTTTGGTAATAACTTCTTTATTTTTCACTACTGGATATTTTTCTTTTAATGAGGTTATCCAATTCTTTTCTAATTCTTTTTGAAAATCTGAAATTACCATTCCTCTTACTTCATTCAATTGCATAGCAGAAGATGGTAATACCTCATCGATTTTTACTACGGTAATTCCGGTACTATCGCTTACTTGCTTGATTCCTTTCGTCCATTCAATTTTACTTAGTATCGGTCGATCTTTTGCTTCAAAAGTACCGGATTCAACACTCACATTAAGTTCTGAATTTTTATTATATAAATAACTAAGTACTTCACATGATCTTGTTGAAACAGCCAAGAAAAGCTCATCTTTCAGTGTATTATCTGCTTTTGCATGAATGTTTTCTTTTGATAAATCAGAATTTATAAGCTGATGAACTATTGAATCAATGGCCTCGTGTCCCAATTCCTGATCATTATAACGGATCGTTAAATGGCTTCCTTGATATTGAGTAGTTAGTTTTTTTATATTCTCAATTGTTCTTCCAAAGTCCTGTAATTTTACTGTTCTGTTATAATATACAATGCTATCTGAATTGATTTTTTGAATAATCTCTTCTGCAATAGAGGGATCATTTAATAAAATTATGCTGGCTTTAACTCGGTTTTCCCACTGGTAGTTATTAATATTTTTGTTAAAAAATTGGGTGAGTTCAGCGCTGTCAATTGCAGAATTTCCCCACACATATTTCTCCATTATATCAAACAGCATTAATCCTTCATAATATTCTTTTTCGAGCATTCTGTATTCTAAATGTTCCTGTCTGATTCTTTCTTCTTCAAAATCAAATAATTTTTCTTCAACCGTTTCTGAATATAATTGGCTAAATGATGGCGTATTGATTGTGTTTTTTTGACTTTCCTTTGTTAATTCTTTTAATATAGAATGAGTTGAAAAGTCAATATTATTGATCGTGAAAAGAGATTGATTCAATAATGATTCCGGAATCGAATTTATCTCCATTGAATCAGCAACGAGTTGTTGGAAATATGGAGGAAGAATTGTTAAGAGTGAATCATTTTGGCTAAAATTTGATGCTTCCTTAAGTCTACCAATGATCAATTCTTTCTTAACCTTGGCTCTTTCCCCACGTGTAGCTTGTGCTTTCAACGATTCTTTTAATTCATCAAAACTTTCGAGGGGCTTTTTATCAATTAATTTGACGATATGCCATCCATAGGGACTTTCAATTGGCCCAGCTATTATACCAATGCTGTCAAGGGAAAATACTTTTTCCTCAAAATCCTTGAAATTAGGAGGTAATTGGCCTTGTCCGAAATAGTTTAAAAGACCACCCTTGTTTTTGGTCTGTTCGTCAGCAGAATATTGTTTGCAAAAATAATCCCAATCCCCACCTGCCTCTAACTGGTCAAGAACATCATAGGCTTGACCTTCTGGATCCTGATTTTGTGGATTGTTTTTTGAAATGACAATATGGGCAATCTTAATTTTCCCTTTGTTTTCAAAGCGTTCGTGTACTTTAAGAATATGGTATCCAAATTGTGTCCTAAAGATATCAGATACTTCTCCGACAGGTGTTGTATAGGCTGCATTTTCAAAAGGGTAAACCATCCGCATAGTAGTGAATAATCCCAGGTCACCCCTGTTTTGCTTAGCAGAAGGGTCTTCAGATTTATTCATTGCCAGTTCATTGAAATCTGCACCTTCATCTAGCAATTTTTTTAAGGCTGTGATTTTTTCATAGGCCTTAGTTGTATCATTTTTGTCAATACTAATTAGAATATGTGAAGCATGAATAAAATTTTGCATTCTCTGGTATGCCTGCCAGGCAAGAGAATCTGTCTCTCGGGTTTCTAATAAATATGGCTTGATTAGTTCCGTTTGATACGACTTAAATTCATCAATAAAAGATTTTGTGGTATCAACTCCCTCTGCTTTAGCTTCTCGTACTTTCAGCTTAAAATTGATAAACAAATCCAGATAGCTGAGAACATCTTCCTCTGAGTAAATATCCTGATTGTTGAAGTTGTTTTTTTCATACACATAAATAAATTCTTCTGCAGAAATTGGTTGGCCATCAACAGAGAAAATTTCCTGATTCTTAAAGTCAGATTGATTGCTTAATGAACTACAAGATGCTATTAATAAAGGAATAAAAAATAGTATGTACCCTATTCGCATGGTTGGTTTTATCAGCATTTTAAAAATCCCTGCAATTTTAAGAAAATTTATACACTATTTGGGTGTGAATGGGGATAAAGAGTAGTAGGAGGGGTGTTAAAAAAGGTTAAATTATTTAGATAGCAATTGTTTTTGCAATCGGTAGACATTCATGTTATCACCTTCGATAAATTCAATGTTGTCCATAATTCGTTTGACTAACATGAGGCCGATTCCACCTTTCTTTTTTTGTTTAACTATATCAACAATTCTGGGCTCTTTGTAGTCTTCAATATTAAACCCTACTCCTTTATCGATGATGTCAAAAGTGATGTTTTTATTGATGATATTAACTTTCAATTCAAGTTGTTCACGGGGGTTGCAATTATGGGAATGGATGATAAGGTTGGCACAAACTTCATCAACGGCAAGTACAATTGTGTTTTTTTCTAATTCAGCCACCTGGTGTTTTTCAAGAACACTCGTGATGAATTTCCTGATATCCCCAAGACGGTTTTTACTACAAGATGCTTTAAACCTATACTCCATTGACAATTAACTTAGCCTCCTCTTCACTTTTTTTAATAGTAAGTAATTGATCTAAACCTAAAATCTGGAAAACATGTTTCACTTTTTCGCTTAAACCGAATATTACTAACCGTATTCCTTTGTCCTCAAGTTCATTAATATATGACATGAAAACTCCTAATCCTGCAGATGATATGTATTCTAACTCACTGCAGTCAATTAAAATCTTTTTATGGTTTTGAGTGGCTTGGCTGATAGATTCGTCAAGATGAATGGAAGAACTGGCATCTATTTCTCCTTTTACTTCTATATAGTATACACCGTCTTCCAGTTTATTACTAATCTCAATCATAACATTTGTACGTCTTCAAACGATTTAAGTTCCTAATCTAAATAAATTTTATTAATACAGTAGTAAAATCATCATCGGGAGTTTGGTATCCACAAAAGTTGTAAACACTGTTAATAAGGTCATCTTGTATTTCGCTTATTGGCTTTGATGCAGCTGCCTCTAAATGCTCCTCGAGCCGCTCATATCCAAACTCTTCACCGGTTTTGTTTTTCGCTTCTGTTATACCATCAGTATATAGAAAAATCATATCTCCTTTTTGATATTTTTTAGAATTCACAGATACATATTCATCAAATTTTTCATTTCTAAGTATGCCTAATCCCATACCTATTGTTTCAAAATAATGCGCTTTTTTCTTTTTGAAATCATAATACAATGTGGGGCAATGACCTGCTCTGCTAAATGTTACCGTTTTACTCTTTTGATCAATCACATAGTAAGAAATAGTTATAAGTGATTTTCGATCAAGACACTTACTAATGGCTCTATTTGCCTTAATAATAAAGTCTTTTACCTCTAAATCTAATTGAGACAAACTCTGAAAAATACCCTTCATTTGAGACATATGGAAAGCAGCAGATGTTCCTTTGCCTGATACGTCACCAATGATGACCGCTACTTTATCCTCGTTAATTCTATAGGTGTCATAATAATCACCTCCTACCTCAGCTGCAGCTTTAGAAAAAGCTACGATTTCAAAATCTGAATTTCTGTCCAATACATTTGGCAAAAGGCTGCCTTGAACTTTCTTGGCGATTTCAAGCTCTTCTTTGTATCGCTCATTTTCAATTGCTTCAAGGATTAATTCATGGTTTTCAATGGAAATACTCGCCTGGCTGATGAATGACTTAATCAGCTCAACCATTTCTTTATTAAAACCATCAGGTAGATCTTTCAGCAGGCATAGCTCGCCATACATTTTTCCCTGTACATAGATGGGTAAAGACAAAGCGGATTTAAATTCTTCATCCCTGAAATTTACAATAGCAGAACTTTTTCTTGCAGATTTTATAGGGTTGGTTAAAAAAGAACGATCTTTCGAATGACTTTTTATATCAGCCTTTAGTTTTTCTTTTTTATCCTTCGACACTTTGTGATAAAGTACTTTTTCATGGAGTCCGTCATTACCATAAATTTCCATCCAGGCACCAGTAGCAACTACGGCACTAATAGAACTCTCCAGTAATATTTCATAGATCTGCCCCTCGTCAAGTTTTGTATTTGAGGACTGACTAAGCTTTTGAAAATTTATAACCTCTTCTAGTTTTTGCTCAAAGACAGAGGAGGTAGGTAAATTGAATAACAAGACTAATATTGAAAAAGCAGCGTAAATAGTATTAAAAGCAAACAAGGCTAGAACCGTCACATTATCTACTAAGTTGATAGATAAACTAAAGCGATTTGAGAAATTTGTGATGGTGATAAAATAATACCATATATAAAGTATAACTAACCCTACTAATAATATACTTTTCCATTTCTGTTTAAAATTCAGGTAAGCAACCCATTTTAAATTCACCGATAGCACAACAGAAATCAAGATCAATACTCCTAACAGGATATTGAATAGTGTGTCAAAAATGTGATAATTCGTGAAAGTGAAAACCAGACTAATTAAAATAATTACTTCAAAGGTGTTCCAAAAACGAATGAGGTATTTCGACTTCTGATACAATATGAGCTTTTTCCAAACTACAAATGTGGAAGTCAAGAAAATAATCAGGAGTGCCGTATTGATATCATAAATTACATGGATGAGAAGTTTGTTCATCAATGCCGGTTTATATTGCGCAATCATCAATAAATACCGGGAAATTAAAGAACCAATCGTGGCTACCAAACCTGTAACAAAAACTTTCCAGACAAGGTCGTTGATATTAGTGACATCACCTTTGCCAACTGTCAATTGATAAAAACCAAAAGACATTAGGAATAAAAATATGAGAACTGCGCGAGGGAATATCCCTGAAAATCCAAACAGAACGTTGGTGCTATCTTGATAAATATTTAGTATATCTGTCAATAGCAATATCAGCCAGGCGATAACACCCATGGTGGCAATTATTTTAGCTATATGACTTCTACTAAGCATTGTGATTCAATAATCGCCTAAAATAATAGGAAAATGTGTATAGAAAAAGAAAACCGGGTGATGTAATGCCCCGGCTTATTTTATCTTGCTGAATAATTTGGTGCTTCCCTTGTAACTTGTACATCATGAGGGTGGCTTTCCCTCATTCCTGCTCCGGATATTTTAACAAACTTAGCATCATGTAAATTTATAATGTTCTTTGCTCCACAATATCCCATTCCAGCCCTTAATCCTCCAATTAATTGGTACAGCACTTCAGACACCATGCCTTTATAAGGTACGCGACCACTTATACCTTCAGGTACGAGCTTTTTGATTTCATCTTCCGCATCCTGAAAATACCGGTCTTTTGAGCCATCTTCCATAGCTTCCAAAGAACCCATTCCTCGATAAGATTTAAACTTTCTGCCCTCATAAATAATCACTTCACCTGGGGCTTCTTCAGTTCCAGCTAACAAAGATCCGATCATTACACTACTGGCTCCTCCTGCTATGGCTTTAACAATATCTCCTGAATATCTTATTCCACCATCAGCTATCACTGGTATTCCTGTTCCCTCCAAAGCATTAGCACAATCATTTACTGCTGAAAGCTGAGGTACACCCACTCCGGCAATTACTCGGGTTGTACAAATACTACCAGGACCTACTCCAACTTTTACAGCATCCGCTCCAGCATCTGCCAGTGCTTTAGCTGCTTCTGCGGTAGCAATATTTCCAGCTATAATATCAATGTCAGGAAATTTAGCTTTGATTTCTTTAAAACTATTAATTACAAACAGGCTATGACCGTGTGCTGTGTCCACACTAATCACATCAACACCAGCATTTACTAATGCCTCTACTCGGGTCAGCACATCTGGAGTAACTCCTACGGCAGCACCAACTCTTAGCCTGCCATAATTATCCTTACATGCATTGGGTCTGTCTTTGTTTTTTAGGATATCCTTATAGGTAATTAAACCTGATAACTTACCTGATTCATCAATGATAGGAAGTTTTTCAATTTTGTGTTCCTGAAGGATTTCTTCTGCTGTGTTTAAATTGATATCCACATTAGCAGTAATGAGGTTTTCACTGGTCATTACCTCAATTACCGGTCGGTTCATGTCTTTTTCAAAACGCAAATCCCTATTGGTAACAATGCCTTGAAGTTTGTCATCTCCATCTATTACAGGAATACCGCCAATCTTATACTCCTTCATTATCTTCACTGCATCAATCACTTTTGCAGTAATAGAAAGAGTAACAGGATCTAGTATCAAGCCACTTTGCGAACGTTTTACTTTTCGCACCTGTTGCGCCTGCTTTTCAATCGACATGTTTTTGTGAATAAACCCTAGCCCTCCTTCCAACGCCATAGCTATAGCGAGATCTGCTTCTGTAACCGTATCCATAGCGGCTGAAACGAAAGGAATATTCAATTCAATATTCCTGGTGAGTCTTGTTTTTGTGTTTGTGTCCCGAGGCAAGATTTCTGAATACCCAGGTACTAGGAGCACATCATCATATGTGAGTGCTTCAGCTTGAAATTTATCTTTCGTTTTTGACATAGCAAATAACTTTACGAGATGTTATTTGCCGGCCAAAATTAGTGATAAGGATTGAGATGAAAAAATTATTTGTCATTAAAAGATTTTGGAATTGAAACTGACCTTATGCTGCTTGTGAATGTCTTAAAATAATTCCTTATTTTAAGAGGATTAAAAGCTGTTTTTAAGTTAGGATTGATAAATATTTTTTGTTGAAGGATTTCTATTTATGCGATTTTTTAAAAAGAGAATTGGCTTTCTGCTAGTACTTTCTCTCTTCTGCTGTACAGAAGATGAAAAAGATATCGAGCCTTTAAATGAGAATGGAAAAGGTTTAGTCAATTCCGATTATACCCACGTTGATGGTGAGCTAACTGTGCTGGTTGACAACAGTCTTAGTAGCTATTTTATATATAAAGGTGAGCCAAAGGGGTTTGAATATGAATTACTGAAAATATTTGCTGAAGAGCATGGGCTTAAACTCAAGTTAAAAATAATTGAAAATACAGATGGCATTTTAGATAGTTTACAAAAAGGGAAGGGGGATGTCGTTGCGGCAAACCTAGCCATTTCAGAAAAGCGAAAAGAAAAAGTAAACTTCACGGAGCCACTTTTCCAAACTAAACAAATCCTGGTTCAGCGTTTACCTACAAATAGAAAAAATCTCACGGCGGATGAGATAAATCAATCTCTTGTAAATGATCCAATTCAGCTAGAAGGCAAAAAAGTGATGGTGAGAAAAAATTCATCTTATTACGAACGACTTCTGAATTTCAAGAGTGAGACTGGTACTGATTTTAGTATCCAACTGGCTGATGATTATTTAGTAACTGAATATTTGATTGAAATGGTGGCAAATGGAAAAATTGATTATACAGTATGTGATGAAAATAAGGCGAACCTCATTTGTCCCTCATTCAATAATATTGATTGTAATACACCAATTAGTTTTTCACAAAATATTGGATGGGCGGTACGGAAAGAATCTACCAGGTTACTGGATAGCCTAAATTTGTGGATCGATAAGGAAAAAGGCAGTAAGCAATACAATTTGATCTTTTCAGATTATTTTGAATCAAAATCAAAAACAAGAAAAGTTGTAAAAAATGATTTTGAGGATATTGTCAGTGGTCAAATATCTGAGTATGATGAATTAATTAAAAAGTATGCGTTAAAAATAAACTGGGATTGGAAACTGTTAGGGGCTCTGATTTATCAGGAGTCTAAATTTGATCCTTCCACAAAATCTTGGGCAGGAGCAATAGGATTGATGCAACTTATGCCTAATACTGCTGAAAGTCATGGTGTGAATGTAAATGATCTTACCAAACCTGAACCAAACCTAATGGCAGGAACATCCCAATTAGTATGGCTGCAGCGTCAATGGAAATCCGTGTTAAAGGATAGCTCAGAAGTGATTAAGTTTACACTCGCCTCCTATAATGTTGGCTTTGGTCATGTTTCTGATGCACGTCGTATGGCAAAAAAGAATGGAATGAATCCCGATAAATGGGATGATAGTGTGGAGCAAATGTTATTGCTTAAAACCAAACCGAAATATTTTAATCAACCGGAAGTGAAATACGGATATTGCCGTGGAACAGAACCAGTAAATTATGTCAAAGATATTCTTGAAAATTATAATCTATACAAAGATTTTAACAAATCTGATTTAATAAACTCCCTGGAAAAAATTCAATAAAAATACACCTGATAATTTACTCTTTTAGTATGAAAATAACGGAGGCTAATCTAGAGCATGTTGAAAACATTGTTCAATTCCAACTGTTTATGGCAAAGGAAACAGAAAATATGGTTCTGGACAATGATACTGTAATGCAGGGTGTCAAAGCAGTTATAGAGGATCCGATGAAAGGAAAGTATTTAATTGCAATGGAACAAGGTAACGTTTTGGGTTGTTGTATGATCACCTATGAATGGAGTGACTGGCGGAATGCCACTATTTGGTGGTTGCAGTCATTGTATATCACTCCAGAGCATCGTGGTAAGGGTGTTTTTACAGCAATGTTTAATCATATTAAAGAACAAATAATCGCCTCTGAAAAAGTATGTGGTCTACGGTTGTATGTAGATCATACTAACAAGAAAGCCCAAATGATCTATCATCATTTGGGCATGACTAATGAGCACTATAGTACTTTTGAGTGGATGAATGATTAATTCTGATTCATCAAAAATGATTTTATATAATCATTTAAATCTCCATCCAATACATTTTGTACATCAGTTCTTTCCACACCGGTACGGTTGTCTTTAATTAACTTATACGGGTGGAGTACATAATTTCTGATTTGCGATCCAAAATCAATTTTCATTTTTGAATCTTCGATCTTCGCTCGCTCTTCATTTTTCTTCTCTATTTCTAATTGATAGAGTCTGGATTTAAGCATGTTCAATGCCCGTTCCTTGTTTTGAAGTTGCGATCGTTCTTGCTGGCATTCGATGATCAAGCCCGACGGTGCGTGTTTTAATCGTACAGCGGTTTCTACTTTGTTTACATTCTGACCACCTGCGCCACCCGATCGAAAAGTATCCCATGTAATGTCAGCAGGGTTAATTTCAATATTAATGTTTTCATCCACCACGGGGTACACATAAATGGAGGCAAAAGAAGTATGTCTTCGTCCTCCCGAGTCAAATGGCGATATTCTTACAAGCCGATGTACTCCTATTTCTGACTTTAAATAACCATAGGCAAACTCGCCTTCAAATTCCAATGTGGCAGATTTCAAACCAGCTACATCTCCAGGTTGGTAATTGACTTCTTTTACTTTGTAACCGTTTTTCTCACCCCACATAATGTACATACGCATGAGCATTTCTGCCCAATCCTGGCTTTCTGTTCCTCCTGCACCCGGGTTGATTTCCATGAGAGCACTCAATTGATCCTCTTCATTACTGAGCATTTTTTTAAACTCAAGTTCTTCTACCAGTTTTATTACCTGGTTAAATTCAGCTTGAATTTCTTCTTCTGAAACTTCTTCAGCTTCATAAAATTCCCATAAAGCGCCCAGGTCGTCAAAGGCCCTTTGCAATTCCTCAAAGCTCACCGTCCAGTACTTTTTGGAGCGGATGCTTTTCATTACTTTTTCTGCTTCTTTCGAGTCCTCCCAGAATCCTGGTTGTGCAGTTAATAATTCTTCTTCGTCGATTTCTTTTTGTTTCGTATCGACGTCAAAGAAACCTCCTCAAGGCATTAACACGAGCCTTCAAATCTCTGAATTGTTCAATCGTCATGATTAAATAAAATTAGTAAACGTAATTGATATTGATGATTCGCAACTTGTACCGCCCACCCACTTTAAATTTCTTTGGATGTAAAAATTTAATAGCAGTACCAGCAGCAATAATGACAGCACCGGTAATCCAGACGTCTTTTTCAAATTCCCACTCATTGTCTTGTACCACGGTTTTATTGAATTGGTCAAGCACTATATATGAGCCTCCGGCAACTTGCATTTTCGTCCCAATACTTTTTAAATTTAAATTGATAAAATTTTTCTTACGAATATCTATTTGTGTGATTTCGTCAAGACCAATTTTGTTGTAGTGAAAAATGATATTACTGTCTTTGATAGAAACAATATAGTCCTGACGGAAATGATCTTCACCTTTCAGTTTGTATTTTATCTCATCTCCTGATTTATAAATTGCTTTTTTATTGGTGCCAATTTTTTCCAGCATCAAAACGTTCTGCGCCATCAGTGCATTACTGATGAACAGAAATATAAGAATGCCCAAAAATGTCCCTACTCTCATAAATTGGTTATTGATCGATGTTTTTGGTTACAATTTATGAACCCAACCAAACTTATCTTCAACTTTCCCTGTACGTATATCGTCCAGGGATTTTAATATTTTATGTGAAAATTCTCTTTCTTCTACTGGCCGTAATTTATAATCTATCCCTTCATACCCTATACTGTCAATCTGAGCAATAGTAGCTGCGGTACCTGCTCCAAAAGCTTCTTTTAATTCGCCAGATTTACAAGCATCAATAATTTCCTCAACAGAAACTTTTCTTTCTTCTACCTCTATACCCATGTCTTTGGCAAGTGTAAGCACGCTATCCCTTGTGATACCACTTAAAATGGAATCTCCCGTTTCAGAAGTCACTAATTTATCGCCAATTAAAAAGATCACATTCATAGTGCCAGCTTCTTCAATGTACTTATGTTCTTTTCCATCTGTCCAAATGAGCTGATCATATCCTTTTTCATGGGCTAGTTTAGCCGGATACAGTGAAGCCGCATAATTTCCTGCTGCTTTAGCATAGCCAGTACCACCTTCTACTGCACGAGTGAAATTCTTCTCGATCATTACTTTCACAGGCTTTGAATAATATGGGCCAACCGGACAAGTGAAGATCATGAATTTATATGTATCTGATGGTCTAATGCCAATATATTCATCCAATGCAAACACAAATGGTCGGATATAAAGAGATGTACCAGGAACTCCCGGCACCCAGTTTTTATCTATTTTAAGGAGTTCGTTAAGTCCACCCATAAAAACTTCCTCAGGAATTTCAGGAATGCACAATCTTCTTGCGGAAAGGTTCATTCGCTTGAAATTCATATCAGGTCGGAAAATAAGTATTTCTCCCGATTCGCTTTTATAGGCTTTTAGACCTTCAAAAACTGACTGTGCGTAATGTAGAACGGCACTTCCAGGATAGAAAGAAATCAAATCGTAAGGTTCGATTTTGTAATTACTCCATTGACCGTCTAAATAATCGGCCATAAACATGTGATCAGAGTAAACCCGGCCAAAAATTATGTTATTAAAATCTACACCCTCCAGCTTTGATTTTTCCGTCAGCCTGTAATCAATTTGTAAAGTCTCCACCATATTTAAACGCAATAAGTGCTAAATTTAAAGCATGCAAAAATAACAAATAATTTCGTGGTTTTATAATCAATGATTTCCTTTCCACTTCACTTCTTCCACTTGCAATTCAACTGCTAATTTTCTTGCCAACATAAAAAAGTAATCTGATAATCGATTTAAATAAACGACAATGATTTCGTCAATTTCTATTTCTTCCGATAATTGAATGATATTTCTTTCTGCCCTTCTACATACCGTGCGTGATATATGGCAATACGAAACATGTACATGACCACCAGGTAAAATAAAAGATTTAAGTGGTGGTGTTTCAGCATCCATTTTATCTATCTCTTTTTCAAGATGTTCTATTGAAGCAAGTTCAATTTTTGGTACCCTGGAGAGAGCACTTTCATTTTCTGAGGCTAACTCCGAAGCAATGACAAATAAATTTTGTTGGATACTCAGTAAAGTGTTTTTTTGATTTTCGTCCGTCAAAACATCCCTGACCAATCCAGCAAATGAATTTAATTCATCGATCGTTCCATAGGCATTAAGACGAATGTGGTTTTTAGAAACTTTTGTTCCTCCAAATAATGAGGTCTTACCCTTGTCGCCGGTTTTTGTATATATTTTCATTTAATAATATTCTATGAAGATTAATGCGAAAATCTACACAAAAACCACATAAAACAAGTAGGTTTTAGATTAGTATGTTAATATAATTTTATACCAATTAATCAGGCCATGGTAGCCTTCACAATTTCTTCATTTTTGGCATCAGACTCTATCAAACCATCCTTTAACCTAATAATTCGATGTGCATAGTGGGCAATGTCGTCTTCGTGGGTTACCATAATGATCGTGTTCCCTAATTCGTGTAGTTTTTCAAATACTTCCATGATTTCGTAGGAGGTTTTTGAGTCGAGGTTACCAGTTGGTTCATCCGCAAGAATGATACTAGGGTTGTTAACTAGGGCTCTGGCTATTGCCACACGCTGTCGCTGTCCACCAGATAATTCATTGGGTTTGTGCATTGCACGATCACCCAAACCAACATTTTCGAGGATTTCCCTTGCTCGATCTTCACGGTCAGCTTTTGAAAATCCCGCGTATACTAGCGGTAATGCTACATTTTCAAGAGAAGAAGCTCGAGGTAAGAGGTTAAAAGTTTGAAAGACGAAACCAATTTCTTTATTTCTAATTTCAGCGAGCTCATTTTCGGTCATATGGCTCACATCTTTTTCATTAAGGAGGTATCTTCCTCCAGTGGGTGAATCCAGACAGCCGATAATATTCATTAATGTAGATTTACCGGATCCTGAAGGTCCCATAAAAGCGACATATTCGCCTTGGTGAATATCTATTGAGATGGATTGTAAAGCATGAACAACTTCACTACCCATTTGGTATTTCTTCGAAATGGAGTGGGTTTCAATTATTTTCTTCGTCATTGGTTGAGAGCTAATCTTTTCACAACAAGTAAACGCAATTATATGATAATAAATATTTATTTTATGCTAACGGGCTTAATCTTATTTACAGTATCTGTCAGCAGCAAAAGCTGACTTCCGATCTCCTAATTC
>JBNLGO010000060.1:0-20641 GCA_050306095.1 Cyclobacteriaceae bacterium
AAGGAGAAGCATTTTTTGATATTCAGGAGGCGGATGAACCTTTTATAGTAAAGACTGAAGTAGCTGAAATTACAGTACTCGGCACAGAATTTAATGTTAAATCTAATAGTGATGATATTGAAGTTGAGGTGGAAGAGGGTACAGTCGAGCTATCCACCAAAGGTTCGAAGAAAAAAATAAATCGAGGTAAAAAAGCCAATTTCAATAAGAAGAAAGGAGAAATAAAAATTGGAAACGCAACTTTTAATTTCAGGAGTTGGGTAAAGGATTTAAGAATTGAATGGAATAAAGTAGAGCGTGATGTGAAGAAAGATTCCAAAAAATTAAAAAAGGAATTTAAGAAAATCGGGAAGGATATTAAGAAAGAAACGAAAAAATTAAAGTGATGTGGATGAAGGAAAGTCTAAATCAAGAACATCAATCATTCTTCTAAATTCACTTTGTAAGCCAGCATTTATTTTTACCAGATTACCTGATACTGGGTGTTCAAATTGTAATTCTGATGCATGCAACATCATTGTCATTAAATCAAATTTTTCTTTAAATAACTTGTTTTGCTTGTTACACCCATGAGGCCGATCACCAATAATTGGGTGAAGTATATGGGCGAAATGTTTTCTAATTTGGTGCATTCTGCCTGTTTCAGGTGAAACTTCCACCAATGAATACCTAGAAGTAGTATGCTTCCCAAATGGAAGTGGAATCTCGGTTTGTTTTAGTGTAATATACCTGGTAATAGCTTCCTGAGTTTTGCCATTATCATTTTTTAAAGGGTAATCAATCGTTCCGTTTTGATCTGTATAGCCCCTAACAATGGCCAGATACTTCTTGTTGATTTTCCCTTCCGCAAAGGACTGTTGCATTTGCTTGTGTGTCAATTCATCCAATGCAAATAGAAGGCAACCAGAAGTTTTTCGATCAAGCCGGTGAATGGGATATACCTTTCTGTCGATTTGATTTCTAAGCTCTTGCAGCGCAAAAATTTCCGCATCTCTGGCGATTGGGGAACGATGCACTAATAATCCATGTGGTTTATTGATCGCAACTAAATACTCATCCCGATATATGATTTCTAATTCCACGGGTGCAAAAATGAATAATTTACCTAAGGTGTTCTAATGATTGTGATTCAAATCATAAGTGAATTTTTCAGGGAGGGATAATTTTATTTTGAATTTCGAATATAACCTGAGAGAATTATGAAAAAATCACTATCACTAATACTTTTTTCCATCATTTTAATACTTGGTGGATGTAGTCAAAAGAAAGCCCAGGAGCAGGTCAGTGAATCGGCTTCATCCGTTGATGTTTCAGGACAAGGACAGGCAGCTGTTTCTGATGAATCATCTCAACCCAATATATTACAAATTGCTTTGTCTTCTGAGGACCATTCTACCTTGGTGGCAGGTGTTCAGGCAGCTGGATTAGAACATGTATTGGCTAATAATGGCCCGCTTACCGTATTTGCACCAAATAATGAAGCATTTGACAAATTGCCAGAGGGGACATTAGATGAATTATTAAAGCCTGAAAATAAAGGTAAATTATCAGGTATTATCACTTATCATGCAGCACCAGGAACTTACGGTATTGAAGATTTCACAGATGGTATGGAGCTGTATGAAGCTACAGGTGGTAATGTATTGATAAATGTAGGAGAAGATGGAACTGTGACTGTAAATGGCGCAAAAATTCTTGGATCTGTCGTTGCTTCAAATGGAATTGTTCATGTGGTGGATCAAGTATTGTTGCCACCAGAGGAATAATTTCTTTCTTATAAAGAAAGATTAATCACTATTTAATTGACGAATGACTTGTACTTTCAATATTAAAGCGTACTTTTATTGCTATTATTAAGTACAATTATAATTATAATGAAAAAAGGAACAGTAAAATTTTTCAATGCCTCCAAAGGATTTGGGTTTATCATTCCTGAAGATTCTGGAGATGACATTTTCGTGCACCAAAGTGGTCTTATCGATGAGATAAGAGAGAATGACAAAGTTCAGTTCGAAGTCGAACAAGGTAAAAAAGGCTTAAATGCTGTGAAAGTAGAAGTTATCAATTAGGTAATAAAGACATTATTTTAATTGAGTGCGAAAGCCACCTATAAGGTGGCTTTTTTTTGTTTAAATATTTGTAATGAGTGTTATAGTAATCTTTTAATAATTGTAAACTTCCACCAATTATCATTGTATTTTAGGTAGATAAATTAGTATTTTCACGGGAAGTTATTTTTTACTAATTAGACACTAAAAACCTCCTATATAATGGAAATAAAAAAGGCAGTCATTACCCTGGCAGGTCCTGATCAACGAAAACTTCCTTTACAGTCCCTCATTGATCAAAATGGAGTAGAGAAATCAGTACTCGAATTTCTTTTAGATGAAATACAACAAGCAGGAATTGAGCAAATAGGCATTGTTCATTATCCGGGTGATGAAAAGACGTTTAAAAATTCGCTGGGAAATCATACCGGTGAAGTCACCTTTATCGAACAAAAAGAACCGAAGGGATATGCTCATGCCATCTATTCTGCCTATCCATTTACAAAAGGTAATCCGTTTCTTCATTTGGTAGGTGATCACTTGTATGTAAATCGTGGGAAAAATTCTGCTGCCAAACAATTGATAGAACTTGCTGCAAAAAGAAATTGTGCTGTTTCTACCGTACAGCCAACAAAAGAAAATCTTATTTCTGCTTTTGGAGTGGTGGGTGCATCACGTGTACAAGGAAGCCAGGAATTATATAAAATTGAGCAGGTAATAGAAAAACCCACTCCTACAGAAGCCGAGCAAAAGCTATTGGTTCCAGGACTTCGCACGGGCCATTATTTATGTTTTTATGGAATGCATGTCTTAAATGATTCTGTCATGAAGATTATTGAACAGCTGATAAAAGAGCAGCCAGAAAATAAGGTCAATCTAAGTGACGCCTTGAATATTTTAGCGAAAAGAGAGGAATACCTGGCAATTGAGCAGAATGACTTGCGATTTGACCTAGGTACCAAATATGGACTTTTTAAAGCTCAATTGGCAGTAGCACTAAGTGGTAAAGACAGGGATCAGCTTATGTCTGAATTATTGGAATATTTTGTGTCAAAAGACCTAATTACTGTAGGGAAATAAATTATGGGGAAATTAGTAAGTATTATACTTTCCGAAGATCCGGAAATTAGGAACCAATCTTTGGATGCATTTTGTAAGGAAGCGGCTACAGACCAATTATTATCTGAGTGTAAAGAACTTGAAAGTTTTAGAAAGGAAAGTAAAAATCTTTATCACAAAGTAAGGGCGTTATTTTTTTTATACGCCATTCATCGATTCCACCTTCCTTTCAGGCACGGAATATCAACAAATAGTCTTATCCCTTATGAAGCACATGAAAAAGTGCTTAAAAGGAGGTATGAAGAGGCTATTAATTTTTTTCTCAATATTCAAGAAGAGCACGGCCCCAATGAAGGTATTAGCAGTGGGTTGGCAGAGGCTTATCATCAACTGGCGTTTAAAACACTCGCTGATCAGGTAAGAAGAAGTGTGAAAATGACAAGGGGCAATCAGTGGATGTTTAGAATTGGGCATCCTGAAGATCAGCCACTAAGGATAAATAAGACATTAATAGAGAAAGACCCTGAAACCGGGTTGCATCCAGTTATCCATGAAAGTACTCCGGTTAGAATGGATATAACACATTGTGGCTGGAGTGATATTTTTTTCCTGGGAATGGACTTTCCACAAGGTGCACAGGTATTGAATATTTCGGTTGATTTATGTGTAAAGGATAATAAAGAAAAAGATAAACCGAAACCACCTATTGAAACGTTTTTCCGAATTATTGATGAACCGGTATTGCGATTAACGAGTGTGGATTTAGGGGCAACAACTACCATTACCAATTTATCCGATGTATTCGATTTTGCTAAAGATTATCTGGGGCTTTTAAAAGCTGCTGTAATCTCTTCTGGCATCATTCCTCCGGGTATGGAAGGTTCAGGCATTGATTTACCTGTGCTTTTTAATAAAATGATTGGCCCCGGGCTAGGTATAGAACTGGTGAGTAAGGTCAACAATATTCCAAAAGGTAGCCGATTGGCAGTATCAACAAATCTATTTGCCTCATTGATTTCTGTTTGCATGCGGGCCACTAATCAGGCAAAAAGTTTGTCTGGATCATTGGAAGAAGAGGAAAGAAGGTTAGTTGCAGCACGGGCAATTCTAGGTGAATGGATTGGTGGTTCAGGTGGTGGATGGCAAGATAGTGGGGGGTTATGGCCTGGTATTAAAGTCATTAAAGGGGTAGAAGCTTCTGAAGGTGATCCGGAATTCGGGTTAAGCAAGGGTAGATTATTACCAAAACACACCATACTAGATCAAAATGATGTTTCTAAAGAAGTCCGAAAAAAGTTACAAGATAGTCTTGTTGTAGTTCATGGTGGTATGGCACAAGATGTCGGGCCTGTGCTGGAAATGGTGACTGAAAAATACTTGCTACGACCTACAAAAGAATGGGAAGCCAGAAAAACGGCTATTCAATATTTTGATGAAGTAATCGATAAAATTAAAAAAGGTGAAATCCAGTCACTAGGTAATTTTACTGAAGATAACTTTAAAGGACCTATTCAGGATATTATTCCTTGGGCTACAAATATCTACACCGAAATGCTTATTGAAAAAATCAGGGAAGAATTCAAAGAGCATTTCTGGGGTTTTTGGATGATGGGAGGTATGTCAGGCGGTGGCATGGGATTCATCTTCAATCCAAAATACAAAGACAAGGGACAAAAAAGGCTGCATGAAATCATGCTGGAAGCCAAAGCTAAATTGGAAAAAGCCATTCCTTTTGCTATGGATCCAGTCGTTTATGATTTCAAAATTAATGAGAAAGGAACCTTTGCAGAATTGTTAACAAGTGAATCTGCATTAATGCCACTAGAATATTACTCACTCATTACTCCTTCATTATTAAAAAAGGACATTCAAAAACTAACGCAACATCAACGTAGTGAATTGGAGTTGATTGGTTCAGCTTATAAAAATAAAGAAACCCATCAGCAATTCATGACACAGCTTTTAGAAAGAATGATGCCTCAGTCGGTCGTGGATTCAAGTAAAAAAACCTCCCTGGAAACGTTATTGGATGAATTTGGCTTCGATAGTGAGCTCCACAGTCAAATTAAATATGACCTGAAAGCCGGTAGAATAGGGTTGTCTCAAAACCGTCTCCCTGTTAATAGCAAAATTATCGATGTGAAACAGGAAGAGGTAATTTCTGCATTAGACATCCGTCATGAGGAATATTATAATGCCGGGATGGAATCCTTAAAAAATGGGGAGCTTTGCATCGTAACCTTAGCGGGTGGAGTGGGAAGTAGATGGACAAAAGGTGCCGGAGTGGTTAAATCTCTTAATCATTACGCAAAATTAGGAGGTAAACACCGAAACTTTGTTGAAACTCACCTGGCCAAGAGTCGGAAAATATCAGAATTATGTGGTATGGATATTCCTCATGTGTTTACTACAAGTTATTTGACACATGGAGCTATCAATGATTATTTAAAGCAGGAAAAAAATTATCAATACCAAGGACCTCTACATTTATCGGATGGTAAATTTATCGGGTTGCGACTTGTCCCTACGGAAAAGGACCTTAGGTTTTTGTGGGAAGAACTTCCTCAGCAGTTGCTGGATGAGCAAGCTCAAAAAATGCAAGAGAGTGTTCGGAATGCCTTGATTCATTGGGCTAAAACGTTGGGCGAAGGAGAAGATTATACGGATAATATTTCCCAGCAGTGCATTCACCCTGTTGGTCACTGGTTTGAAGTACCCAATATGTTATTAAATGGAACATTGAAAAATCTGCTCCAGAAACAGCCTCAGCTAAAATACATTTTGTTGCATAATATTGATACTTTAGGAGCCAATGCCAGCCCAGAGATGCTCGGTATGCATATTCATTCTGGAGCAGATATATCATGCGAAGTAATTACAAGAAAGCTCGATGACAGGGGAGGAGGATTGGCAAATATTGATGGCAAAATAAGGTTAGTGGAAGGTTTAGCACTTCCCGATGAACGGATTGAATTTGATTTAAGTTATTATAATAGCAATACCTTCTGGATCAACATTGATGCTTTATTTAAAGTTTTTGATCTGGAACCTGGTGATTTAGATGATATTGAGTTGGTTCGGGCAAAGGTCAATAAACTTTCCCGCCGAATGCCAACTTATATTACCATCAAAGATGTGAAAAAAAGATGGGGGAAAGGACAGGAAGATGTGTTTCCAATTACACAATTTGAAAAACTGTGGGGAGATATGACAGCCTTGCCAGAACTTAATTGCAAGTTTGTAGTAGTACCAAGAATGAGAGGGCAGCAATTAAAAGAAGTAGCTCAATTAGATGGGTGGTTAAGAGATGGATCTGCTGATTATGTAAATAATTTATGTAGTTGGTTATAACAGTGACATTTTAAGTATTTACAATAAACGAGTTAAATCATTTGTATATTGACCAATGAGGAAAATAATTTCCTATGTAAAAGAGTATTATAAAAATTATGCACACCTAAAGCTATATGCAGTAACGGCTTTGTTTCTGGCAGCAGCTATTTTTGTTGAATACCGATATCATTTTAGAGAAACATACATTGAAAATTACGACAACTTATTTGTTCAATGGTTGATTGTCGTACTATTTTATGCGGTTCCTTTTTTCTTTGTATGTTTTTTGATTTATGCTTTTAATATCCGAAGACCATTTACAAAAACACCTTCATTTTGGCTGAAAGCATTATTTGGCTTTGCTTTACTTGGTTTCGATCAATCCTATATTCCCAATGTATTGATAAGAGGTGGGTTAGGAGATAAAAACCTCTATTTCTATTTTACTGTTTATTCGTGGTTAGTAAGCTTGATATTTATCGTCATTCCATTGATTATTTTTAATATAGTTGTGGAAAATAAAAAGGGGAGAAATCTGTATGGATTATTGTTTAGAAAATTTGATATCAAGCCATATATATTACTGTTATTAATAACTGCGGTATTCTTATATGCCGGATCTTATTTAAAGGATGTTAATGCTTATTATCCACGGTATATGCATTCTGGCGGTGATAATTTTGCAGCATTTTATGGTATTCATCAGTGGATATCGGTGTTGATTTATGAATTTTCATATGCCACTAGTTTTATTTCTGTGGAGCATTTTTTTCGTGGTTTTCTGGTGCTGGGTTTTGTCCGGTATTTAAGAGGATATGCTGTGCTTCCAATGGTTGCGTGTTATTGTTTTTTGCATTTTGGTAAACCAATTGGAGAAACCATTACCTCAATTGCAGGTGGATACATTTTAGGAGTGTTTGTCTATAAAACACGAAATATATGGGGCGGAATTATCCTACATATAGGAGTTGCCCTGCTAATGGAGCTATTCAGCTATTTTCAACAATAAAAATAGAATGCAGGTTAAGCTGAAGAACGTTCTAAAACCAACTCCCTTTCCTTTTCTTTTCTTAAATCTGCTTGTAACTGCTTGGCAGTTTTTGAGCTATTATCATGACTCCATCCCGGAGGGCCAAAGATGTACATAAATTTGTCTTTAAAACTTGAAGACTTCTTTAAATCAGCCCAAATATTCTGAAACTCATGGGTATTGGCAATAATTGGATTGTAAGTGCCAGGGCCTTTTGTTACGCCATATTTGGGAATGAGACCTTTAATTGGCTCCTGGTAAGTTCCGAAAAGTCTATCCCAAATCACGAGTATTCCGCCATGATTTTTGTCCATGTATTCTACATTACTACTATGATGAACTACATGTACATATGGGTTATTAAATATCCTTCCTATTGTACCAAGTGATTTTACTAATTGTGTATGTAAAAAGAATTGATAAGCTGCATTAATAATTAGGCAAGCAGCAATCATGGTAGGCTCAAAACCAATTAATGGCATCCACAGCCAGAATATAGGTTTGTAAAAGGTGATGAACCAGCCGTTTCTGATCGAAACTGTTAGGTTAAATGTGTCTGCATTATGATGGGGAATATGTGCTGCCCATAGTAATCTTACAGTATGACTCCAGCGATGATGCCAGTAAAAATTGAAATCATCACATATTAAACATATAATCCAGGTGTACCAGGCAAATCCAAAAGTTTCATACCCCAATAATTCAACTCTTAATTCTTTGCTAATTTCAGATACAAATACAAAAACAGCTAGCGCCCATACTTTCGTAAATACTGCAATTCCTGTCGATACAATGGCTATTGCAAAACTTGACAAAGATTCTTTTATATTATAGTTCTCCCTAGCTCTTAGGAACTCAATTATTATTAACAATACATAAAATGGGACTAAATATTTAATTGCAGTATTTATACCAAAATCCATATCTCTCTAAACTCGTTTTTTTTAGTTTCGATTATAAATAAAAATAAAGCATCAAAATTTACTGATATTTAAAAGATTTAAGAAGCCTTTTTTAAGTCTAAATTTTCTTTGGAAAGATACCCTTTTTGAAAAGCTACTCCAAAAAATCCAAATGGCGCCAGTATAATTGTAGGAAGAGTAGAATAAAATGG
Organism: Cyclobacteriaceae bacterium; assembly: GCA_050306095.1. GTDB lineage: Bacteria > Bacteroidota > Bacteroidia > Cytophagales > Cyclobacteriaceae > CAJXNP01. Next base: position 8,585 of record JBNLGO010000060.1, read on the forward strand.
TTCAGGCGTTCCTTTCATGCTGTGTACTGTATAAATCAATAAAATGGTTATTGAAGAATTTAACAAAACCGCGATCAATACACCCTGAAAATTGTGCGCCAATTTTTTTAAAAAAAAGTCCAGAAACCGTAGTATGATTCCACCTACAAAAAAGGTGTATGCAAATTGCTTTGCAGCAGCAATGGTAGCTGGCATAAATCCATGTAATGCATTGATATAATAAACAATCAAGCCCATAACAGTGGCACCAATGAGCGATAGTTTATAATTAAAAAAATTTAATGCTTTTCGTATTAATTTTTTAATAGCCAAATCCTCCGTTAATTGGTTTTCAAGTTTTCAATAATATTGAATTTACTACTAAATCAACAGGTTTTACTTCTTTATCTACCAGCTAGTTATATATATTCAATTAATATTACCATTTAATCTTGATAATATATAATTTGATACATAAACAACAATAGATAAAAATTAAAATATTATATGTTATTCGACATCAAATAATTTGATATTAAATCAATTTTTCTTTTGCCTTGATAATGTCATTTACATGAAGGTTTAACTCATCTGTAATGCTCTGAATAGATGTCATTTCGTGTGGGTCTTTAACTCCATCAGAATCAGCAATCTTTACCATATAAGCCACCACTTTAAGCTGGTTTTCATGTGATTCTTTTTTGAGTGAATCTTTGATATATTTTTCAACTATAGATGTTTCCTGATTACTGAGTTCGTCTAGTTTATTTTCAAAATCATCCTTTTGAATTCCTTCTTTTTCTATCATTCTATTTCCAAAGGTAAGTTCTTTGGGGTCTACCATACCATCAGCAATTAGAATGTAATAATATGCGCTGACCAATAAGTCTTGAAATGTATTTAGCATGTTTATAGTTTTTAAAGCATTCAAAATATTAACAGTTGTCATTAAATACAAACGTTTGACAAATAGTATTTTTATAATCATCGAAAATGTATAATGTCTTTTGCATTTCAATATCATTTCATTGATTTGCAAAATGAATGTTCAGGTAACCTCATTGAATTCTGGAAGCAACGGAAACTGTTATTATATAGGTAATGAAAACGATGCTATCTTAGTGGATGTAGGCATTTCTTGTCGCGAGGTTGAAAAGAGGTTAAAGCGGCTGGGTTTAAAAATTGAAAACGTACGAGCAATTTTTATATCGCATGAGCATTCCGATCATATCAGAGGTGTAAGGGTGTTATCCAAAAAGCATAATCTACCGGTATATATCACATATAATACGCTTAAAAATTCCGGACTCTATCAAGAAAACCCCTTATTCGTTCCTTTACTTTCTAATGTAGTAGTGGATGTTGGTGAATTTAAAATCAAGGCATTTCCTAAAAGCCACGATGCTGCTGATCCTCACAGTTTTGTCATTTACTACCATCAGGCCATCATAGGTGTTTTAACGGATATCGGTGAAGTTGATGAAGTAGTTATAGAACATTTTAAACAATGCCATGCAGTATTCTTAGAATCAAATTATGATGATGAAATGCTGGAAAATGGCCGTTATCCCTATCATTTAAAAAATCGTATCAGAGGCAAACTTGGGCATCTATCAAACCAACAAGCTTTTGAGTTGTTTGATCTTTATAGATCCCCAAAGCTTACCCATCTATTTTTGTCACATATTTCTAAGGATAATAATGATCCTGACATTATCAGGAAACTTTTTACTTCTAATGCCAACGGGACAGAGATTGTCATCACTTCACGAGAACAAGAAATAGATCTTTATTCTATTTCTTGTTAAGAACTACATTGTTTGAATTCAAGTTGATCTGGTTTTCATTAAACCAATTTTCAAAGTATTTGTATTTATCCTTGTTATGATTAAACCAATCCCAAAATTCGTCTTCATTTCCTTTTAAGAACAACCAATAGTTATACGCGGTGAATTGGTCTTCTTCCAATAACTTTTTATGAAAATCAAACAGAGCTGTTGGATGCTTTTTGTTTTGCTTATGTTCATACCAATTATTGATGAAATTAGTTCGGAGGACATTTAAGAAAGAGATGCTCAAACCGGTTTCATTTATTGGATTTTCTTTTGGTAAGCTCATGCTAATATTGACCTCATAGGCTACAGAATAAGGTATTTTAAACCCTTTCGATGGATCAATGGTTTTATCTTTAGTGAAATTAATTTGAGGATTACCATCGCCGTCCACTGATATGGCTGATTTATAAGTATTAAATAAAACGTTGCTGATTTCCCGGGTTCTTGGGGTATTGCTTTCCAGGTTGAGGAATATTTCACAGTAAATTAAGCTCCATACCTTGTCGCTGGTATTAGCATATAATTTACCTAAGTAGTAATAGTTTGAAGCAAAATACGGATCTTTTTCTACCCCTTTTTCCCATGTAGCTATGGCTTTTTCATAGTCCCGATTTCTATATTCATTGGTGCCTAATTCAAAATATAAAGGACCGGAATTAGGGTATTTTTTCAGGCCCTGGTTAAACAATTCATTGGCTTGTTCCGAATCACCTTTCATGTCGTAGCTGTTCGCAATAAGCTGATAGAAGAGGTCGTTTGATCCTTTCTCATCAAGAAGAGGTTCTATAATTTCAATTACCTTGTCATATTTTTTCATCAGGTAATGTGCATAGGCCTTTTCATAGGTAAAACTGAGGTTTTTGGGATCCATCTCTTCTGCTACTTCAAGCAAAGCAATGGCTTCCTCATATTCACCTTGCTCCATTTTGATTACTGCTTTTTCAGCAACCTCCATAGATTCTTTTTTAGAAGTGTTAAATTGTGCAAAAACGAAACCTACACTTAAAAATTGTAGTAATAAAAAAGTCGTAATCCATCTCATGATACCCCTACTGTTTAAATTTTTTACTTATTAATATAGAAAGTTAATAAATGGTAAATTCTAGAAAAAGAATTCATATAAAATGCTTTAGTTTTTTGTCCATTAGAATTCTAATATAGTAGGTTAATCATAATAAATGTTCCGATATTCAAAATCTATTAGCGGAAATTAGTCGTATTAGTTATTTTCAGCCATTAATGATAAAAAACCCACTACGTAAAATCACCTTTATATTTTTATTGGTAATACTTCTGCCAATAATCGTGCTAACTTTTTATGAAGTCTTTTCATTGAATAAAAATGAGGAAATGGTGCATCAAATCTATCAAAATCAGCTTGATGCCATTCTTTATTCAATTAATCAATATTCAGATGACATAGTACAAAGCTGGGCAAATGATATCGAACAAATAGAAGTAAAGGATGCATCCATCTATCATGACAATTATATTCATTCAGTGTTGGCGGATAATTGGTCCGTAAATTCGATTGTTCTATTGGATGCTACTTTTCAGCAAAATAAGTTGTACATAAAGGATTCTACAGAGCAAGAGAAGGTACTATTTTCTTCAAAGGAATTAATTGCAAATAATAAGGAGATAGTTAACAAACTTGAAACATACCAGGAAAACGGTTTTCGTAAAATAGAGCCTTTTGAGATGGATGATGTTGAAGAAATGACCTTGTTTTTTGTGTTGCAAAAGAAATTTGCACCATATAGATACGCCTTGATATCTATTAACCCAAGATGGTTTATTTCTAAAACCCTTTCACCCAAGATTCAGACTATTTCGGAAGATAAATTTATTATATCCGCGTATGATATGAAAAATGATTCGCTCGTTTTTTCTACGCAAGAGATCGAAAGTGATTTAAGTACATTTGATTTTCGGGATGTGGAAAATCAGGAAGAAGTCAAGTCTGACTTCCATCAACGTGATTTTTGGCTATTACCTAATTATTATCTCGGAATAGCCCAGGCAGGCGTGTCACTTGATCAATTAATTAAAAACAGAACCTATACGAATCTTGCCTTATTATTTTTCCTCATTATTGTGCTTGTACTAGGTGTATTATTTCTCTATCGCAACATTCGAAAAGAAGTGCAGCTGTCACAAGCAAAATCCGAATTTGTCTCTAATGTTTCCCATGAGATAAGAACACCGCTATCATTAATACAGATGTTTGCTGAAACACTGGAGATGGATCGTGTTAAAACACAAGAAAAGAAAAAAGAATATTATACCATCATTAAAAAGGAATCAGAGCGGTTGTCAAGGATTGTCAATCGAATTTTAAGTTTTTCTCAAATTGAAGCGAAACGAAGACAGTTCCATATGCAGGAATTGGATTTAAAGTCAATAAGTGATGAAATATTTGCCTCGTATGATTTTCATTTGAAGAATAAGGGCTTCAGTTACAATTATGATTATCCCACTTCAATCCCACCATTAAAAGGTGACAAAGAAGCAATTTCTGAGGCAATCATTAATCTAATCGACAATGCCATCAAATACAGTGGTGATAAAAAGCAATTAGATATTAAGCTCGGAAGCAATGACCAAAACGTTTACATCTCAGTGAAGGATTATGGTATCGGCATTTCCAGTGAGCATCAAAAAGAAGTGTTTGATCAATTTTATAGAGTGCCATCTAATAATGTGCATAATACCAAGGGATCAGGTCTTGGTTTAACACTTGTAAAACATATTATGGATGCACATCATGGTCAGGTCCAACTTGAGAGTGCTCCAGGAAAGGGCAGCACATTTATATTAAATTTTCCAATTAAAGAATTAAACAATGAGTCATAAAATTTTAGTGGTAGATGATGAACCAAATATGCGCTTGGGTCTTGCTGATAACCTGGAGTTTGAGGGTTTTGAAGTAGATCAAGCAGAAAATGGAAAAATGGGATTGTCAAAAATATTGGAGAACACTTATGACCTGATTTTACTTGATGTGATGATGCCAGAAATGTCTGGGTTTGATGTATGTAAAAAAGCTAGATCGGGTGGAGTTAGCACACCTATTATTTTGCTTACCGCAAAAGGGGAGGAGATTGATAAAGTTTTGGGTCTGGAGCTTGGTGCGGATGACTATGTGACCAAACCATTTTCATTGCGAGAGTTGCTGGCCAGGATCAAAGCAGTATTAAGAAGAGGGCAAAATACCACAAAGGAAAATGATCAGCATGAATTTACCATTGGGAAGCTAACGGTTAATTTTAATTCATACACGGCAAATACCGGGGAAGAGGAAATTAAAATGTCGCATAAGGAATATGAAATCCTTCATTACCTCTTAAAGCGAAGAAATGAAATTGTCACGAGATATGATCTGTTAGAAAATGTGTGGGGATATGATGAGTCTCCAACCACTCGTACTGTAGATAATTTTATCGTGAAACTCCGTCATAAAATTGAAGAAAACCCTAACAAACCAGCCATTATATTGACAGTTCATGGTACAGGATATAAGCTTATTTATTGATTTTATGGCCCAAATTCGTGGATTTTACAATTCATTTTAAAACGATGACAACTTTTTACATTTGTTTACGGTAGGGTGACACCTGTTTTGTTTGACAGCAGTACATTTACATAGATTTAATTCTAAACGCCAAACAAATGAAACAGCGGGCCATTACATTCGTCATCATTCTAATTGTTTTTCTTAGCATCTTTTCAGCTAATTACGAAGTATTAAGCAAATTGCGATCGAGTGAAATCCTTCAGTCGAACATCTTCACAAATACAGAAGAAAATAATATCGAAGACCAGGCCGGCATTTGTGATGATTCAAGTGCCACTAAAACTATAAACTTCATATCTAAAGTTACCTCAGAAGTTGTTTCTATTAATTATTAAATAATTGATCAAAATGAAAAACATTAAATACCACATCGTTATTGGACTTATAATATTATTAACCACGGCAAGTCAAACGGCCAATGCCCAAAAAGATAGAGTGGTCAACCTGAGAGGAAAGTGGTACTTCCAACTAGGTGATAATGAAAAATATGCAGATTCTAATTATGATCATTCAAACTGGGAAAAAATTGCAGTGCCTTCCTCCTGGCAAAGTGAAGGTTTTAGAAACTACACGGGGTATGCATGGTATCGAACCACATTTGAATTGGATGATAAAGTTGATACTAGAGCGCTCTTTCTTCGATTAGGTGAAATAGATGATTGCGATGAAGTGTTTTTAAATGGCCATTATATTGGTGGAATAGGAGGGTTCCCACCCAATTATTTTACTGCTTATAACGTCGATCGTAATTATTTTATTAATGAGGAGTATTTAAATGAAAAGGGAGAAAATGTTATTGCGGTGCGGGTGTTTGATGAAGGAGGAGTAGGAGGAATTATGGGAAGAGATGTAGGGATATACCAAACTCAACTTTACACAGAAAATTGCATCAGCTTAATTGGCAACTGGAAATTCAGCTTGTTCGATAATGAAGTCAATTCTAAAAAGAATCTGGATGATAGCAGCTGGGAAAATATAATTGTCCCTTCTAGCTGGGAAAGGCAAGGATTTACAGAATATGATGGCTTTGCCTGGTACAGAAAGACATTTAAGATTCCTTCAGATTATACAGGTAAAGATATGATTTTGATCCTTGGTAAAATTGATGACATGGATGAAACCTTTATTAATGGGGTAAGGGTAGGCAGTACAGGAGATATCGAAAGTAAATGGGCAAGAAATGAAGAATGGAATAAATACCGGATCTATTATATACCAAATGGATTATTGAAAAAAGGCGCATCCAATACGATAGCCGTTCGGGTGTATGATCAGGAGCAGCGAGGGGGTATTTATGAAGATCCGTTAGTGATTATCCCGAGAACAGAATACAAACAGTTTTGGAAAGAATATTACAAGCATAAAAATGTATTCTTTGATTGGGTAGCGTCTTTTCAATATTAATTATAGTTAACGATTTAGATATAAACAAGATGAAGAAGAGTTGGGTAATATGGATGGTTATTTGTCTGATTTTCATCGCTGTAAAAAGTGAAGCAGGTGAAAACTGGGACGAAGTTCTAAATCTCAAAGGTACTTGGAAGTTTTCTATAGGTGATCAAAGGAGATGGGCAGAGCCCGGATACGATGACCGAAGCTGGGAAAGTATTGCTGTTCCTTCCAAATGGGAAGATGAAGGTTTTCATGGATACGATGGGTATGCATGGTACCGAAAATCATTTGATGGAAGAGGATTAAATGATCCTAATTGGAGCTACAGTTTATTTCTTGGCTACATAGATGATGTTGATGAAGTATATCTCAATGGTCATCTCATCGGTTATTCGGGCGCCTTTCCTCCTGACTTTAATACCGCCTATAACGCATATAGAAAGTATTATATACCAAATGAGTTTATCAATTTTAATGGAAAAAATGTCATTGCAGTCCGCGTATATGATGCCCAAATAGAAGGGGGGATCGTCAAAGGAGATGTTGGCATATTTGTAAACAAGCGTGATAAAGACTTGACTGTAAACTTGAGAGGGCTTTGGAATTTTGCGCTGGCTCCGAGAAATGCTAACATAAGCGATCTTTCTTCAGATAAAATCGAATGGACAAAAATTATGGCTCCTGGAAATTGGGAAAGTCAGGGATTTAAAAACTATGATGGTAATGCCTGGTACATGAAGCAGGTTTATATTCCAAAAGAATTAGAAGGAGAGGATATTGTGTTGATTTTAGGTAAAATAGATGATTTTGATGATGTGTATATCAATGGCGAGTTTGTAGGAAGTAGTAAAGTAGGACCTAATTATCGTGATCATACAGCCTATGAAAAGTTAAGAACCTACTTTATTCCAGCTAATAAATTTAAACCGGGTGAAATGAATACCATCGTTGTGTTCGTAGAAGATATCCGGCAGGAAGGAGGAATTTATGAGGGACCATTGGGTATTATAAAACAATCTCAATTCACCAGGTTTTTAAGATGGCGATAGAAAAATTTATTTCATAAGTTTAATTATACCAATGAAAAGCCCGGAGACGGGCTTTTCTTTTTTCTATTATCCGATTCCAGACTTTCTTCTTTCAATTTCCATCTGCCTCTTCGCCAACCTTGTCTTTTTTCATTGAAAATATTTGTATGAACAATATAATTGTTGCCATTAACTTTGATATTACGCTTAACCAACCTGAATCATTATGGAGGTACTCTATCTTGTATTGAGTATAGTATTTATTATTGTTTTAACTGCAAAACTCAACATACACCCTTTTCTTTCATTATTTTTTGTAGCTATCCTCTATGGCTTTGCTGTTGGGATGCCGGCCCAGACAATTTTAACATCTATCAATGAAGGATTTGGTTCAACCATTGGAACCATTGGAATATTAATAGTTTTTGGTGTGGTAATGGGGGCTTTTTTGGAGCATTCCGGTGCCGCTTATACCATGGCAAACGCTATTTTAAAACTGACGGGAAGAAAAAAAGTACCTGTAGCGATGGGCGTTATTGGCTATTTTGTTTCTATACCTGTTTTCGCCGATAGCGGTTTTTTATTACTATCACCGTTAAATAAAAGTCTGACAAAAAAAGCGGGGCTTTCGCTTGCGTGTACAGCCGTGGCCTTGGGTATAGGCCTTACAGCTACACATACCATGGTACCCCCAACTCCCGGGCCAATTGCTGCTGCCGGAATCCTTGGAGCTGATATTGGGTTGGTCATTCTAATTGGTGTACCAGTAAGTGCCATTTCTTTGACTGCAGGGTTGATTTTTGCAATTAAGGTAGCCTCCAAAACCTATATTGACCCTAATCCTGAAGTAAGCGAAGATGAAATCGAAGAAAAATTAAAAAAAGCACCAGGGTTATTTAAATCATCCTTCCCGGTGATTTTCCCTATTATTCTTATCGTCCTTAATTCTATCGCCAAATATTATCAGGAATCATTAAATGAAACAATATTGGGCATTGTTAATTTCATAGGAGCTCCTGTGATAGCACTGTTAATTGGTACATTACTTTCATTTCTGCTTCCTAAAAAGTTTAATTTGGAAATGCTCTCCACAAAAGGGTGGGTAGGTACAGCTTTAAAGGATGCGGCAACTATTATTTTAATAACCGGAGCCGGAGGAATATTTGGGAAGGTATTACAAAATTCAGGTCTTTCTGATGTCATTGGTTCAACCTTATCAGGATATAACATTAGTATTTTATTGCCATTCCTTTTAGCAGCAGCATTAAAATCTGCACAAGGATCATCTACTGTAGCATTAATTACCACCGCTTCCATTATGGTGCCCTTAATGGGTGATTTGGGGTTTGAAACAGAAATTCAGAAAGCCATCGTAGTAATCGCCATCGGTGCAGGTTCATCGGTTGTTTCGCACGCCAATGATAGTTTTTTCTGGGTATTAACTCAGATGACAAATATGGAAGTCAAAACCGGATATAAATTGTTTAGTCTCGGAACACTAATATTAGGGTCAACCGCAGCAGTATCTTTATTAATTATTAATTTTATTTTGAATTAGAAATTTAACCTCTATGAAAATTTATAAAACCACCAGCGGAATTGTTTTTGAACATGAAGGAAAATATTATTCCCAATTTAATGAAGACTGGGACACTTTTGTAAATGATGATAATCTTTATGAAAAGCTATTAAGCCTAACACAAGTACTCAAACCTGATTCCGAATTAGAACAGCATATCACGTCAGGATTGATGCCACCTATTCAAAGTCAGGAAATTTGGGGTTCGGGAGTAACGTATCTTAGAAGTAAAGTCGGTCGGCAGGAAGAATCGAAAGATGCCGGTGGCGGAGATTTTTATGAAAGGGTATATAGTGCTGACAGACCAGAACTGTTTTTTAAATCTACGGCTAGTAGAGCAGTTGGAAGTGGTGATTTTGTAAAAATTCGTAAAGATTCTACCTGGGATGTACCTGAGCCCGAATTAACGCTTTTTGCTACTTCCAATGCGAAAATAGTAGGTTATACTATCGGAAATGATATGAGCTCCAGAAGCATAGAAGGAGTTAACCCTTTATATCTCCCTCAGGCTAAGACCTATGATGCAAGTGCTGCGATAGGGCCTTGTATTTATGTTTCTGAGAAACCACTTTCTCCTCAAACAGTGATCGTGTTGGAAATATTCAGAAGGGCAGAAAAGGTCTTTGAAGGTGAGGTAGAATTTAGTCAGATGATTAGAAAACCGGAAGATTTAATTGAATATTTACATCGGGAATGTAGTTTCCCCCATGGAAGTTTTTTGATGACAGGTACCGGTATTGTTCCGGGATCTGATTTTACATTGAAAAGCGGAGATGAAATTCGTATTACAATTGAACCAATTGGAACACTAATAAACACAGTTGAATAAATGAGTTTACACGGAAAGAATTTTATTGGAAATAACATAGCTGCAGAAGGAAACAATAGTTTTCAGGCATTTAATCCATCTGCTAATACAAGCTTGCCAACTGATTTTATCGAAGCAACAAGCAAGGAAATTGCCGAAGCAGGGATAAAAGCAAAAGAGGCTTTTGGAATTTATCGCAATAAAAGTGGAAAAGAAAAAGCCACTTTTTTAAACGCAATTGCAGATGAAATTTTGAACCTTGGAGATGCATTGATTCAAAGATGCATGGAAGAAACAGGTCTTCCGGAAGCTAGACTTGTGGGAGAGAGAGGTCGAACCATGAATCAATTAAAACTTTTTGCCAAACTTTTGGAGGATGGATCATGGGTAGATGCCCGGATTGACCAGGCTGATCCTGATAGGCAACCTATTCCTAAACCTGATACAAGGTCTATGGAAAAAGCCTTAGGCCCTGTAGGGGTATTTGGTGCAAGTAATTTTCCATTGGCATTTTCTGTAGCTGGCGGTGATACAGCTTCTGCCTTGGCAGCAGGATGTCCTGTAATAGTAAAAGCACACCCGGCACATCCTGGAACTTGCGAGTTGGTTGCCTCTGCTATAATTAAAGCAGCTCAACAGACAGGTATGCCCGAGGGAGTATTTTCCATGGTACATGGTAAATCTGTGAATGTAGGAATGGCCATTGTAAACAATGAGCATATTAAGGCCATTGGGTTTACGGGTTCATTTTTAGGTGGTAAAGCTATCTTTGATGCAGCTAATGCACGTAAGGAACCAATTCCTGTTTATGCTGAAATGGGAAGCACCAATCCGGTTATCATTTTACCGGAAGCGTTAAGCCAAAGAAAAGAAGCTATTGCCAAAGAATTGACAGCATCAGTTACCTTAGGAACGGGCCAGTTTTGCACTAATCCTGGTATGGTGTTGATGGAAGAGTCACAAGATAAACAAGAGTTTGTCGAGTTGTTTTCAAAAGAAATGACAGCTGCAACTGCTACTACCATGCTCACACCTGGTATTCAAAGTAATTATAATAAAGGTGTAGATGGGTTAAATACAAGTAACAATGTCTCATTGTTAGCGAAAGGAAAAGAAAACCCTAACGGAGTAACAGGCATTCCCCATGCATTTGAAACAACAGTTGAAGCATTGCTTAGTGATAAAAACCTGGAAGAAGAAGTTTTTGGACCGTCCACATTATTGGTGACAGTTGATCAGCGGGAATCGTACAAACATCTTGTGGAAAGCTTAAATGGTCATTTGACTATTACCATTCATGGTACGGAAAATGATTTGAAAAACTACAAGGATGTAATTAGCCAGTTGGAACTGAAAACAGGAAGATTGATCATAAACGGATATCCTACAGGAGTAGAAGTTTGTCACTCAATGGTTCATGGCGGACCGTTTCCGTCAACGACAGATAGCAGAAGCACATCTGTGGGCACAATGGCAATTAAAAGGTTTACCCGACCAGTTTGTTTTCAAAATTTCCCTGAATTTTTATTGCCGGAAGAATTGAAAGATAGCAACCCATTGGGGATTTTCAGATTAGTGGATGGTGAATTTAAAAAGTAGGAAGAAAATAATTGGATTGATTTTTGGTTAATAAAGTGAAATTAAAGCAACGTTGGTTTTTCCATAATTGCTAATTATCTTTCAAATACAATATTAACTAACTAAACAAATATTCATGAAAAAGGCTGTTATAATCATTTTACTAGCAATGGCAATGCCGTTTGCTATCAACGCTCAAGGAGTAGGTTTGGGAATAAAATTAGGTGCAAATTTTGCCAATCAGGATATAAAAGATATCAATTCTAGTACAATAAATTCTG
>JBNLGO010000061.1:0-20412 GCA_050306095.1 Cyclobacteriaceae bacterium
CAAGACCTGCACTTTCGCGTTCTTTGGTTTCGCTATGCCGATATCGTTCGAATATATAGGTTTGATCTGCTTCCTGGATTCCTTGACCGGTATCCGAGACAATTACTTGCACAAATTTTTCGCTGGATTTAATCTTCAAAATGACCATTCCGTTTTCAGGGGTATATTTTAAAGCATTGTCCATCAGATTTTGAATAGCCCGCTCAACCAAACTGATATCCGCAAAAACCAGAGGAAGGTTTTTATCAGCTTCCAGGTTTATTTCAATTGATTTTTTCTCAGAGAGAATTTTGTATTTGGAAATAAGATCAAGCGCAAGATCGGTAATAGAGAATGGCTCTTTATTGGGTGTGATTTGTTTGGCTTCCAGCTTTGAATATTCAAAAAGCTGAGAGATCATTTTTGATAATTTATCAGAACTATCTTGTACAATGTCGAGGTAGTTTTCTTTTTCTTTATCACTGAGAGATTCCTTTTTCATCTGCAATGTTTCCACATATCCTTTCATAATGGAAAGAGGTGTTCGCAAATCATGGGATACATTGGCGATGAGCTCTCTTCTCAAATTATCTACCGATTTTATTTTCTCCATGTTTGTGACAATTGTGTCAGCCATTTCATTGAATGACTGGGCCAAAACTGAAAGGTCAGATTTTTCGGGTTGTTCCACCCGAATATTAAGATCTCCTTCGCGAAACCTTTTGACTGCATCAATTATCTGACGTAAATTTTTAGTGAGAAACCATATACTAATAAATCCTATCAATAATGAAAAGAGCATGATTAAAATGGTTGTCCCAGCACCTAATTTTAGTGAATAGCTGGAAAACAGGGAGGCTGTTACACTTTCATATACCTGACTTACAAGCACTACATAGATGTATCCTGAATGACCTTGCTGATCGAATGGAGCAACCGAAAATATTTTTTTATTATCGGGATCTCTTGGATCATCCCCTAGAATATGAATATCTCCATTATGGGCGATAAATTCATGAATGGGTTTGAGGTCTACATGTGGGGAAGGGTCATTAGGATTGTCATGACTAAGGACGACCGAATAGAGAACTGTCCCGGCATCATCCAGCAGATACACTTCAATGCTTCTATTCACCGCCATCATATCATGCATCAGATCACCAAAAAATGCTTTATTCACCGAACCATCATCTAAGTAAGGTGATGCATTGGCAAATTTTTCTTCAATAATATGATTCGCTATATCAGAATTCAACTTTTGTGAAGTCTCCTCATAGTACATATCTGTAAAATGCACCGCAATGAATGTAAATGAAGCGCCTATCAACAGGACCAGAAATAGGAAACTAAGCAGGAGTTTGGTAATGAGTCGATTCGTTAACGTTTTTTGCGTTTTCATAGCGTTAGATTTCTTCGTTGAATTTATAGCCTACTCCCCAGGTGGTGATAATATATTTTGGATTGTTCATGTCGGGTTCGATTTTAGCCCGAAGGCGATTGATATGAGAATTAACAGTATGTTCATACCCATCAAAGTCATAGCCCCAGATAAGCCGAAGTAGATCAGAGCGGGAATAGCTTTTTCCCGGATGGGAAGCCATCATCACGAGCAATTCAAATTCCTTGGGTGATAGCTCCACCTTTTCATTATTGACCAAAACTTTTCTCTTTTCAATATCAATGGAAAGGTCTTCAAAAAGTATATTGGAATCAGCTTGTTCCGTAATGCTTTCACGGATCATTTTTGTTCGCCGGAAAATGGCTTTTACCCGGGCAATAAATTCCCTGACACTAAATGGTTTGGTGATATAATCATCAGCTCCCAGCTCTAATCCCAATACTCGATCTATTTCTTCGGATTTAGCAGTGAGCATGATAATGGGTGTGTTTTTCTGTGCCCGTACTTTTCCACAAACTTCTATGCCATCCATTTCCGGTAGGGCAATGTCAAGAATGATAAGGTCGGGATGATCATGTAGCGCTTTTTCCAGACCTGTCTTGCCATCATAAGCTTTTAGCACTTCGCAGGAAAGATCTTTCAAATGAATTTCAAGTAAATTGACGATTTCAGGGTCGTCTTCTATTACCAACACTTTTTTCATAGGGAGAGTAAATGAAATCAAAACATGTCACAGAAGTATCACAATGACATTACATTTTCGATCAATTGGCAATTAAAGAATAGAGTATATAGCGTGCAGCAAATGAATGCTTAAATATAGTAAGTAGGATTTCCGCTAATCATTGCTGGTCAACGGAAATCCAAATTGTCAGAGATATGAATCTATTTAACGGCAACCGGGACATCTAAATTTTCCCAGCTAAGCACTATTCCATTATCGTTTACAGAATACTCAAGCCTTTCTTTCATTTCTGAAGATTTCTTTGGTTTCACAGTTACGCGCAGAACATCCTCTTTTTCATCATAGCTATAGGCGCCCCACTGTTTAGCATTTTTATTAAAAATGATCGTCCATTCTTTTTCGCCTGGAATAGTAAAGAAAGCATATTTACCTGCAGCAAGAGATTGACCTTCAATTTTTACATCTTTATCAGTCTCAAAAGTGGTGGCTTCATTTGCTCCTGCTCGCCAAACTTTTCCATACGGAACAAGCTCCCCCCAAATGGTTCTTTCTTTTACACTCGGACTGCTATAATTGATGGTGATCGTAGCATCCCCGATTTTGCCACTTGCTTCGGCTGCCGGACTGGCTTTCTTTTCCTGAGCATTGGAAGTAAAACCAATGAGTAGCATGCAAATGGTCAATAACAAACTGGATTTAGTTAAAATGATTTTCATATTAATTTTGGATTTAAGTGAAAGTGAAATTTAAGTTTCTATAAGTTAATAAATATGTCCGGTGGGTACCATATTTAAGTTATTCCTGATTATGAAGGTGAATATTTATTGATATGCCCCTCAAAATAGTTAGATATTAATTGCAATAAAGTCTTTTGATCAGGCACATCTTCCTTTTCAACTTCTTCTTTATAAATAGAAAAGCCCCGAGATTGATAATTTTGAAGTGCTCCAGGTCCATCCAGGTTGCAGGTATGTACCCAAACCCGCTCTGGCATAGAAGACCATGCCTGTCGAATAGCATGAGAAAGCAACATGCCACCGATGCCCGTTCCAATCATTTCAGGTAACAAACCAAAAAACATGATTTCGATACTACTGTCTTTATGATGTGTCAATTCAAAATAACCAATAATCTTTTTGCCTTGCATCCCCAGATACAATGTTGATTTTTGAGAAGAAAAATATTCCTCCCATTCCTGCTGGCTCCATTGCAAGCGGCTATACCATTTCCATGGAAGCCCTACTCCACAAAACAGCATCATATTTATATATTGATCATTCTGGATTTCCAGGGTTTTCAGCTTTTGAACGAAACCTTCTTTGGGTTTGAAATCGTCCACACTATTCATTTCCAGGTAAGTTGTTTTTACTTCAGTGAGCATGCTCCATTATTTTAGGAAAATATTTGCCATTTTGGAACTAAAATTAAACGAGTAGTTATAACTATCCAATCCTTTTTTATCATCCTTAGCCATAAGCTTACACCAATGGTCGAAGTGAAGATATTTTTTGTAATTTTCATGAAGTGATGAATATGGGTACTCACCTACTTAAAATACTGATATTGATATTTCTGCCGTTGACCTCTATCGGTCAGGTGGCTAAAATGTTTATTGTTGATTCTATCCCGATTATTTCACGCCCAAATCAGAAACTCAATAATCTTAAGAAGGAAAATATTTTTTCATTACAAATGATTACAGATCGTGATTCCCTGAAATCTCTTGGTTTGAAAAAAACAGATACAGGCATTTTCATTATTACCAATAAATATCATGATCGTCCTGAATCCATAAAAAAGATACCCTCAGTAAACATTATGGAGCAAAAGGGAGATCGGTGGTTTTTGATCGGAAAAGATTCTGCCTATACAGGACCATTTATCAATTATTATCTGTCAGGAGATAAACTGGGAGAAGGCACTTTTATAAACGGGAGGCTGGATGGCAAACGATCCATGTATTTTGAAAACCAGCAACTCAAATTAGTGCGTCACTATCGGAATGGAATAGAACATGGCTGGGAAGAGGAGTTTTATCAGGATGGAACATTAAAACAGCATGGTAGTTTCATTGATGGAAAAGAAGATGGAAAATGGGAAATGTACTATCCCAATGGTCAGTTAAAGCAATTGAGTTTTTTTGACAAGGGTAAATTAATCAACGAAAGCACTTCCTATTATTCTACAGGAATGGTAAAGGTAAAAGAGAAAATAGTGGATGGCGTACCAACACCAAACGAGGAAAAGAAAAAAGTTTATGCGCGCTATAGTGAGGGTTTTAAAAATGCGCAACTAGGAAATTTAAAAGCAGCAATCTCCAGCTATTCTAAGTGTCTTGATTTGGATCCTAATTTTGCGGAAGGATATTTTGCCAGAGGTACTGCCTACCTAAATAATATGGAATTTGAAAAGGCGAGGCAGGATTTTAACAAAGCCATAAAACTGGAGCCCTACTATATTGAAGCGTATGCTAATCGTGCTTTTTGTTTGATCAGAAAGCACCAGATTTATTATTCTAAAAAATCATCGAAGAAGCGTAAAAGAGAGCAACCGATGAAAATTCCTGATGAAGATTTATCAATTATCTGTGGCGACTTGGAAATGACCATTTCACTGGGTAATACTTCACAACTAATTTTAGGGGCACAAAAGGAATTTTGTATAAAAGAAAGCAATTAGCAGAACTGAAGATGCCATATGATTTGTTTCTAAAATAGATCAACTCGTATAAACATGGCACTCAGCATTTTTGACAGCAAATCACATCAACCTACTACCCTTGACCTCTCAATTAAATTAGGTGATAACTTTTCCTTATGGAAAAAAATTGTTGAACATATGCATAGCAATTACATGCATGTAATGGAAGAATGGACGTTCAGTGGAGAGAAATATGGATGGAGCCTTCGGCTATGTATAAAAAATAGAAGGATCATTTATTTAATTCCCTGTGACCACTCTATCAAAATAGGAATGGTGCTCGGTCAAAAAGCATTTGACCAAGTAACTGATTTAGACCTCCCCCAACACCTGGAAGAATTGATACTATCGGCCCCAAAATATGGTGAAGGATATGGCTTTCGATTTGACCTGGAGTTTAAATCCTGGGTGGAGGAAATTTATAAATTAATAGAGCTCAAGGTAAAAAATTGAACAACAAAGTATCCGATAGAATTTAAAATATTTATCGATTTCATATAGTGGAATTTATTTCATAGAAACTCACCTATTGCTATGACTAGGTTGAAACCAGATTAAATTTCTCAGATTGTATGTTGCGGAATCATTCAATGATTATTCAAAAACAATTGTGATGGAAAATAATTTAATATTCATAATGTGAATTGTCATAAATGATCGCAAAAGAATATTTTATATTTAGTTATTGATTCGCTTACGAATTTAATCAAAACACACATGTCTAAGATTAGTAAAGAAGAAGCCCTTTCCTACCACGAAAAAGGAAAAAAAGGAAAAATTGAAGTCATCCCTACCAAACCCCATAGCACCCAAAGAGATTTGTCCTTGGCCTATTCGCCCGGTGTTGCCTATCCATGCCTTGAAATAGAAAAGGAAAAAGAAAATGCTTATAAATATACCTCAAAGGGAAATTTAGTAGCAGTAATTTCAAATGGAACCGCCGTATTGGGTCTAGGGGATATAGGTCCATTAGCGGGAAAGCCTGTAATGGAAGGAAAGGGAATGCTCTTCAAAATCTATGCGGACATCGATGTGTTTGATATAGAGGTAGATGCTAAAGATGCGGAAACTTTTATTAACACCGTGAAGGCCATTGCCCCAACGTTTGGCGGGATTAATCTGGAGGATATAAAAGCGCCGGAATGTTTTGAGATTGAACAGCGATTGAAGGAAGAGCTGGATATCCCCGTAATGCATGATGACCAGCATGGTACTGCTATTATTTCTGCTGCTGCATTGATCAATGCCTGTGAAATTGCCGGAAAAGATATAGGTAAAGTAAAAATTGTAGTGAATGGAGCAGGTGCATCTGCTATTTCCTGTGCGCATTTATATCTGGCGCTTGGAGCGAAAAAGGAAAATTTAATGATGCTGGATAGTAAAGGAGTGATTACAAATGACCGTGAAAACTTAGTAGGTTATAAAGAATTTTTCGCTGCCAATACAAAAGCAAAGACGCTGGAAGATGCCATGAAAGATGCAGACGTGTTTGTGGGACTTTCCAAAGGAAATGTGGTGAGCAAAGCCATGGTCAAAAGTATGGCCAAAGATCCGATTGTATTTGCATTGGCAAATCCTGATCCTGAAATCACCTATGAAGATGCGACAGATGCACGGGAGGATGTGATCATGGCTACAGGCCGAAGTGATAATCCTAACCAGGTTAATAATGTTTTGGGTTTCCCATATATTTTCCGTGGTGCATTAGATGTGCGTGCATCAAAGATCAATGAAGAAATGAAAGTTGCGGCCGTTCGTGCCATTGCCAATCTGGCGAAAGAACCCGTACCTGATATTGTGAGTCTAGCATATGGATCTGTTAATTTAAGTTTCGGTAAAGACTATATCATTCCAAAACCTAATGATCCACGGCTAGTTTGGGGTGTTTCTCCCGCTGTAGCAAAAGCAGCTATTGACTCTGGCGTGGCAAGACAAACCATTACGGATTGGGAAGCATACGAACAACAGTTGATTAACCGACTTGGATTGGATAATGAATTAATCCGGTCGATAACTACCAAGGTAAAGCAAAATCCTAAGCGGGTGGTATTTGTAGAAGCAGATAATTATAAAATATTAAAGGCTGCTCAGGTAGTAAAAGATGAAGGAATTGCGCAACCTATCCTGTTAGGAGATGTGGATCGCATCCGTGAATTGATGGAAGAATATCACCTGGCTTTAGAGGATGTTGAAATTATTGATCCTAGAATTAAAGCCATGGAATCAACGCGTCGTCGTTTTGCAGACTTGTTTTTTGAAAAAAGAAAACGAAGAGGGTTTACGCTTTATGAATCCAGGAAGGTTATGCACGAGCGTAATCATTTTGGCGCCATGATGGTGGATACCGGGGAAGCAGATGCCATGGTCTCAGGTATTACCAGAAAATATACGGATGCCATTCGTCCGGCCTTACAAATCATAGGAATTCGGGATGGAGTAAGAAGAGCAGCTGGAATGTACCTGATGCTGACCAAGCAGGGTCCCTTCTTTTTTGCAGACACCACTATGAATGAAAATCCAACAGCCCAGGAATTGGTAGATATTACCGTAATTACTGCCGAGGCTGTTAAAAAATACAATATCGTTCCAAGAATCGCTTTATTGTCATATTCTAATTTTGGATCAGTGGAAGGAGATCTTCCCAACAAAGTGAGCAAGGCCGTCGAGATTTTGCACCGAGACTATCCTGATCTAATTGTAGATGGTGATATGCAGGCCAATTTTGCTCTCAATGAAGAATTGTTAAAAGAGCAATTTCCATTTTCCAGACTTGTTGAAAACAAGGCAAACACCTTAATCTTCCCGGATCTTGCATCAGGAAACATAGCCTACAAACTTATCCAGGAAATGAGCGAAGCCGAAGCAGTCGGCCCTATTTTATTAGGATTGAAAAAACCGGTTCACATTCTACAAATGGGCTGCTCCGTGAGGGAGATAGTAAATATGGTGACAATAGCGGTGCTGGAAGCGCAGGGTTGAAAAGATTAAATTAACTATCCTTACTATCGATCGAACCTAAACACCCTAAAATGGTGATTAAGAAAATCAACCTATTAAACTAGAAGAAAATATTTCTAATCTGTTCGCTCAATTAATCAAGGACAATTAATTATATCCTGTTTGGTTGGATTTGATTTATTTCCCAGTATTTCGGAATCCAAATTAGGGTTGTTTGTGAATAAATTTTTAAGAGCGCAAAAATCTTCAAGATTTGAATTTCCTTTTATTTCTACTTTATCAGAAACAGTTTGCAAATTCTCTAAACCTGATAAGTTTTTAATAGAGGGACTATTAAGTATTTTAACAGCAATGGCTGATTTAAGGTAGGGTACCCAGGTGAGGTTTTCAGTATTGGTTTCTAAAACCAACAAATCATCTAATGACTCCAAATCTGGAAAAATTACTTTACTGGTATTAAATGTGCTACCATAAGTACTTAAATACCCTACATGTT
This sequence comes from Cyclobacteriaceae bacterium, assembly GCA_050306095.1. GTDB lineage: Bacteria > Bacteroidota > Bacteroidia > Cytophagales > Cyclobacteriaceae > CAJXNP01. Next base: position 8,218 of record JBNLGO010000061.1, read on the forward strand.
GTATTCCTGAGAATTCAAATTCATCATTCACATTGGTAAATTCCAATGCGAAAACTTCAATTTCACTAATTGGAAACAGAAATTTTGGAGAAGCACCAGATATAGAAAAAAAGTGAAATTTATCGGTTTCAATTTTTGGAAAGGAAATCGAAACATGGGAATTCATTATTCTAAGAGATTGAAGAGACGTTATCTCCGGTAACACAAAATCCACAAGGTTTTCTTCCGCCAATGTTAACATACCTATAGAAGTAATACTTTCTAATCCTTCAATTTTAGTAAAACCATTGCCATAAATAGATAATTCATCAACAATTTCAATGCTTGCCAAACCTTGAAGATCCTTAAGTGCTATATTGTCGACTATGTTGATGTTATTTGCAATGGTTTGATTTCCAATACCATTTAGGGAAGCTAATTTTGAATTATTAATTACAGATATATTTGACCAGTCAACATTTGATATTACGGATAAATCTTCGAGATTTTCATTGTCTTTAAATTCAAGTGAATTTATTTCTGGAAAAATTTCAAGACCTTTTAAGTTTTTCAATAAAGGTAAGTTCTCTAAATACAATGAAAATAATGAACTCATATATGGAAGTCCTTCTAAATTATCCAATTTAGGCAATGAAATAAGCCTAAGCCCATACCCTACTTTTTCCAATGATTCCATTCCCGTAAGGCTAATAAGGGAAAGACCGTAATTAATAGTTAGATATTTTCCAACATTTTTAAGTCTGGTAAGACCTTTAAGATCAATAGCATAAAAAGAAGAAAGTTTTAGATCACCACCAACAGAAGTTAGACTTTCCAGCCCTTGAAAACTTCCCAAACTGTTTTTAAAGGAATTAGGTTCTATGGTTAAGTTTCCTGAGACACTATAAAGATATTTTAAACCATATAAATTGGTCACATTACCTTTTATAGTTAAATCTCCATGTATATCAATAAAGGCGCCTTTAATGGAATCTGCTCCAAAATAATTGGCTATTTGTTCATTGCTTGTAAATGTCAAATTATCCCAAACGTCAATAAATGGACCATTAATTTCACCTTGAATGGGTGTGAATATTTCATCGTTTTGTTTACAACTATTTAGGAGTAGAAGTATAATAAAGAGTGAAAATATTGTATAAGGTCTCATTGAATTGATTTTAATTACCTTTTAAAATAGGAATAAAACTTAAGACTTCCATCTCTCCAATTTCGGTAACATGCTTTCTGCTAATTCCCGAGCTTGGGTTTCTGGCATATTCATCAAGGAAACTGCTAATTGCACATTTTTATCAATTTTTTCCCGGAGTGTAATATCTCCATCTGTGAATTTTCCTTCCTGAAAGCAAAAGCTACAATATTTGGTACTTCGACTGTTATCTGAATTAGTTCCTCCATGATTTGGGTCTTTGTCAAGAGGCATTCCACAACTTTGACAGATTTGAATATCCATGTTTAAGTGTATTTGTTGTACAGAATGAACAATTTAATATCACGATAAAGTTCTATGAAATAGAAAAAACTTAATTTAGAGTAGCTGGGTGGCTAACAACTTCATGGCAATAACCATTCAAGTTTAACTATGTATTCTACATCCAGAATATTGGGAAAGTTGATTCCTTCACATTTTTTTCTAAAGGCAATATATATGGGTTCCTATTATTATATGAATTCTAAATTAATCTGTTGATATTATTTCGCAGCACTTTCGTAAGAAGACACCAGGTTTTTAGGACCGTTTTTATATTTAGGAAAGTTTGGGTACGAGCATAATAAGTATCCTTTTCCTTCTTTGTTTTCGCTAATCCTTCCTTGCTGATTCACTACGAGAGTTTTAGCTGGGGCCTGATTATTTTCAACCCAGTTGAATAATAGCTCCATGTTATCGCCATCATTTGGCCTGGCTATATTAACTACATCTACTTTTTCGCCATCTCCATTTATACCAGCACTTTTCCCTGACAAACCATGGCCACCATGAGGAACCACATACAGTCGAGCGAATTTATCTATGGTTTTTCGACCCATTTTGTCTAATAATGACTGGTAGTAATCAAGTTGAGCTCCTGGTGATGCTATGTTGTCCATAGTTCCTATGGTAAGAATGATCTTTCCGCCGTTTTTGTAAAATTCTGAAAGATCAGGGTTTGTGGAATCTAACCACTCCGAAATTTGCTCCCTCCGTTTGTTCCACTTCCCTCCTTCTTCATAATCAAGAGGGTTGGCTTTCAGATCTTGCATGAGAAATCCAGTAACACCAAGAGTACCTAGAAAAACATGATTTGGGGCATTTTCTGGCGCACCTTCCTGTCCATTAAATCGTTGACCAGTGATCATTCCAAAACCATCCGGCTCGATGTTTGGCAGCCACATCCCAAAACCTTTTACCCCATTAGCAAGAGGTGTGGAGAATGGATATGTGCTATATACAAACTCCATGGTTTTGATTTGCTCATCCGTCAATTTTGCTGAGGCAGATTTATCATTGGGATCAGGGTCAATATTGTTGGAGGCACGTAATGATGCCCAGGGATCAGATGGCCCTACACCATCGTTCACATTGAAAATGTTTCGTGCTGCCACATAGTTATTTATCACTCCATCCGACAAACCATCCAGTTTATCGCACTGCCGTAAGAACTCAGTTCTAATGGCATTCACTTTATTGGGTGTCACCCAATTTTTTAATGGTTTTTCCTGAATTCGGATCAACACAGGGGCAAGCATCAAACTCGAGAAATTTACGATGGGAACATTGGAGATGATACCATTGTAATCTTTTGGGTATCGCTGTGCAACCGTTAACCCTTCACGACCACCATGGGAACTTCCCACATAATAATTATATGCCGGGCGTTTTCCATAAACACGTTCCATGATGACCATTGCCGCATCATGGGTCTTTTTCATTTGCAAATAGCCAATGTTCTTAATGGCTTCTTCATTTAATGCCCACTCATCACCTGAGGTAGGTCCCGAAGCAAGTGGTTCTTTTTTGGGCGCACCTGGGAACGTGAATCCCCCTTGATGGCCCGAATCACTTCCATATAATGACAGACCTTTATCCAACAGCGGGTTGGGGCCTTCATTAACCGTAATGGTTCCGTTCATTCCGCCACCACCCAGCTGCATGGATCTTTGCGACCAACTAGCAGGTAATAATACCCTGAAATTAATCGGCCAGCCATTTGGGTCAACTGGAAAAATGGAACCTTCAACCACTCCATAAGCAGGCATATTTTCAGTAGCATCCACCCACCTGGGTTCATATAATTTGACGGAGCCAACAGGTTCTCCGATTAATGACACAGAAATGGAAGTTCCCGCTTTATTCAAATCAGAATTTTGAATATCAATTTTGGGGAGGTTTTCTTGGCAAAAAACTGGGTTTGAAAACAAAAAACATAAGCCTGCTATAATATAAAGTGATTTTTTCATGGTACTATTTTTATCCATTCGCTGAAAAGACGAAAGTACAAAATCAACGTTTTATGGTGAATTCTTTGATTGGTTTATTTTGCGATAAATTCTAAATCTTCAATAGAATTAATGTGGTTTGAGGATTGTGTATTATAAAAAAACCAGGTTTCGTTTTATACAAAAAAACTAAGTGCATTTGATTTGTTAAATGCACTTAGAAGGTAAAGTTCCTATTAATCGTGATTCTTCAGATTAATTTTTTTACTGTAACTCAAATTATTCTACTTTTTCCAATACCCAGGTTTCATTCATATCACCTTGATCAGAAGAAAAACCAGATTCTATTTTTAACTTTTCGCCTACCATTGTATAAATCTGTTGGGTATCCATAGATCCAAAACCACCTTCTATCAAAGTTTTAATAGTAAGTATTGAATTATCTTCGCTCCAATTAGCAGTTGATTTTTTTGTGCTTCCCTGGAACCCACTGTTTTCACATTCTTTGCCATCCAATGTGTATTTTTCATCTACCGGAATCACTTGTCCCTGCATGTTGATGTCACGCACAACTTGCATGTTGTTACCTTCATGGGTGATGACTACTTTTTCCGGGGCAAAGCTAAATTGGGAGTTTAATTCACTTTCGTTTTTTATGAGTTTCCAAGTTCCTGAAAAATTGGTTTGTGCTTGGGCAGAAACTGTAAGAGTGGCCACCGCAAATATTAGGATCAATATTTTGTGGCTTAATTTTTTACTTTTTTTCATAATGTAATTGATTTAGGGTTAAGGGTTTAATCAAATAAATGAATATTGATAAAAATATTATATGGTTTTAATCTTTGCAATCAATTATTTCAACTTATAAGGGTTCGTTATTTTAGTGGTGTAAATGAATGATAAATAGAGGGTTTGATTACACAAAAGATTGAATACATTTTGGCAGATATTTATTGTATATTTTTTGTAGCCATCAATTTTAAAGAACTTATTTTTTGACAGTTAGGGTGGATAAATCTTTTGGTTCCCCATTATTATTTCTTCTTCAAAATAATCATTAAATTATACTAGCAAGCCACACCTTTTCCAAATGAGTTTTCAAAAAGAAAAACCATTAGTTATTAGTCACCATAAAGGATGGGTGAAAATTAGTCATTGGATTGTCACCTTGAGTTTTTTGTTTTTATTAATCAGTGGAATAGAAATTTTGATGGTCAATCCCCGGCTTTACTGGGGTGATGTGGGCAACGAGCTAACCCCACCATTTTTAGAATTTTCTTTTAGCCCAAATTATCAGAAGGCAACATGGGAAAACAAAGTTCCAATTTCCTATTCAGCTAATGCTCCTATAAGTGCCACTAGAAATTTTGATGATATGTTTAACCAAAATAGCTGGGGTAGAAGTCTTCATTTTTTGGCAGCTTGGTTTCTTGTGGGGGCAGGTTTGATATATTTAATGTTGGGGATTCTTAGTGGCCATTTTCGTCATCACATTTGGCCAAGGAGAAAGGAGTTATTTTCAAATAAATTCTGGCAGGACGTAAAGAACCATCTTCGCATGCAAATTCCAGCAGCTACTTCCGGACCGAAGTATGGTGTTTTACAAAAGCTTGCCTATCTATCCGTCATATTTATAATGATGCCGATAATGGTTATGACTGGGTTGACCATGTCGCCAGCTATCACAGCCGCCTACCCTTTTCTTTTAGATCTATTTGGCGGATACCAATCAGCCCGAACCATTCATTTTTTTATTTCCGTAGCCCTTGAACTTTTCTTATTTGTGCATTTAGTGATGATCATCAAGTCGGGATTTCTACAACAAATACGATACATGACTTATGGAAAATAAAAAGAAAAATAAACGGATCCTTACCAGAAGAGAAGCCATTGGAACTGGATTGGCGGTGTTAGGAGGATTGGTGCTTCCTGGTTGTTCCAAACCAGTTCCCCCAACCTATGGTAAAATACTTCGGATGGGAGATGTATTAACTTACAAAGCTCAACGAGCTTTATTACCTGGGCAATCATTAGCTAAAGAATACGACTATAGAGATATATCTTCCTTTCCCGCTATAGGAACAGTCAATCCCGCTGATTCCTCTAAATCCTATTATAGCGAAGAATTTGATCGACTACAGTCTGGTGGGTTTGCTGAATGGCGATTATCTGTGGAAGGAAGTGTGACGAAACCGGGTGTATATTCTGTAGCTGATATTCAACAGTTTCCTTCTCGAAAGCAAATTACCCGGCATACCTGCGAAGAAGGTTGGACGGCTATTGCACAGTGGACAGGTGCGCCATTAGGACTGATACTTCAAAATGCCGGTATCAAACCTACCGCAAGATTTGTGAATTTCTATTGCTATGATGGGTGGTTTGATAGTATCGATATGCTGGATGCGTTTCATCCACAAACACTATTAGCGTATGGAATGAACGGAAAGGATTTGCCCATTCCTCATGGCGGCCCAGTGCGATTAAGAGTGGAAAGGCAAATCGGGTATAAAAGCCTGAAGTTTCTTCAACGCGTTGTTGTTACCGATGAATTTTTGGACGAAATAGACCAGGATTGGGCGTGGTACGTGGGGATATGAAAACAGATGATAAATAGAAAAGGAAGGAATCTGGTTTATTTTTCTAAAATCATTTCTTCTCTTTTCTCAATTCGTCACAACCATCTTTCTCAACAGTATATGCTGTAGATGCAATTTTCCAAATGTTATTGTTTTTTATCAATGTAAAGACATCTACTCCACAATGGGAAAACTTACCATCCACCCAAAACTCGTAGGGTACCCATGCAATGGCCATATCGCGGTGAACTTTGATATCATAACTGTGAGGTATTTCTTTAAAATTGTTGGATGTGTTTAAAGATGACAGATCTTCTCGTACATCACGCATATCTACCACCGATTGTTCATTGAAATGATTGACTCGCCAGATCTGCCCATCGAGTTCAGTGGAATTTACCAGTAGGATAGAATCTTGCTTTTCAAGAGATTCAAAAAAGAGTTCAATAGTCTCCTTGATGGCATCTTCATCATTCTTTTGTGATGCCTGCGAAAAAGCCTTTAAACTGGAAAATAATAATATAAAGATTAATATATGCTTCATGTTTAAATTTTGAAATGGATTTTGACTCTAGTTTATTTTTCTTTTCATTTAATTATCACGACACCTTCAGCGATGGTTTGAAAGATTTGGAAAATCTCTGCATCATGCCCCGGTATAATTAGTCGTTGATCCTTAACCATTGTTTTCATCCTTTTCATTTGATAAACGTATGCTTCCGGATCAAATGTGTAATGAGGGATGGGCAGCATATTATTGAGATTGTAGTAAAACCAAATATTATCGGAGGCAATGATAATTGGATCTTTATTAATGTTTACCAAAATGTATTGTGATTCAAAGGTGTGTTTTGATCCTATAAAAACCCATATTCCTGGAATAATTTCAAGACTATCACCCTTTACAAGTTTTAACCTTCCTTCTAAATTAATTGATACAATTTTTTCTACATCTGATTTATTAAATCCATCTGAAAAACCGCCTTCTTGCCAGGCTGTACCTACAAAATATTCGTAGTCCGCTTTTTGCATCCAGACCTTAGCATTAGGAAATAAATCGATTCCACCGATATGGTCCCAGTGAGGATGGGTAATAATGATATCAGATATTTGTTCTGGAGTAATTCCTGTTTTTTCCAAAACTTTGTCAGGTCGTATATATTGATGGGACTTGTAGGTGACTGTATCCGTAAACCCAACATCAACGAGTACAATTCGATCATTAATACCCTTTAGTAGCCAGAACATATTGCACCCGGTCACCGTATCTTCTGAAGTTCCTCCAACTGCAATATGATCAGATGAAATTTTACTTGGTCCAGTAAATTGAAGTGCATAAACTTCGTAAGTATTATCTTGCGCATAGACTATTGTTAATGATGATAGTAAAATAAATGTTGATATAAAGATTATTTTCACAGCTGTTGAAAGGGTTAATATACTTATATACAAAGCAATAGAACGCTATCTTTTCTCCATCCTAGGCAAAATCAACCAGCACAACAGGTAAAACATTCCGGCGATGGCGATGACGATATAAAATCCAAAGGCCATTCCGAGAATAACAGAAAGGATAGATCCGATCACGGTGAAAAAGCCATTCACACCCCAGGCCCAGGGGACCAATGCGGGAATCTTTCCATTGACCATTCGTAATCCGAGTGGAAAAGGCATCCCCATTAAAACACCAATCGGTGCAATCAGTATTTCTGCGATGACAATTCTCAGTCCTATAGGCAGACTCAAGGTTAAATTAAAAATAAATGGAGTAATCAGAGTCAGGATAATAAGTACTCCTAATAATAGGAGAATAATTCGTTTTAAGGCGCTACCTGGATTATCCTTAAATCGATTCCCCCAATAGGCACCTACTCCGGTAAATAAAAGCAATCCTGCCAATACTCCGGCAAAGGTGTACACGGGTTGTCCCAAGTACAAGGTAAATTTTTGTAGGAAAACGATCTCGATCAGAATAAAACCCAATCCTAATCCCGAAAAGTATAAGATAAAAGGCAATCCTTTTATAAAGGGCTTACTTTCTTTAGGTAGTTTAAACAACGGTAGCAGAATTAAAAAGCAAGCAATTAAAGCTGTTTGAATTAGGAGCACCAATAGCGTTACTCCAGAAATGGGCCGATCTTCCAGGGCCATTCTTCCCCGTTTTTCTTGTTTGAAAATATCTGATATCATGGAAAGATTAATGCTAGACCAACGGGTACGATGATTGAAAAAAGGTTTATTGTCTGTAGCAGGTGCCAGCTCTTCAGGACGAGTTAGATAAAATGTTTTTAAATCCTGTGTGCTGCAGATCTCCCCATAAATGGCAATTCCCTCCTGGTTTGGTGAAAACTCTAGCGGTGAATCGGTTGATTTACTCAAAGGAGAATAAAGTAATTGAACAACGGCATCACCTTCACTCATATCGGCGAGGCTTTTATCAATAGCTATCACTTCATCTTTAGTAAATGGCTTTTTCTTCATCATAAACCCTGCACTAAATGTGAGTGAAGAATCACCGGGTTCCGCAAAACGGTAAGCGTATAAGTGCAAAGAAGGTTCATCTATTCCTTTTGACTTAAGCACTTCTTTGGCGGTAGTAAAAAGGCGCGCGATCTGGTATTCCGGTCGGGTAAAAAAGAGAATGCCATCCTCTTTCAGGTGATCCATATAATCTTCAAAAGCTTCTGTCGTGAGAATGTAACTTTCTGATAAACTTAATGCTCCGGATGCCATAGCTGCATTGGTGATGGTATGGGTAGAGACAATGGCATCGTATTGCTCATTGGATCGTTTGACAAAACTCCGGCCTTCATCTGTTACCAGTTCTACTTCCGGTAAGTCGAATAAGGGTTTAAAAAAAGGATTGGTAGCTATTTCGTCATTGATCAATGGATTGATGTCGATGGCCGTTACTTTGGAGGCACCATATTCTAGAGCGGTGTACACATCCGCACCGGCTCCAGAGCCAATCACCAGCACATGTGGTTCTTTTTTCCCTAGTATTGAAATGCCCGATTCCCTCTGATTCATAGGATGTTTTGCTGGAATACCAATTTGCAAGCTATCCAGGTAAGGTCGAACATCACTTAATCCCGTTGCAGCAGTACCCCGGTCAATGATAAAAAATTGAGATGAAAACCTGTTGTTTTCAGGATCTGCTGGCCGCTCGTATAGATCAACTTTTGAAAAAGAATTCCAGCCACTTGCTATTGGAACCTGGTCTTTGAGCCAACTTCCTTTATTAGAGGTGACATGGATAGGAATGATATGGTCACCAAAAAATGCACCGATGAATATCAGAATACTTAACCCAGCTGCAAGTATACTATTTCGACGATTGTCCAATAGGGTAAATGGGATCGCCGAGAAAGCTCCGGAGGCTGCAGCGACGAAAATAGCACCGGATCCTCCCACAAAAGGTAAAACGATAATGACCGCTATGCATCCCAATGCAGCTCCCGCCAGGTCCCATGCGTAATAGTGATTGACATCCTTTGCTCCACGGGTTAAAAGCAGGGATATTCCCAATCCCGAAAAGAAAAACGGAAGGGCTATTACCATAAAATATAAAGGCATAAAAAGCAATTGGGAGGAGTCAGTCAAAAGGCTAAATGGTGCAAAGGGAATATGTTGCATTAGCCAGAAACTAAATAAGGTCGAAATGGAAAATAGGATACAAATCCATGTCATGGCTTTGTCTAAAGAAATTTTCTCCCTCAAGTTATTCCAAATGGTTAAAACTGTTCCTGAGGCACCAAAACCAAGCAATGCAGTAGATATTACCAGAAAACCAAAGTGATACCAAAGCGCCACAGACAATACACGGGTCAATGAAATTTCGAGTAACAAGGTGGAAAATGACAATAAAAAAATGCCAATAAAACGATACTTATTTGCTGGTAAAGAAGTCTGATGTGATTCCATAGGGTTGTAGCCTTTTAACTACCAATATTCCTATCTGATAGCTAAAGTTTAAATTAATATACTGATTTATTCTTCTTTAAAATGATTCCTACTATAATAATTGGCAATTATATTCATAGAGATAATTTTAATATCCTAAATGAACATATCTAATCCGTTAATTGGATTTAGTATATAAGGAAGGAATTCAATTAAAAATAGCTGAGCCAACTTTTTTCTTTGTGTTCCAATTTATAATCGCTGAATTTTTTACTCAGAGGATAGAGCATCACTGTTATGCCAATCCAAATTAGGAAAACATAGCCAAGACTAAGTCCAAAACCTTTTAATGCTTCGGTACCAGAAACAAACCCGGTTAATATCATTGCTTTATATCCGAAACCGGTAAGAACTGCCAGCATCGTAGCAAAAATATGAATGACATAGATGTGAATGATGTAAAAGAAAAAAGGAACCCTCCCGTACACATTTAAGAAATTAACCACTTTCCCTTTCATGTTTTCTGAATAGGCCAGGAAAATAAATGTGGGCCCCAACGTCATGAGAAGATAGGAAAGCGAAGGTGGATATTTCAAAGGATCTAAAAATGAAAAGAGGGTTTGCGGGATGGTATCAAATATTGACCATGGTTTTGGATTTCCATAAAGGTTGATTGCCCTGACAATGAAAAATAATAAGATGGTTGCCATTCCTATTTTCGCAAATAGTTTTTTTCTAATTTGAGGTTCGGTGGTTCGATTGTAAAATGAACCGAAGTAATAGCCCAGCGACATGACACCAATCCAAGGTACAATTGGGTACACCACCCGTAATTTAATTCCATCGAATAATGTATAATATCCTCGCTGATGAAGAATGGACCACCACAAATTGTTTTCAACATCCACATAGTCTAAAAAATTGTGGCCAAAGATGATCCCTAAACTTACGATGAGAATATATTTTAATGGTAAGTGAATAAAAGCAGCCAGAAATATCATACTGATTCCCAATGACCAGATGACCAGCATACCAAAGGAGTTAAAGTGAATGTTAAAACTCCATCCGAAAATGACGACTGTGAATTCTATGAACACCAACCAAATCCCTCTTTTTAATAAGAAGATGGACAACTCTTTTTTAGATTTTCGTTGACCCACCAGGAACGCTGAAATACCTGCAAGAAAACTAAATATGGGGGCACAATAATGCGTAATCCATCTTGTAACAAATAAGAATGTGTTTGTATGTTCCGGATCGGCAGGATCAAAGAAAAAACTGTCATAATGAAAATAATCTCTGGTATGATCAAGTGCCATGATCACCATTACCAAACCCTTTAGTAGGTCTAATGATCCTATCCTCTTAGATTTAATTTTATTCATAAAGATTTGAAAAAGTAATAACTCCCAGGAAGTATTAAAATAGCCACCGCTATAAGTTTGAATATAAACAAAACGGATGTCAATAAATTATTATAGAGAATATTATTTATTTACTTGATGGTCAATGAGATAAATTATTTATTCTTTATATACTTCTCATCAATCTCTACCGAAAGATCATAGGAGATATTTACCAAAAGTTCTGAAAACTCAGCTATCCCGGCCAGTGCTTCATTTAAATAAGAATATTTCGGTTTGAGCTGATTAGTTCCAGCCACGTAATAATGGTCCATTCCCTGGTCATATTCTGCGGTAATGTATTTGTCATAAAAATCATTGAAAACTTTGATGTTTTCCAGTAGATTTTGATGTAAAACATTAAACCGAGCGACTTTCTTAAAGGTCATGATATCAATATCTTTTACCATTCCACTTTGGATAAGGGAATTGATGATAGGGATTTTCCAATAATCACCATATAGATTTAATTTTGGGGGTATTTGCTTAGAGAGGACAAGACTGTCGGTAGTATGGTCAAGACCTTCAAAAAAATTGACAAACCCCTTATCATATTCCCTCATTCCGGACTCATGAAATGAACTCAGATCTTCATAAATAGCAATGTAGATTTCCTTTTTCTTTTGTGCCTCATTTCGTTGGTCCTTTAACTCACTTAGCCAAAAAGCTAAAAACACACCTGCAAATACGACAATGAAATCAAAAATATATTTTGCGATGTTTTGAAGAAAAGTAGATCGGTTGGGAAAAATTTTCATGTCAGTATCAGATCGTTAACTAAAAAAACAAAACAAATCGAACTAAGTCAAATGCATGAATTGATTCAATGATGGTTAAATTTTTCTCGAATGACCTTCCCACTATTTCTAATTGCTAAGATATTGTCATATTTCGTAAAA
>JBNLGO010000062.1:0-20204 GCA_050306095.1 Cyclobacteriaceae bacterium
CTTAATTGAGATTTTAATGTCTTATCAAAAGGGTATGGATTTATTAAGAGGAATAGATTGTAATTATCCTACCGATACTTCTGTAAAATCAATATTTTGAAAATTTCTTTGTGCAAAGTCCTGCAACGAATCCGGATTGATATCATCTATATTTTTAAATATGGATTCGTAAAAATCGTAAGATAAATTATTGAAGTGGATGTTTTTAAATTTATCAGCAAGCGCATATGGTGAGTTGATACTTGATAAAAAGGATCCTTTAAAATAATTTTTCACTGTTTCTAGTTCTTCTTGAGGGACTTTGTTATCTATTAAATCCTTAATTTCATCGTAAATTGAATGAATTGCATCAGATTTGTATTTCTTAATTACTTCTGAAGAAATAATGAAATATGCTTCATTAGCATGTTGAATTATTGAAGAATGGATTCCGTAGCTATAACCTTTTTCTTCTCTGATTTTTTGCATTAATCTTGACCCAAAATATCCTCCTAGTATTTCATTAAAAATTAAAAGTATAGGATATTCAGGATGACTTTTTTGGAATGTTATAGTTCCAATTTTTAGCGAAGTTTGAAGGCTGTCATTGATTTCAATGGACTTTTTACTTGGTTTTATAGAAGGGAAAATACTTTTATTTTCTTCGAAATTAGTTCGTTTAAATTTCCCGAAAAATTGTTTTAGTAGCGTTTGATCTTTTTCAGATATCATTCCTGCTACTATTACTTCAAAGTTGTTTTTAATGGTATGATGAAAAAATTCCTCAATGTTGTCTTTAGATAGTTGCTCAATATCATTTATTTGGGATGACTTACCATAAGGGTGATCAGCTCCAAAAAGATTTTTTCTGAATAGTTGTGAAGCCTGAAAATTATTTTTCTTTTGATTAATTTTTAAATTTTGAATTTGGATACTTTTTAATGTTTCCAATTCTTTATCAGGAAATACAGGAACTGTCATTATTTCATTAATGACAGGTAGAATTTTTTCTAGATTTTTGTTTAAGGAATATACTGTAAAATTGATGTAATCCATCCCTGAGGAAATTTCAAAGAATGCTCCATTTCTTTCAAAGGAGCTACTTATTTCATTAGATGTATAGCTTTTAGTTCCTTCAAGAAGCATTTTAGAAGTCAGCACAGCTTGTCCTTCTTTTTCCTGATACCATTTGCCAGCTTTAAATATTATTTCTAATCTAATTAATTCCGTATTACCTGAGTTAATACAATGAAATGGAATCCCTCCTTCTAAGATATCAGAAGAAGCTTTTTTTATAGGGAAAAATGCTGGCTCAACAAAGGGAGGAGCGACAACTCTATTGATCATTAAATTTAATCAGTTACTGATGTGGTTGTTTTGTTTTTATTAAAGTTGAAGAGTAGAGAAAATCGAATAGTATCAGCCAATGGATGATTATTTTGTTGTGGGATTAAATATGCAAAATCTATCCCAAATACATTGTATCTAAAACCTAATCCAACAGTAAAATATTTTCTATTTCCTTTTGATGCATGTTCATAAAAATAACCTGTTCTGGCTGCAAATGTATTGTTATACCAATATTCTAATCCCATTGACCACATTATTTCATGAAACTCTTCCTGAAATCCATTAGGAGCATCGGCAAAGGAACCAAACATTCCTGAAATTAATCCTCTGTTAGGATCTTTACCTTTGGCTATGATTCGATCCCCATTTTGATCGACAACTGGATTTCCGTTATCATCAATTTCATAAATAGGTGGTGTAGGGACCATTAATTTATTGAAGTCAACTGATAGAGAAAACTTATTATATGGGTCTAATTCTGTAGTTAATGTTGTTCCAAGTCTCAAATTGGTTGGTATGAATTGTTTTTGACTATCCGTAGAATAGGTGAGTTTTGAACCTATATTAGTAATAGAAGCACCTAAAGCTAGATTGGTATTTGCTCCAATTAGATCAATGTCTTTATTCCAGTACCAGCCTAAATCACCTGCTATACTAGTTCCTGCCTGGCTTTCATCAGTAGTAGTGAAATAATTACCCGTCATATTAGAGTAGATAAATTTTAAAGTAATACCGATGGTCATGTTTTCACTTAGTAACCTGGCATATGATCCTTCAAAAGAAAACTCCCGGGGATTAAAATCCTGGATAATTGCAGCATTTTCATCGGTGAATTGAAATTCACCCAAATCAAAATATCGAAGAGCTATGCCAACAGTTTGCTCTTTGTTGATACGCATATATCCACTTAGAAATGAAATAGACATGTCATTGATGCCCAGGTTAGTCAACCATGGTGTATAGGACAATGAGAATCCTAAATCATCTTCAATTAATGCTAGCTTAGCTACGTTCCAATGGACTGTGTTTGCGTCAGGAGAGGTCGCTACACCTACATCACCCATACCTCCGGCACGTGCATCCGGACTAATGGTCATAAATGGCACAGCGGTAGTAATTACTCTGTCCTCTTCTCCAGCTCCAATAATTTCCCCGACATTTTGCGCATTTAGTTGCGAATAGGAAAAGCTTAAAAAAATAATCGATACTACTAATATTCTTCTCATCAAGAAATTAATTGAGGTTTTAAAGATAATTAATTAATGATTAACAATTTGCTCTTCAAAAAATAATTTGATTCATCTTTCAATGAACGAATTCTAATCATATATACATATACTCCCGGTTCTAATTTTTTTCCACTACTACTTCTCGCATTCCAATGGATATTGTCAATTTTACCTGGGCTATTTTTGAATTCTGTAAAGCCATTGAACACAAACCGACCTGTCATATCAAAAACCTGAATATTTAACTCCAGGTCTTCACCTGCCCGGTTATGTTCAAAACTAAAATTAGTGTAATCTCTAAGCGGATTGGGAAAGTTTATCAATTTATCTGCGAAGATGTTACTACTTTCCATCACGTGAAATTCAATATTTGCTTCATTATAGTTGTTGTGGGTGTCATAGGCCCCTACCGTTACGGTATGTAACCCTTCTTCCAATTCATTAATAGGATAGTTTAACCACCCTTTTTGATAGGTATTTAATTCATTTTTAAAATAGTCTCCAACATACTTAAAACTACCATCATCCAGTGTTAAAATTATTCCATCATTAAGATCTTCCTGGAGTAGGCTAATCCCATTTTCATCAAAAATAGATGCTAATACTTTTACATTTGATCCTGTTAAACCACCATTAATAAAACTGGTGTCATTAATGAACAAGGTTATTTCAGGTAATTTGTTGTCAACTTCAGCCTCTTTAGCTCCACCTATCACAAAATTTACTTCAGACCCCGCTGCTTCCAATTGATCCTGATTTTGTGCATATAAGCTTACTTTGCCATTTTCTAATACCTGAGGAATATTTTTTGGAACTACGAATTCAAATGAGAATATCCCGTTTTCAACCGTTACATCACCATTAAACAAAAGACTGTTTCTTACTTTATAAGTAAAAGGATCGCTTTCATTACCGAAAGTTTGCGTTTCGGCAAGCTTATCGTATACTTTTGCTGTCAGAATCCCATTAAAAGAAGTCAAATCACTTCCATTTAAATCTATAATTTTTCCAGTTAGTTTGATTTTTTCTAAAGCACCCAAAGTATCCCCCGGTACTTTTGAATCACTTGCTTCAGCAATTATTTGTATTTCATTTTCAGGAAAGGCCAACTTCATACTAGGGTCTCCCAGCAATATGAAATTTCTATTGAAACTGCCTCTAAGACTGTTGTTTTTAGTATTCTTAAAGATGGTTCCAAGATCCTGGTATTGAAGATCCTTTTTCTCAAACACACTATTATAGAAAGCTTGGTTGATCTGGTAATTAGAATTGGAATAGACAGGTCTGGCAGTAGTGACTAATCCAATTGCCCCTCCGATTTTACTTAACAAAAGTTGCTCACCCCCAGAAATAATACGAGGATCATCATGCCTTCCAAATTCACAAGTTGCCGTTACGAATAGTGGTAATCGGTGATTATTTTCCCAACTGTTAATTGCATCAATATCAATGATTGTTTCAGAACACAGCCTGGTCTCAGAACCATGACCAGTGAAGTTGAAAATAATCCCTCCTTTTTCTATAGCATTATTGACGGCGATATTTGCCTCAGGGGCTTTTTCACCTTGCTCGGTTATTACCTGTTCGTAAGCGTCTACATATATTTTATTAACATTAAAATTGGTATATGTGGTATCCACAAGTGTAGCCAATTTGTCTGCATCTCGTTGGTGTAGGTTTCCATCTCCATCATCCGCAATAAAAAAAATCTCGTTTTTCCATTCCCCCAGATTTTCCGGTTGCAGGCTATAATTAATTAACTTATCTACAATTATTTTTGCTTGCTCGCTCGTGGTAACAGGAAGCCTCCCTACTCCTATATCCATTGTATGGTCTCCGGAATAAGTTTCCTGCCATTCCCCTTCATCATCTTCAAGAAATGCAAAATAGTCGTCTGATGAATATGTTGAAACCGGATTTGTGAAATTTCTACTGCTATAGATGGGAACAAAATTTGTATTGAATTTTATCCGATCTTTATAATCAAAAGAACCTCTTCCAAAAAGCAGCAAATTTTTTAGCTTCTGTTGATTTCCTTTATCGTAAAAATACTTCACCATATCCCGGATGGCAGTTACATCCGGAGAACCGGAAGAAAACTCATTATAAATCTGGCTAGTGGTGAATACCTGTACATCTAAACCATCAAATGATCGCCTGTGGTCTGCTAACCTATTCGCTTCATTGACAAAATTTGGGTGGCTGACAATGATCAGATCGGGCACATTTTTGTCACGGATATTTTGATTTGGGATTTGTCCAATTGGAATTGGCGTTAGTGAATTTGATGGGTCAAAAGCAATAAAGGTTTTTAATTCTGAGGTCAATGTAGAAAAGGAAATTGTACTACCGGATCTATTAAATTTCTGATTCATTGGATTGAGATGATCAGAAATGTCCCAAATTGTATAAGTTTCAGCATTATTTAATTGGAAGGTGGAAAAAGGATTGTTAAGGCTTTCTACTGATCGAAATACTAATTGACGATTATCAGGTATTAGGCTTTTTTTACTTTTAAAAATAAAGTAATTGAGATATGCGGAAGAAATTTCACCACTTATTTTATTGAAACTAAGGTTCATAATCGTCTCATGCTGAATATTGCCAGAATGCACGATATCGAAAGCTTCTGTTTCCAAAAAGCCCTTCGTTAAATAAGACCCTTTAGGTATTGCAGCAAATGAAACCGCACCAATTTCTTCACCATTATACTTAACATCAAGTGTAGTAGCTACCGCACTTAATCCCAATGCTGACACAATCAAACTAGCCTCACTGTTAGGTATTACATTTTTGGTGTCAACCGCATAATTTCTGGATAGAATCGCACTGTACCAATGCCCCAACCACTCTCGACCAGAGTTTAGTATGTTGTACTCGTTAGTTTCATAAAATTGCAAATCATCATATGAATTAATCACTGGAAAACTACCATCAACATTTTCTGCGTCTGCAATTCTTAATCCATCCGATCCTGTAGCTGAAATAAAGTAGTAAGTGGTATCTGAATAAATATTATGTGAATAGTTGATTTCACTATTTTCATCGATAGAAATCTGGTGTTGGCTCTGTCCATAAAATAATACATAATCCCCATCATCAAATATTCCGTCACTTTCACCTACAACTTTAATGGCATTTTCATTTAATCCATCATATCTAAAAGCTGAATTTTCCTGGGGAAGCATCCCTCCACCATTTCCCAAAATTTTAATTTTCTTTGGGTTTATTCTATCGGTGTCAATGCCTAGCTGATCGAGAAACGTTTTTGATAATTTATAAATGCCATCTTCAAGTACCGCAATTTTATACCAATCATTGTCTGCTAAAAGGGAGCTGGCTGTTCTTTTATTACTTGGATTTAATGTTTTAGGTGCATTTATTTCATCTGCAAAAGTAATAGCTAATTGAACAGATTTTAATTTTACGATGATTCCTTGCTGCTGTTCAATTACAAAGGGAAAGAATAATAGGGAAGAATTTACCTTATTGTCTAATTGGATATTCCTAAAAGAAGTAATTGGTGAATTTGTTCTTAGCTGATAAATGATATTAACCTCCTCCAGCGATGTGCTATCTATTTCATAGTCAATTATGTCAACTTGAGTGATTTTTTCATTGTATTGAAATGAATGTTCAATTAAGGGAAGGAAATTATATTCTGGTAAAAACAGGGCTGACTCCAGATCAATGGTTTTAAATAAGGATCCATCTTCTACCTCAATCGTTTTTATGCCCTTCCATTCTACATTTAATTGAATTGTATCAATATGAGTTTGAGCTTCTGCCTGTAGCCAGAAAATGAAAAATGCTATCGATAAAAATTTTTTCACCTTAATTATTTAAATGCCTGAATTTGCATTCCCAAAAAACAAAATCAGGATAAGAGAGAAGGTCGTTGAGCTGTCCGGAATAACAATTAAATAAAAGTTTACAAATTTAATATATTAATACCACTTACTCCCCCAAATGTAATTTATCAACTTATTTTTTATGGGAATTATTGTTCAATAGCGAGAAAAGAAAATATAGTATAATAATTAACGGTAAACTCAACACTTGAAGGATAAAAAATAGGATAACGGCGATAATTAGGAGGTTAATTCTCCACTTATCTTTAGACCAACTCAGGTTCTTTATTTTAAAGGAAAAAAGGCGTATTTCCGAAACCATTAAAAGCGAAATAATAATTGATACAAGTATGAGAGAAACAGGATTGATTAAAAAACTAAATGTAGCAGACTCAACATAAAATGGTAATGCTGATATAAAGATGGCAGATGCTGGTGATGGCAGCCCAATGAATTCAGTTGTTTGTCTTTCATCAATATTAAATTTAGCCAAACGAAGGGCTGTAAAAAGAGCAATCAAAAATGCAATACCTGCTAAATATTGATTGTCAAGATGGGGCAATAAGAGCTGATAAACGATCACCGCAGGTAATAGTCCAAAGGTGATCATGTCAGCCAATGAGTCAAGCTGTTTTCCTAATTCAGAATCAGATTTGACCAACCTGGCCACAAACCCATCAAAAAAATCGAAAACGGCTCCTACCCAAATGGCAATTGCCGCATAAAGCAATTGACCTTCAAAAGCCAGCACTATTCCTATAATACCACTCAATTGATTTGAAAGTGTTAATATGTTGGGTAAGTGTTTTTTCACGATTTAATTTTTTAAAGCACAAAATGGATTAGACATTTTTTCTTTTCCAATGGTTGTGGTGGGGCCATGCCCAGGGTAAACGATTACTTCGTCATCTAGTGGAAATAGTTTGGTATGAATACTATTAATCAATGTTTCAAAATCTCCGCCAGGTAAGTCTGTTCTACCAATGCTTCCATCAAAAAGCACATCGCCACCTATTAAAAACTTTTGTTCTTTTGATAAAAATGCCAGATGACCAGGAGCATGTCCCGGAACAAAAAGAATTTCAAGGGACGAATTGCCGAATTCAAGGAGTTCTCCCTCTTCCATAAAATGATCAGGTGATGCTTCCTGGTAGCCACCGAATCCATATAATTCCGCATAGTTTTTTACCGCGAAAAGTACTTCTGTCTCTATTTTATGAATGTATAGAGGTATTTTATAAGTGTCTTTCACAAAACTATTCCCAAGCACGTGATCAATGTGACAATGGGTGTTGACAAGCTTAACAGGTTTTAATTGCTGTTCTTCAATAAAGTTGCTTAGCTCATCATATTCTTGTTTTAAAAAACATCCGGGATCAATGATGATACACTCTTTCGATTCATCATAAAGAATGTAGGTGTTTTCAGCAAAAGTTGGATTGAAAGTAAAAGTCTGAACCTTGATCATAAATATGTGTATAAGATCACAAAAATGTTTTAAAATTGCGAAAAAACAAGCAGTTGGTAAGGAATTCTAAAAAGGTAGATTATTTGATTATTGGTCAGGGAATAGCTGGAACAATACTGGCATTTCAATTGATAAAAAGAGGAAAGAAAGTACTTATTGTTGATAAGAAAAACCCAAACTCATCATCGCGTGTAGCCGCGGGATTATTTAATCCTATCACCGGTAGAAAGTTTGTTAAAACCTGGCGAGTGGATGATTTATTTCCGTATCTCCATCCCTTTTATTCACAACTAGAACAGCAACTATCGAGTATTTTTTTTCACAAGACAGATATCTATCGTCCGTTTGAAAGCATAGGTGATCAAAATGATTGGATGGCTAAAGGGCATTATGATGAGTTTAAAAATTACGTGGAAGTAAATTATGAGTCGGCCCGATTCCCGCTGATACATAATGCTGCCGGTGGATTGATCGTTAAGCAAGGGGGCTTTGTTGACATTAATACAATGCTCGATGCTGCTCGTACTTATTTCATAAAAAATGATATGCTTCTGGACACTACTTTTAACCAGGAAGATGTTGAAGTTTTTAACAATGAAGTTACATATCAGCAATTCACTGCGTCCAGAATGATACTTTGTACAGGTAGTAAAATAGCTGATGATTGGTTTTCATGGCTTCCCTTCCGGCCGGTAAAGGGCGAAGTTTTGTTTTTGGAATCTAAAGAGCAAGTAGATAGAATTTATAATAAAGGATGTTTTATAACCCCGCCGATTAATGGTTTGAGTAGGGCAGGATCTACTTATGAATGGAAAGATCTATCAACAACACCTACAGAAAAGGCACGAAACACAATAATGGACAAGCTAAATGCATTAATAAAGTGGGATGTGCAGATAAAAGATCAGAAAGCTGGCATACGACCGGCAACCCTTGATAGAAAACCATTTATTGGTATTCACCCCAAATTTGAAACTATATTTATATTTAATGGTTTAGGAACTAAGGGTGTATCGCTTGCCCCCTATTTTTCTGAGCAGTTTGTCGGGTACCTGGAAGATGGTTTAAAACTTGATATTGAAGTGGATATTAAACGTTATTATTCATTATATTACAATTCTAATACGTCGAAGATTTAATACAGTGGTCAAAAAATTTCGCCTAAGTGCTTTTACGGTTTTACTGTTTTTAGTGGGGATTTCTGTCTTTGCACAGCGAGCAGAAGTGGAGTTTGGAAAAAACAGGATGCAGTTCAAAAATTTTAACTGGCGATATTATAGTACCGAAAATTTTGAAATTTATTTTTATGATGGAGGTAATGAAATCGCAAGACTAGGCGCCGAATACCTTGAAAAGGAATTCGAAAAGATTACTGACGTAATTGGTTACTCATCTTATTATAAAACTAAAATCTTCCTGTACAATTCTGTTTCTGACCTACAGCAAAGCAATGTTGGTATCAATGAAATTGGTTTTGACATCAGTGGTCAGACAGATTTTATTCGTTCACAAGTAGAAATCGCCTACCCCGGCATCATGGAGGATTACAAAAAAGAGCTGAAGGAAAAAGTAGCCGATATGCTTATTAATGATATGATGTATGGCGGTAGTCTTTCTGATATGTTCCAGTCTTCCTATCTACTTTCTTTACCAGATTGGTTTATTTCCGGAGCTGCAGCTTATGTAGCACGTGGTTGGGATACTGAGATGGATAATTTTATTCGCGACCTTATGCGGGATAAAAAGCTTAAGAAGATCGCCAGTTTTGAGGGTGAAGAAGCAACTTTAATAGGTCAGTCGATTTGGAATTTTATCGCTGAAAGATATGGCGAAAGCTATATTTCAAATATTCTCAATTTAACAAGGATCGTAAGAAATGAAGAAAAAAGCATTGCCGGAACTATCGGTGTTTCTTACAAAAGATTTATTGCAGAGTGGAATTCATATTATACGAGCCAGACAGACTTTGTAGATCAAAATTATATTCTCCCAGGTAAGGAGACGATTTTTAAAACATACAATAAGACCAATTTTAAATTCAACAAAGTAAAAATATCACCCGAAGGTAATTATATAGCCTATTCAAAAAACACAAGAGGGCGATATAAAGTAATTGTAAAAAACCTGAATAATGGCAAGGAAAAAGTACTCCTCCGTTCAGGTTATAAAGTAATCAATCAGCAAGTTGACTATTCTATTCCACTTTTGAGCTGGCAGTCTGAGGGTGTTCTCGGAATCATATATAACAGGTATGGTAAAAACTGGATTTCTCTTCACACCATTGGTGCCGGAGTTTCAGTGAAAAAGGAGCTTTCCAGGATCAATCAAATAAAAGATTTTGACATTGCATTAGGTAGTAACCTGGCTGTAGTAAGTGCGGAGAGAAATGGGAGTAATGATCTTTACCTTGTGAGTTTGAAGAGAAATTCTATCAAACGAATTACGAACGATTTGTACGATGATATAGATCCAAAATTTATTCCTGAAACTTCTTCCATTGTTTTTAGCTCTAACAGGACTACTGATACAATTTATCATAAGAATCAGTCGATTAATGACATTACCAATGTCCACAATATTTTCATTTACAATATTGATTCTACCAAGAATAAGGTGTTTCGGGTAACTAATAATTTGAGCAAAAGTATCAACCCTATTTCACCTAATGGATATGAAATTTACTTTATCAGTGATCAGCAGGGAATAAATAACATATTTAAGTATAACCTAAAAAACAATCTGTATTTCCAGGTAAGTAATTTTGCTTCAGACATTAATGAGTTTGATCTTACTACTGATAAATCCATATTTTCATTTACCACTTTTAAAGACAGAAGATCAAGTATTCATCTAATCAAGGACTATCCCATCGATCAAAATATCTTCACAGCTCAAACCAAACGGCAACAATTTTTAAATGCCAAACGTGTGGCCAAAAAACTGTTGGACAACAGGAAAAAATTAATGGATAAGCAGCTAAATGATGAAATTCAGGGGGCAGGGGAAGAAGATGAAGAGCCTTTTGCGGCTAAAGAAGACGAGAAATCACTTTTAGATCAAGTTGAAGTAGATAAGGATAAATTTGTTGACACCAACAATTACGTATTTAAACAACCAGATGAGAAACCATCTGAGTCTGATCAATCATCTGACCAATCATCAGAAAAACAACCTGATGAAACAGATGAAGAATATGTAAATACTGACAACTACGTGTTTGATACGGATGTGGTAAAATCACAAGATGAAAGTGGTTCATTCTTAAGAAAATACCGATTGCTCAGAAAAGAACAAGACCTAGTTGGTCCATTAGATTATAGAACACGATTTACTGCAGACAACATTGTCACATCATTTTTATTTGACCCCTTAATGGGATTCGGATTGAACTTCCAAGCGAAAATGAATGATCTTTTGGAAGATCATAGTTTTGACGGAGGAATATTCGTTTCAACAAACTTAAGAAGCTCCAGCTTTTACGGTGAATACAAATATCTCAAGTATTTAATTGATTTATCCGTCCGCTATGATCGAAAAAATATCTTCAGGGAATTTAGTTCTATTTCAGCTCAGAAATACATTTTAAACAAATTTGAAGGAACTGCTTCACTTCCTTTGAATGTTTCTACAAGAGTATCAGTTACGCCATTTTACGCCTTTTCTAGATACTATGAATTAGATCCGGGCGGATATATTTTAGGACCACCTTTAACCTCCACTAATCAATACATGGGTGCCAAAACCGAATTGGTATTTGATAATACTATTACTACGGGGTTAAATCAAATTCAGGGTACAAGGGGTAAGATAAGTTTTGAACATTGGGAAAGTTTAGAAGATTTTAACAAGACCTTTTCGAATATATATCTGGACATAAGAAATTATCAAAAGATACATCGGGAATTAGTTTTTGCCACTCGATTATTTTACGGAAGATACTGGGGTGAAGGAAAGAAAAAGTATCTGCTGGGTGGAATGGATAACTGGTTTTTAAATAAAACAAAAACTGAAAATACTACCGATGAGGAAGGTATGGATGAACTAGGTTTTAGAAGTCTTCAGGATAACTCAGATGTTTTGTTTTTGCAGTATGTAACAAGTCTTCGTGGTTTTGATTATAATTCCTTCAATGGTAGCAATGCCATTTTATTTAATGCGGAATTAAGATTCCCAGTCATCAAATATTTTTATCGAGGCCCTATCACCTCTAATTTCTTTAGAAATCTCCAGTTCATTGGGTTTTACGATATTGGTTCGGCATGGACCGGGTCTTCTCCACTCGCTACGGTCAATAGTATAAATACAGAAGTAATTAAACCCAATGGCTCACCTTTCCAGGCGACCATTAAAAATTTCAGAAATCCATTCCTACAGAGTTATGGTTTTGGAATGCGTACAGTTTTGCTGGGATTTTATTCTAAATTTGATTTAGCATATCCAATAGAAGATGGGTTAAGGAAGAAAGCCCGTCTGTTTGTTACCCTCGGATATGACTTTTAAAAATATCATTTAACGTATGGAATTGTTTTTTAGAGAAGTAGGAGCAGGTGATCCTGTGGTAATTTTACATGGATTATTTGGAATGTCAGACAATTGGCTAACCATCGCCAAAAAGCTAGGAGAGCAGTACCGGGTAATATTGCCTGATCAACGCAACCATGGAAAGTCCTTTCATGATCAACAGTGGGATTATCAAACCATGGTAAACGACCTGAAAAAATTAATGGACAGCCAGGGCATACAAAAGTTTACTCTTGTCGGGCATAGCATGGGTGGAAAGGTGGCAATGAAATTTGCCCAGGAATTCCCGGACATGTTAAAGAAATTTGTGGTCATAGATATTGCGCCAAGATATTATCCAGTTCATCATCACACGATTATTAAGGGGCTTAAATCTGTCCAATTAAGTGCAATCACATCTAGAAATGAAGCGGAAGATCAAATCAAGGTGCATATCGATGAATGGGGAACACGACAGTTTTTATTAAAGAATTTAGGTAGAAATAAAGACGGCTTTTATTGGAAATTTAATCTTGATGTTATCAGTGATAATATTGAAAATGTTGGTGAGGCAATTAAAAATTCCACCTGCATTGTGCCGGGTCTTTTTATTGGCGGTAGCAAATCAGATTATATAAATGATAAAGATGCTGAGGAGATTAAAAGGATATTTACCAATGCCTATGTGCTAACTATGAAAGATGCAGGCCACTGGATACATGCCGATCAGCCGGATGCTTTGCTTTCCACGTTAACTCAATTTTTTAAATATAAGACTACTTGAATTTATTGATCAGATATAAAACCAGAGTTAAAATTATACTAATAATGAGGCTTGTAACGATAGGAAAATGAAAAGAGAAATTCTCTCTTTTAATGCTGATGTCTCCAGGCAATTTTCCAAATGGAAGGCTTTTCCCAAAATAAAGGATTACCCCCACAATTATTAAAATAATTCCTGTTACGATTAGCAGTTTTCCCATATTTTTATTCATTCTGAAAAGCGTAATATGCAAAACCAAAACAAAGGTAAATTATATTTAATTCCAACTGTCCTTTCTCCCGGTACTAATGATAAGGTTTTGAGTCCTGAGATTGTGTCGATTATTTCTTCAACGGACTATTTTTTTGTGGAGAATTTAAGGACGGCACGTAGATTTATCAGCTCCCTTAAATTGGGAAAAGTGATCGATAATATTCAATTTATACTCCTTGATAAGAACACAAGTATTGAGGAATTATACAACCACTTTGATCCAATAGATGAAGGTCATAATATGGGCATTCTATCAGAATCTGGCTGTCCTGGAGTGGCAGATCCCGGAGCATTAGCAGTGGCATTTGCACATGAAAAAGGAGTGCGAGTGATTCCGCTAGTTGGTCCTTCTTCGATATTGTTATCATTAATGGCATCGGGGTTCAATGGACAACAATTTCGTTTTAATGGATATTTACCAATAGATAAGCAAAAAAGAAAGGCTGCTATCAAAGAGTGTGAACGGGAGTTAGTAAGAAACAATTGCACACAAATATTTATCGAGACTCCCTATCGAAATGATCAGGTGTTGGGTGTATTGGCAAACACTTTAAATCCGGGAACTAAAATATGTGTAGCGGCTGATATTACCGGTGAAAATGAATGGATTAAAACACTACCTGCTGCAAAGTGGAAAAATGAAAAAATTAGTATTGGAAAAATTCCGACTGTGTTTCTGATAGGGCAATAAATTAAGCAAAAAGATTTATTACCCGTCTTTCCACATATTTTAAAATATGCTCTGCAGTTTCTTTACTTGGTGTGGTCAATAAATCGCCAATTTTACAAATTTGCTTATTGATCATGACCTCATCCCAAATCGATACACGTAATAATTTAGTCGATGATTGTTGAGCATATATGTCTTCTAAAAAATTCTGAAATGCCCGATATTTCCATCCGGATGATCCATTTAGTCCCAGGTCTCCAGGAGCTTCAGATTTACCGAAATGATGTTCAGAAGTAATGCTTGACCAGTTCTCCCTGGTGATTCCACTTTTCAAGCACTCCCTTTCATACTTTTTACAGAATGATCTGTACTTCTCTAATTTAATTCCGAGGAATGACTGATAAATGGAGGATCGTAAAGTTTTGATGCGATATTTATTAAAATTTAATTGTTCATCAAATGCGATGGCAAATTTGATAGTTTCAAAAAAATAACCCTTTTGGGTAACGACGGGATATTCTTCCTGACCGCCGAGACTTTCATAGGTTTCAAGAAACAGTTTTTCATATTTAGTCCCTTTAAGTTTATTGCTGTCAATAAATGTAGGGGAGTCGGTAGGGATATACTTTGAAGATAGAACCGATAAAAAATTGGATGATTTAATACTCACAATGAATGATTTGCCACTAAAAAATAAACGCCAAAAATAGTATCGGAAAGGTATAAATACTAACGTTTTCTAAACTGGTATTTAAATATATTTTTGAATTCAGGATTATCTTTTACGGAAGTATTCCGTGCATTTATGATCCAGCTCTGAAGGTATAACCTTTCAATTTCTGCCGAACTTAAATGTCTCAATAAGTGTAAATGTGTTGGTGACATATTGGCTGCATTCATTGTTCTAATGTATAGTACTTTATACGATTAGTCAATGAATGGTTACCGCCAAATGTTAAATTATCCTAAAAAAGTTATTAATACCCCGGCAGCTACTGCTGAACCAATCACACCAGAGATGTTACTGGCCATGGCATATTGCAACAGGTGATTTCCGGGATCTTCCTTGAGGGCCAGTTCATTAGCTACACGAGAAGCCATCGGAACAGCGCTCAATCCGGTAGCGCCAATTAATGGATTGATTTTTTTCTTATTAAACAAGTTGTAAATCTTCACCGCATAGATTCCTCCAGCTACTGAAATCCCAAAAGCAAAGAATCCACCAATGATAATGCCGATCGTCTTGATTTCAAGAAATACATCTGAAGTCATTGTTGCGCCTACACATAGCCCTAAAAATATGGTGGCAGAATTAAGAATTGAAGAAGAAGCTGCTTTAGATAGTCGCTCAGTATCTGTACCTATTTCTTTCACCAGGTTTCCAAATAAAAGCATACCAGCTAATGGAAGTGCGGAAGGTACAACCAACCCAATTACCGCAGCTAATAAAATCGGAAAAATGATTTTTACAGTCCGTAGGTTTTTTATTTCATTTTTGGAAGGATATAATTTATCCTGCTGCTTCATGTTAATTTTAAGTTCCTGCTTTTTGCATGTTAACCTTACTACCAATGGAATAATAACAGGAACCAGTGCCATATAAGAATAGGCCGCAATAGCAATAGGTCCCAGTAAATGTTCAGCTAATAAAATAGTAGTATAAATAGCTGTAGGTCCATCAGCACCTCCAATTATAGCTAATGATGCGGCTTCTTTTATATCAAAAAAACCGGAAGCTAAGGCAATAAACAATACCGTAAAAATTCCAATCTGAGCAGCAGCACCGAAAAATGCCAGACGAAGATTTCTAAGCATTGGTCCAAAATCCGTCAATGCACCCACTCCCATGAAAATGATAGGAGGAAGGAATCCGGTTTTTATAAGGGAATAATACAAGAAATTGACAATTCCATATTCTTTAGCAATCTCAATGATGGTCATGTGCATGATGCCTTCTGCATTTTCCGATGAAACCACACCCATTCCCATACCATTGGGGAGTACGAATGGGAAATTAGCTATCAAAATACCAAATGCAATAGGTACAAGCAGCAATGGTTCATATCCTTTTGCTATTCCCAGAAAAAGAAGTAGAAAGGCAATGGCCCACATAAGCAGCATTCCCCAACTAAGACCACCTAGGGCGGTCATTTCAAACAGTTTTTCTAATATTTCCATAAATGGGTAGCTTAAAAAATCAGTTATTGAAGTTTAATTAATATATCGTCTTCGTCTACACTTTCTCCATCGCTATAGCATACCTCAACAACTTTTCCTGTCTGATCTGCGGTAATGGCATTATATACTTTCATTGACTCGATATATCCTATTACATCACCATTTTGAATTTGGTCTCCAACTTTTACTGCTTTTTCCGAAGCATCTTTTGTTTTGAAAAAGTTCCCTTCTAGTGGTGCGATAATTTCTTTCACATCACTTGAAACAACTGGCGCTGCGGTAGCTACTTCTGTTTTGGCTTCTGCAGGAGCTGCTTGACCATTTTGACCATAAGAAACCGATACAACATATTTTTCACCGTTTACGTCTACATTGAGAGTTTTAGGAGTAAATGATCCTGTATCTGCAGGAGCTGCGACTTTTTCTTCTTTTTCACTTCTTCTTTTAGCAAGGTCAGCTTCAAAATCTTGCTTGGCTTTACCCGATTTGTAATTTCTATATTGTGCCGGGTGCATGGCTAGTTCCATTAATTCTTCATCATCCTGGCCATAATCCCAATTGTTTTTGTCCATTTCTTCTCTGAACTTATCTAACTCGTCAGGATAAAGGTCTTGAGGATTTCCGGTAAAGAATTCCCTGCCTTGTTCTTTAGCTAACTCCACAAGTTCCGGAGCCAGTTCACCAGGGAGTTTACCTTGTTTGCCAAGTAACATATCCCATGTATTGTCATCGATCATAGAGAATCGATCTCGTCCTTTTGTCATTTGAACCACATTCATTAATGCAGTATTTTTCACGTACTGGCTATAAGGTGTTACTAATGGAGGATAACCAAGTTTTGGCCAGATGTATTCAACTTCTTCAAATAGTTTAACCAGCAATTCATCCTGTGTCATCGGATTTTTGCCATTTTTACCCAACCATTTGTTCAAGCTTTTAAGGTTGTTTTCCAAGTCGGCCATGGTGCTTCCCATCATACCACCTGGTAGTCCCGGACCAATGATCAATGAATTAATAAACCGGTTTTTAGGATTAATGTAGTAGCCCAAGAAATCATCGATAAACTCCTGGGTAAGCCTTCTGGCTTCCATGTAGGCAGACATGTTTACTTTTGGCACTTTAAATCCGGCATCTTCCAGCATTGCTGCTACAGTCAATAAATCTGCATGACCCGTTCCCCACGAAAGTGGTTCCATTCCTACGTCAATAATCTCACAACCAGCTTTTGCCACTTCAAGAATAGAAGCTACAGTAAAACCAGGAGCTGTCTGACCGTGATATTGGATTGGCACATCTTTGTGCTTTGCTTTAATTCCTTTGACGATTTTACCTAAGGTAACAGGACGACCAATTCCCGCCATGTCCTTCATGCAAATTTCATCAGCGCCTCCTTTAATCAATTGGTCTGCCAGATCCACATAATAATCAACGGTATGGATTTTTGAATGCGTAAGTGAAAGGGTTCCCTGCGCAATCATCCCACCTTCTTTGGCATATTTTATGGCGTCAATAATGTTTCTTGGATCGTTTAACCCATCGAAAGAGCGGGCGATATCTACTCCTTGTTTTTTCTTTACTTTGAAAAGCAGTTTTCTCACATCTACAGGACAAGGGCTCATTCGAATACCATTCAATCCTCTTTCCAGCATATGGGTTTGGATGCCTGCGTCGTTAAATGGCTTAGTCCATGCTCTTACAGCTTCATTCGGATTTTCACCAAATAAAAGATTGATTTGCTCAAAACCACCACCATTTGTTTCAACACGGGCAAAACAACCCATGTCTATGATCACCGGTGCTATTCTTTCTAACTGGTCTTTTCGTGGCATATATTTTCCTGATGACTGCCACATATCTCGATATACCAATGAAAACTTAATCTCCTTTGCCATTTTATTACATGTTTTATTCTACATTTAGCCTAGTCCGCTTTCTTGATTGATTCTACCTTTCCTTTTCCTTTGGTAACAATATCAATGGCGGTAACTATCGCGGCTAATTTTTTTGATTCAATTTCCTGCTGAGCGGGTATGGATTGAATGGCTGTTTGTTTAATTTGTTCAGGAGCATATTTGTTGACCACGAGAATCAACCAGTTTCCAAATACAACGATAAGGGCTAAAATAAAAAATACTGTTAACATCCCTACGGCCAGTAATACCAGCGCCATACTATATGTCTCGCTCATAATTTTTTGAGATTTTCACGAATTTTAAAGTTAAAAAAATTCGAGATGATAATGCGAATATTGTAAAGCGATTCAAGGTTTTTTGTGATATAAATCAGTTTTAAATTAATTTCTCTTGTAAGGAATATATAAGACAAAAAAAAGACCTCTATTTGAGGTCTTTTATAAAGAGTAGTGGATCAATTAATTTCGCTTTTGCAAGTCATGTTTTTGATGTCGAATGTCCCTGCTCGCCCTTCTTTGATCTCTTCTAATATGTTGTCTTTCTCTTCTCGTAATAACACCGTCTGCTGCAGCACACTTTTTTTCCTTGTTTATATGCTTTTGTTCTGCTTTTAAACGCTTGGCTTCAGTGCGAGTCAGCTCACCATTATTCACTCCCTGATGAATTCTGCTAATTTGATTTTGTTGTTTGGCTCTAACTACCTTTCCTGTTTGCGCATTTGCAACAGCTAAAATTCCCGTCATTAAACCTATCACTAAAAGTAATTTTTTCATGATTATAATATTTAATTAATAAATTGTTCTCTGTTGAATTAATGCTTTGATGCAATCGAATAAGAAAGGTTTAATGGTAAAGTATATTTTTAAAAACATGAACCCCGGAAGACAAATTACCGGTATGGTTACAAGTCTCATTTTTATGATCATAGGGGTTGCGGTATATGGACAGCAACTGGAAGTGTCCATACAGCGAGGACATAGCGCAGCCGTTTTGTGTGCTGATATTCAGGGAGATGGCGATGTGCTTGCTTCAGCAGGAAAAGATAAAACCATTATCATTTGGGAAATAAAAAGTGGCCGACAATTGCGCACGCTGATAGGGCATGAATACAGTGTCTATCAAGTGGCATTTAGTCATAATGGCAATTTACTTGCTTCTGGAGATGCGAATGGAATCCTAAAGATTTGGGATTTTCAGTCTGGGAAACTGTTGCATTCCTGGAAAGGGCACCATGGAGTGGTTTCTAGTTTGAAATTTAGTCCATCAGATAATTTATTGATCTCAGGCGGAAGAGATGATTTTGCTATTGTTTGGGATTGGAAAGATCAAAAAAAAGATCATCAATATTCGTTTGCCGGAGGCCAATACGGACTGAGAGTGGATGTTGATAAAATGGAAAAGCAACTATTGGCCTCTGGAGATAATGCTAAAATATATGCCGTTGATTTGAAATCAGGTGAGGTGAATGATACTTTGAGGGAAACGAGTTACAGCTTCTGTGGAGGGTGTAGAGCCTCAGCATCTTTCAGCCCTGACCAGCAATGGATAGCAGGAGCTTCGCATAAAGGACCTTTGGTTATTTGGAATTCAAATGATCTTAGCCAAAAACACATATTGGAAGAGAAAATAGAGGACCCGAATAATATTCAGTGGAGTGCTTCAGGAAAATTGTTGCTTTTATCTCTTGAGGAAGAGACTAGTATTTATTCTATTGAGTCAAAGAAGAAAATAAATTCCATTCCAAAATTAAATTCCAACATCAATCAAGCGGTGTTTTCTTCCGATGAATCGATGGTATTCTTTGCTGCTGATGACAATGCTGTTTTCCAATATTCAATTAAAGGGGATAGTATTAAACAATTTAAAGGAAAACTGGGTAATCCCATCGTTGGAGATCTAAACCTCAATCCAAATTCCTATTGGGACTCTTTTGCTTATAAAGTGGCTATGTTAAAAAACAGCTTCAAGGTTAGCCCAAATGGGAAGTGGGCGGTCAAAGGAACAAAGAGATCGGAAGAGCACACGTCTGA
>JBNLGO010000063.1:0-19997 GCA_050306095.1 Cyclobacteriaceae bacterium
TCAGAAAGAGCAAATCCCTTCCAGAGGTTTTCAATCTTCGGTAGATTATGTGTTGCATTTTGGTTTAGGAAATCACCACACAATTGATAGTCTGATAGTATATTGGCCGAAAGGCAACCTATCAAAATTGTACAGTCTTCCTGCGAATAAAACAATGGAGATCAATGAGTTTACGGCACAAAAGACCCAGCATAAAATTCAAAAACCGAATGCCCGGTTGTTTGAATCTGTCAATGAACTATTACCAGGAAATTTAATTCATGAAGAAAGCCAGTTCAATGATTTTATCGATATGCCCCTGCTATTCCAAATGAGCTCCACGGAAGGAGCTGGGATGGCTGTTGGCGATGTGAATAATGATGGTAGGGAGGATGTTTTTATTGGTGGAGGAAAAGGTTTTCCGGGAAAACTTTACATTCAAAATAGTAATGATGAATTAATACCAACCAATGGAGATATATTCGAATTCGACAAGTTTAATGAAGATGTCAAGGCAATATTTGTCGATGTGGATAGTGATGAAGATGAGGACTTACTAGTCACCAGTGGAAGTCCTGAATACCTCCCTTTCTCAGCCAGGTTATTTGACCGATTATATCTTAATAATGGCGAAGGAAAATTTCAAAAATCCACCTTTCATTCATCAGAAATCCCTCCAGAAAATACATCCGTTGTACAAGCTTGTGATTTTGATAAAGATGGTGATGTTGACTTGTTTATAGGAACCCGATCCGAAAGTAATAAATATGGATTTCCTCAAAGTGGTAAAATCCTTGAAAATGACGGAAATGGATTTTTCACTAATTCTACATCCAAGCTTGCACCCGGATTGGAAAACATTGGCTTGATCAAGGATGCCCGATGGATAGATTACAATAATGATGGTTGGGAAGATTTGTTGGTTGTAGGTGAATGGATGTCCATCCATCTCTTTCAAAACAAAAAAGGAAAAAAATTTGAAGATGTTTCTGATGAAACCGGCCTCTCTAATTTTTTAGGCTGGTGGAATTGCGTGGAAATAGCAGATGTTGATCATGATGGCGACGTTGATTTTATTGCTGGCAATCATGGACTAAATAGCCGATTTAAAGCAACCGATCAAAATCCGCTAACCATGTACGTTAACGACTTTGACAACAATGGAATCATCGAACATATACTTTGCAGAACAGAAGAAAATAAAAGCATCCCCTTTGCTCAAAATTCTGATTTGCTCAAACAAATACCCAACCTTAAAAGTAAATTTGATGACCTGGAAGAGAAAAGTATTGCATTGGAAGATCTCTATTCCGAAAAGGAGTTATCATCTTCTTTAAAGCTTTTGGCTACCCACCTCCAGTCAAGCGTTTTTATCAATAATGGAAATTCATTTACCATTAAAAACTTACCAATAGAAGCCCAATTTTCTCCTATCTATGCCATCCATATGGAAGATATTGATAAAGATGGCAACATGGATTTGCTTCTGGGGGGAAACTTGTATGAAGTAAAACCTGAAGTAGGCAGGTACGATGCAAGCTATGGTTTATTTCTAAAGGGGGAAGGAAATGGAACGTTTAACTCCATTCCAAATGCCACTTCAGGATTGAACATCGTAGGGCAAATTCGGGACATTAAAAAGATCCATATTAAACAAAAACCTATTTATATCTTCTCATTAATCAATGGCCCGGTGAAAGCTTATCAATGGAATTTGACAGATTAATTCACATATTTTCATATCTTTAAAATTGGTTTACCTGTTATTATTAAATTAATTTAAATAAAGCTGTGATCAACTTTTGAAAAAGCTATCAGCCATATTACTGATTTGTCTTATTTCATTGCATTTTGGAGGGTATTATTTTATTTACTTCTCTAAAAGTCAACTATTGGAAAACCAATGGCAAAGTCGATTGATCAATAATGATTTTGACCAATTAACACTTCAACATACTTCCTTAAAAATTGAGTTTCCTTACTTATTGGATCAAGATGAATATGTGCTTGTGGATGAAGAAATGGAAGTTGATGGAAAAACATATCGCATCATTAAAAAACGTTATCACCAGGGTACTCTTGATATTATCTATGTAAATGATAAAGAAAAAGAGGATTTAAACACCTCATTGGATGAATGGAATAATGATCTGACAAATAAAGACACCTCCTCTCAAAACAACACCAATATTCAGACTTCATTTCAATATCAATATTACCTTGATACCTTCAAATTCCAGACACACATTTACTATCAAAATATAGATAACTACAACTCCATATATCCTCCTGATTTATTCAAATCCATATTTCTGGACTTAGTATCCCCTCCACCCAAATTTTCATAGCAATTATATTAATGAAGTAACTAACCACTCCACATCCTTAGTACTTGGAGTGGCTATTATCAATGCATTTTAAAATCATTATCACCCTGATTTACAGAGGCTGTGTTAAAATAAATCACGCCCTAATCAGAATTAAACAATATTGCTATGAAAAACATTTATATATACCGTTCACTATTTCTATTACTGCTTATATTATTTATTGCCGAATCCAAAAGCAATGCACAAGGCTGCGTGGCAATACGATCATTCTCCGGCTGCGGAGGAGGGGTTAACAGTAGCGCTATACTTATGCCCGGTGAGTCCCTCGTAGGTACTAATTTCAGATATTTCCAATCCTTCCGTCATTTTAGGGGAACCCATGAGGAAAAAGAAAGAATAGAACAAGGAACCCAGGTAATCAATGATTCCTATTTTCTCGACACCTATTTTAATTATTCATTTGCCGAAAGATGGTTTGGCTCAGTAACGATACCGATGGTTTATCATGAAAGATCATCGATGTATGAGCATGGAGGAAATTCTTTAGGTGATCGGCACAAAACCTATTCACAAGGACTTTCTGATATTAGAATTGGCGCTTCTTATTGGATGCTGTCCCCCGAAGAATCACCCAAGAAAAATTTCTCATTAGGTCTGGGTTTAAAGCTTCCCACGGGAGATTTTAAAGCGAAAGGAACTTTTTATAATGCTGGGGAAAATGGAGAACCGGAAAGAAGGTATGTGGATCAATCCATTCAGCCTGGAGATGGTGGCTATGGTCTAACTACTGAACTTCAGGGTTTTGCAGTTTTGGGCGATTATTTTGCATTCAATGCATACCTGTTCTATTTGATTAATCCAATGGAAACAAATGGTGTAAAAAGAAGACCCAATAGAGATACAGAATTTTCAGTTCCTGACCAATATGCTGTACGATTAGGCTTTAATTATATGAGCCCGGTTCATGGTCTTGATTTTTATCTTGGGGGTAGATTGGAAGGTATTCCCGCATTTGATTTAGTTGGGGGAAGTGATGGGTATAGAAGGCCTGGATATGCTATTTCGGTAGAACCAGGAGTAAACTATTCCGTTAAGAATTTTCTTTTTAATGTATCTGTTCCCTTGGCTGTAGAAAGAAACAGAACCCAAAGTTTTCTTGATAAACAAAGGGAAAATGAAACAGGAATACCAAGACACGGCGATGCCGCATTTGCTGACTACCTGATTAATGTAGGGGTAAGTTTTAAATTTATGTCAAAAAAGAATCACCAGGAAGTATCTCCAGAGTTTAAAGGAATAAACTAAAAAAGTAAGGAGGTTGTCTCAAAAGCCAGATTTTTCCATTGCTATTTATTGGTATATCAATGGGGATAAACTTTTGAGACAACCACATTTTTATGTTCCTCCTACAAGTAATGCTTTCATTCGATCTGCTTTTGACACTTTAGCAAAAAAATCAACTAGCAAGTTATAATCAGAAGGCTCATACATGCCTTTGTATAAGATCATTTCACGTGTATATTCAATACTTCCATCCTTTTCTTCAATCGAGATTGAATATTTACCGAATTTTGAATCAATCGTAACAGGTTGTGGCATAGAACCTACATGAAGCCCTGCTGGATATTCATATATAATTTTATCTACTTCTGATGATGACCTTCTTATCAACACATCTGCTGTTCTATCTTCATCTTCTTTTGGTACCCAGGTGATCTTGTTCATTAGGTTTAAAGGTATGATCAATCTTTCGCCCCTTTTTTTAGCCAAGTTATTGATGGATAAAGAAAGTGATTCCTTAATATCCGATGTGTCATTTTTATATGAAAATTCATTGATGGTGAAATCCGATATTTCAATTTCATCCAATAATTGATTTTCAATTTCCTTTTTATCCATTAATAAGCATCTAAAAACGTCTGAATAATTAGCTCCACCATATGTCGTAATACCAGTTGCGGTAGCATTTCCATTTTCATCCAAAATCACTTTCATTTCCCGATGTTGGAAATTTTCCTCCGCACTATAAGCGGGAGTCCTTACTATTTTACCTCCACCTTCTGTGATTACTAATACATCTCTATCATCAGTGAAATCACCTAAATAGTTATACGGATATTGTTGACTGGTACATTCCAGCCACACTGTATCTTGTACCAGGGGTACCATTAAAAAAGCATGATTGAATTGATTACTTGAAAACTCCTTTCGAATATTTCTAGCATTTTCTCCTGCTCTAACCAACACATAATTTGAGGAGATATTGGCTACTTCCAGGATTGATTTCATGTAATTGGTTAGAGCTTTACAATCACCATACCCTAATCGCTCTACTGTATTCGCATCAAACGGCTGCCAACCACCTATTCCCAACTGAATGCTAACATATCGGGTTCGGTTTTGCATATACTTATAAAGCAGCTGTATTTTTTTATGAGGATCGTTAATTCCTTTTATGACTCCCCTTATCTCACTTTTTGCTTCTTCAGAAAGATTGTTTTTGTCTTGATTAAGCTGCCCTATCCACCTTGCAAAGTCCTCCCACGAATTATTTAAACCATCATACCCATCTATTTCAAATACCTTTGGCGCCAATAAAACTAAAGGCACCTCCATATCATATGAGGCAAAATAGGCATTTTCTCTTGCGGGAAGGTTTTTCATTTCCCAATGGTATTTTTTCTTTGAATTATCACTTGAAATGACTGGCTCCGGGGCGTTGTTTTTAAGCAAATACTTAAATTCAAAATCAGTATCTGTGATGACAGTTACTGAGGATTGCATTACAGATTCTTCATAACCTCCATATGGAGACCAACTTGGATAAAAAAGTAGACCATTAAACACTTGTTCAAAGGAGTATTCAATGGTAAAAGGATAGAATTTGTAGTCTGGATAAAAGTACTTAATTCTATTGTCACCAAAAGAACTTGTACCTGGGTTGTAGCTCCTGTCATTGATATCTTCATGGGTAATCCGTTTTACCTTTTTACCTTCTGCATCATAGATGGTAGCCTTAATGTTGCGAACTTTTAAAAATTTATCGTAAGATTCCAGGAAAACTGATTTTTCGTAGGCACTTTCGTCAAGAATGGTGATGGCATATTCTTTCGTTAAGACACCCTTCCCTTTATTTTCTATTTCAAATACAGAGATGTCTTTCCTTACTATGGTTTTAGCATTTTCCAGTAATTCGTCTGGGATTGATGCTACACTATAGTCCATATCCTGCGCAAAGCAAAACATCTGGCTAATTAGTATTAACGTGAAGATTAATAGCTTTTTCATAATCAAACTAGTTGAAGTTAACTCTTGCTAGGTTTTGCTTTTTATTAAAAGCTGCTGTGACATCTTATCGATAATGATGCTATAAAGTTTTTGCAGATATGGGTATTCATCAGGCAAAAATACGGTCTTATCTAA
Source organism: Cyclobacteriaceae bacterium (assembly GCA_050306095.1). Lineage (GTDB taxonomy): Bacteria > Bacteroidota > Bacteroidia > Cytophagales > Cyclobacteriaceae > CAJXNP01. The sequence continues at coordinate 5,733 of JBNLGO010000063.1, forward strand.
CTCCAGCTTTGACACAATTTGAATCTCCTGATCATTCAATTTTGAAACGGTAAATAGAAACCTACCTCCATTTTCCGGCAGTCTCACATTAGTGGGTTTAGGTAAATCCATAAATGTATATCCTTCTGGTATTTTCACTTTTACCACACTGGTTTTTTCTATAGGTTGACTAAAATATACCGGATAAACTCTTTCCAGAGATTTAAATGGATTGTCATAATCAACATTAAAAAATAAAGGAGAGAATGCGATGGTACCTCCCAGGTCATCTGCCATATCTGTTATGTCCAATTCAAAACTCTGCTTTGCAGCATCTGCCAAATCATCACTTAAATTTGTCACTTTATAATCTTCAACATTCAATCCAAAATGCAATTCTTCAAGCTCTTCCAGGTAACTTTCTTCATCGTTAGCTTCAGACATTTTATTTCTAAAATGCAAGGCCGCATATTGCTCCAATTTTCTGTTAAGAGTACCTGTAATTTTTCCTGATTCATCAATCTGAATTTCTGCCTGAATTACCTCCTTATCCATACAATCCTTAGGAGTGAGATCTTTCCATGTATTATAATTCTCACTAATCAAACGGGCGTTTCCATTTAAACATCTTTCCGGAAGTATCCCCATCGGCAGGTTTGGATCCGTTGCATCCAGAAAATACTCCTGATCACCTATTTTCACATACCCTATTACATAATTAAGCTTATTAAAACTAGGCTGGACCATAGAAAGTAAGCCGTTATCAACTGTGCTAAGTACAATCGGTTGCACATTCATATCCAGCTTTCTAAGCATTGATATCAAACTCAGGTTAATATCGGCAGAATTTCCTATTTTTTCCTTTTTGAAAATCCCGGGTAAATCCTCTGATGCATATAGTCGGGACTTTCCATTCCATTTAATATTTTCTTTGATAAAGGCATGTGCTGCTTTTAATTGATCTACCGGATCTGAATATTTTGCAGCTATCTCTTGCGCCTCGCTTTTAAGATACCCAGGTCTTTCTATTTCCTTACCAAAACTTTCTGATTCATGCAATGTCTTATAAATACTATTCCAATCAGAAGCGTAATCTTTATAATATCTTCCTGGTATATTAATATTACGGATATCAATTTCCATCTTTGTGATGAAGTTATCCAAACTATTTATATAGGGTTCACCCTTTATTGCTGGCATATCTTTAGCTATCCAGCTATACTGAGTAGCTTCAGCAAGTGGCTCATACCCAAACATATTTTTACTAAACTTGATATATTGATTAGGGTTCAATTTGAGTTCCGAATAAACTACCGGTATTTCATCCTGAAATCTCCACTCAAATGGCGGAAGAAAGTGGGAATATTTGATTTCAATGATCGAACCTACTTTTACATCTGGCATGAATACTCTTAGAATAGAGAAATCATCCGTTATCTCTTCCTGATAAATTGATTCGTTTTTCAACTTGGTCTTGACTACTTCACCATTTTCTAAATTATATGTGAAACCACTTACTGAACTCTGGCTTGGAACATCAACCACCAAATTTGCCCAACCGTATCCTGATTTTTTCAATATTTTTACCCGATAGTGCCTGTAAAAATCTAGGGTAGAGCCATTTAACTCACCTTTATTATACAAGATTACCGCTTCTGCGGTGGTGTCTTTTTCGTATTGGGTCATTTTTAGTTCCTCAATACTTACCTTGCCGAACTTCACCTTTTTTTGTGCATTTACCTGCATCACAGACAAAAACAAAAAGGTGATGGCGAGAACCTTAAACAGTTGGATTTGATGTTTCATTTTGAAAAGATTTAGAATAAATAAAAAAATTCAACAATAGTATTGTTTAAAAAACGGCTTTGATTCAGTTATATAGCCATAAATTACACTTCAATTATAAGGATAATTAAGATATTTCCATGAAAAAATTGAACTTTTTTAACAAAAACTTGTCACAAATCAGGAAATAAGAATAGAATTTCTAACAATTACTAGTTATTGATATAAATCTTGTGATTCCTTATTTCCAATTTTTGCTGTTTGCTAAGTAATTTAACTGTTCGGATTACAGTCTCTACCCTTAAGCCCGTCATGTCAGCAATTTGCTGGCGGGTATATGGCACACAAAAATCACCATCCACCTTTTCACTTGCATTATCCTTTATATAATTTAAAAAAGTCATGATAATATGATCCGGACAATACGAGGAAATCTCTTTTAGAAGGATTGCTTTATATCGCAAGCGATGCGACATGATTTGATTGAACTTCAAATGTATTTCGAAATTTTCTTTCAAAAGCTTTAAAAATATATCAGAGGGTAATTTACCAACTACAGATTCTTCTGTTGCTATGGCATTGTTAGGGTAATTAAAATTTCCAAAAATAGCAGGCTCACCAAAACTCTGCCCTTCTTTAAATAATCCTTGAATAAACTCCTGGCCATTAGAGCTAAAACTAGACATTTTCACCACCCCTGATATTACCTGATAATAGTGATGTGGTTGATCGTCTTCGTAAAAAATGTAATCGTCCTTTTTAAAGGTAATAAATGACGCGTTGTATTTCTTTAAAAGTTCTTCAGGGATGACCATAAAAAAATTTTTGGCAAGTTATAAAAAAATATCCTACCAAATAATCAAGAAATGAACTGAAGTACTTTAGGGAATAAAATATTGTTTTCGATATGAAGATGTAAGTGGAAATCCTGCTCTAATTTTTGCATTTCTTCAACTAATACCGGGTAAGCCGGCAACATCAATCGCGAGTCGGAATACTGATTGCATATGGATCGAAGGTTTCGGAGGGAATCGCTCACTAAAAAGTGATCTTCCTTCATCCAATTAATATCATCTTCTATTTGACCAATATTCTTCTGGTTCTTTGCCAGCTCTTTAAAGCAAGGAAAAACAATGGTTTCCTCCTCCTTCATATGGTCGTACAAGTCTTCCTTAAATTCTTTAAACCGCTTAATAAACAATTGAAATTCGGGTTGATCCTTTCCATGTTGAATCGCCACTTTACCAGCTAATTTTTCGATCTCCGGTACTACTTGATATACATATGAATGGTGATTTTGAAGAATGTATTCTACGATAAGGTCTAATGACCAATTTTGAAACCGGGATATGGTGAACTTTTGATACGTGTAATCACCTTCAAATATTTCCCCTAAGACCTCCCTGATTTTATATTTTGTTGGAAGACATTCCTTCAGAAGTTCATTTCCATTTAAATAATATTCCACTTTGTACTTTTCAAAAACATGAATACTCTGTGGATACTCTACAATTAATTCATTGACGATATAATCTTCACGAAATATTTTTTGGACAGCTATTTCCCATTCATCGGGACCAGATTTTCTATATTCCCATAAAAACTTACCGGTAAATAAAGTAGAGAAGACATTCTTTAATGGTAACGGGTCATAATTATGACGTAAAATCATTGTATCACCTTCCGGCAATGATTTAAAGGACTGCACTAACGCATCTTTTCTAATCGATTTATCTAGTTGACCAACATCAATAATTAATTCACTCATTTTCTCAAACTAAAAATGAAATTAAATGGATTATAACCATAATTGGTATGAGTGAAATCATAATGTCAAATTTCAATAGACAATTCCTCCTGATCAGCTCCTCTCTTAATTTTAGATAAAACATGAGGTGTTACCCATGTACTTTTCACATGGCATATAGAATAATTATTTATTGACTTATTACCTAAATTGAGAGCGTCTAAAATGATTTTGAGCAATCATACTTTTTAACAGATGGGAAACACTTTTATATCGGGGAATGTATTGTGGTTTTGTGTTGTTTTCCTGATCACACAGGCAAGCTTTGTCCAAAAATCTGAACCAAGTCAATCTACACTTTCTACTCACCTGAAAAATGCCAGGGAAAACAAAGAATATGGTAGGATAGCCTATTACTCCTATGAGTTAGGAAAACTATTTTACGATCAAAACAAATTTGAGCAGGCCCAGGAATATTTAGATGAGGCAATTTCTAATGCAAAAAAAGCAGATGATTTTATCATAGAATACCTGGCATATCAACTTGACGGATCTATTTACCTTGAAACTAATGATGCAAGTAAGGCATCCAACCAATTTCAACGTAGTTTGAAGGCAGCACAAGAAATAAACAGGGAGGAATATATTGTAGAAGCATTAATTGATTTATCAAAAACCTACATTCTTCAAAACCGGGCAAAAAGAAGTGTGCCGCATTTAGAGGAAGCGTTATCTCTTTCCATTCGAAATGATGATATCATCACCCAGTTAGATTGTTATGAATTATTAGTGGAAGTATATGATGCCCAGGGTAATTCAGAAAAAGCAAATGAATACCAGGCTTTGTATGATAACATTATAAAAAATAAAGAGAAGGCATCTTTAACTGATCAACAATTAAAACAACTTGAAAACCAGGTAAAGCAAGCTGATCAGGAAAAGCGCTCTGTCAGACATAAACTTTCCAATCAATCAAAAGCATTACGAAAAACAGAAGACTCCCTTCTCGCTACTAAATATTCCCTGGAAGCCACGGAACAATCACTCAAGCTTTCTCAACAGATGAGTGAAAACCAAAAACTACAAATTGAGTTGTTGAATACCGATAAGGAATTAAATGAGCTTCGTATAAAAGATCAAAATGAACAATTAAAATACGCAGCCCTAACTCGCAACTTCATTATCGTAGGAGTGCTTCTGGCGGGTGCATTGGTATTAGTAACAATTCTCGGATATAAAAGAAAACTAAAGGCTAACCAGGAAATAAATCGGCAGAATAAAAGTATCCAAAGCAGTATTAACTACGCAAAAAGAATTCAAGAAGCAATGCTTCACAGAAATGATGTTTTCAAGGAATTAGTTCCTGAATCATTTGTATTATACAAACCACGTGATGTGGTGAGCGGGGATTTTTATTGGATATCTGAAATTAAAAATTGGTACGATCCGGATATCGTCATCTCTGCAGTAGATTGTACAGGACATGGTATTCCAGGAGCATTTATGTCCATGATCGGTATGAATGCATTAAATGGCATCATCAGTCAGGGAATAGCCGAATCGAACCAAATATTAAATACGCTGGACAAGGAAATAAAATCGGCATTGCAGCAGGATCAAACGGGAAATAAAGACGGGATGGATATTGCTCTTTGCATTTATCGAAAAGAAAAGGATATCGTCGAATTTTCTGGTGCGAAGAATCCACTCATATATATTCAGAACAATGAATTACACCAGATCAAAGGAGACCGCAACTCCATTGGTGGTGGCGGTCAAAACAATGAACAGGAATTTACTAAACACACTGTAGTCATTGACCAACCAACTACATTCTATATTTATTCTGATGGCTATCAGGATCAATTTGGAGAGGTGACCAATAAAAAGTTTATGACGAAAAAGTTTAAGCAATTACTTTTTGACATTCATCAATTACCTATGCATGAGCAAAAGACTATGCTTGACCAAAAAATTGAAGAATGGCGGGGATCCGGAAAACAAACAGACGATATTTTAGTGATCGGTTTTAAGCTTGATGTCAATTTCGAAGATTAACCCCTATCCTTGACCCATATTATTTTTGACAAAGCTGTGAATAATGATGATAACAGATTGAAAAATTCTGGTTTTGCATTTCGTCGATCCAGAAGGTGAAAAACTTTATAAATTTTCAGGTTTTATTTTTTCACAACATACGCTATTCCATCTATTTATTGAATTTTTTAAAATCAACCAGACCTTGATTTGTAAAAATTGCAATACCCCTATCATAATTTAACACACTTTTGATAACTACGTATTTTTACGTAACCTTTATTATCATAAACTTCACACCTTACAGAATATTATTTAATTGATTTTCAATACTTTATTACCAATAAATAATTATTTAGAATTTATTTAAATAACTAAATCAGTCTTGACTTATTTAAAAAATACCGTATTATTACGTACATATTTAATTTTTACTAAGTATTTTTACGTACATATAAATCTCTTATCACCATGACAGAAAATCAAGTATCATTAGTACAGGGAACTTTTGCTAAAGTTGCCCCAATTTCAGAAGCAGCAGCTGAAATTTTTTATGCGAAATTATTTGAACTAGACCCATCACTAAAGCCTTTATTTACAACGGACATAAAGGAACAGGGCAAGAAATTGATGACTATGATAGGCGCTGCAGTTGGCGGGTTATCAAATCTGGAAGCACTTGTGCCAGTAGTACAGGAATTAGGAAAGCGACATGTAGATTATGGTGTAACTGCCGAGCATTACGATACAGTAGCCAATGCATTGCTTTTCACATTGGAAAAAGGACTAGGTGAGGCCTGGACACCAGAAGTAAAAGACGCATGGGTGGAAGTCTACACCGTTCTGGCAACTACCATGAAAGGTGCGGCATACTCATAGGCAATAATTACTAAACCTCAAAAAGTCAAAAACAATGATCGCGAAACTTAAAACAACACTAATTATTATAACAGGCATTTTACTTATAAAATGTGGCCCTCCACTTCCTGAAGAAGATGAAACTGTTAGTGATAAAACTTATTCTGTAGAAGAGGCCTTTGAAATAGTAGCAAAAGAAAATGATGTAACACGTACCCTTTATACCAAAGCCATTGTAGGAGGCGGTAAAAAACAGGGCTTAAAATTTGACGAGGACTGGGAAAAGGATGATGTGGAGGCCGGGCCACTCCCAGCTCTATTTCTCCGGGGAATATCAGCTGATATCCAGAAAAAAGGAGAAGTGCCACTTGGGCTTTTTCTAGGGTCGGATTTTCCGGTAAGAAAATCAAACAAGTTTGCCGGCAAACAGGATGAGCTCTTTCAGGAAATCAGAAAAGACCACAAGCCAAAATACTTTCTGGACGAAGCCAGTAAATTACAAACTGCTATGTTTCCTGATTTTGCAGTGGCAAAGCCATGTGTAGAATGCCATAACAAACACCCTGAAACTACAAAAACAGATTGGGCATTGGGCGATGTAATGGGAGCTACTACATGGACATACCCAGAAGACTCACTTTCATTTGATGAATTGCAGGCTGTGATTCTTGCATATCGTAAAGGAACTGTTGCCACTTATGAAGCATTCCTGGCAGAGGTGGACAACTTCAAAGAACTGGATAAACCGGAAATAGGTGACAAATGGCCAGCTGAAGGCTACTACCTTCCTACAGCAGAAGCATTTCTTGATAGTGTAAAAATCCTGACGGCCAAAAACACTTTGGAAGCAATATTAAAAAATTAAGCAGGAATTAAATTCTATAATGAAAAAAGGATATCTGTATATCGGAATAACCTTACTCTTGTTATACATCATGCAGGCGGTGTTTGAGTGGCTTTGGACACCCCTGTATGATTATCAACAAGAAGAATCCTTTAAACGATGGTCAGGGTTAGGGTTATTCATTTACATAGCTATACAATGGTCGCTCACCTTATTTCGGGTAAAGAAAAACTGGGAGCACAACTCGCCCATAATTATGGAATTACATAAATGGATGGGAGCATTCTCACCGGTAGTGTTTTATATCCATTCCATGGAGCTTGGCTATGCATACCTCTTGATATTGAGCGTCACTTTTTTTGCCAATGTACTCATAGGGTTTATCAATCTGGATGTGATAAAGACTAAAGCATATTGGTACTTCCAAACCTGGATGATTACACATGTAGCATGTTCACTCGCCATCTCACTACTTGCTATCTACCATATTTGGATTGTTTTCTACTACAATTAAAATCTTTTTGCAATGAAGGACTATTATCGACTAAGGGTAAAAGAAATTATTAAAGAAACGGACGACGCAATCACGATTAACTTCAAGCAACCATTCCTGGGAAGGATAAGGTATAAATGTGGCCAATTTATCACCCTGATTTTTGATATTGAAGGGAAAGAATACCGAAGGGCATATTCAATTAATAGCACGCCAGGCATCGATGATGATATTTCTATCACGATCAAAAAAGTACCTGGTGGCATCATTTCAAATTACATTTTTAATGAGATCAAAAGGGGCGTCTCCATACTCATCATGCGTCCCATGGGAAGCTTTACCATAGACAGTGACAAAAAGAAAAGCAGGAGTATTGTGCTCTTTGGAGCTGGAAGTGGCATCACTCCCCTCCTATCTATTTTAAAGTCTACGCTTTATTTTGAGCCGGAAAGCACTGTTACACTTTTGTATTCCAACCGTGATGAAAGCTCCATTATCTTCAAAGAACAACTGGACATCCTGAAAGAGCGATTTGCAGACAAGCTTTTTATCCGACACCTTATTAGTGAAAACAATGATCGCCTGGACACAGGAAAAATTGAGGAATACCTAACAATAAACCCATTTTTCAATAACGACAATGCACATTATTATATGTGTGGACCTGACGCTTACATGGATGCTATCAAAACAAGACTAATAGTACAGGGTACTTCTGATGACCGAATATATTATGAAAGTTTTACCCCTAAACAGGAAACTGTTTCATCCGATTATCAGGTAGTATTTAAATCTAGCAAAAGAGAAAGCACAGTAGAAGTAAAAGCCGGAAAGAGCTTATTGGATGCCGGGTTGGAAGCTGGTGTGAGAATGCGTTTTGCCTGTTTCAATGGACAGTGTGGCACATGTAAGTGCAAGTGCATAACGGGTAGTGTAAAAATGGCTGTGGATAATATTTTATCTCCGGAAGAAAAAAGTGAAGGATACATCCTGACCTGTGTAGGGTACCCTGATTCAGAAAATGTTGTACTGGAAATGGACTAGACATGAAATTATACTGCCACTATACATCATTTGAAAAAACGGAACTTGAAGTCAGGGAAAAAGTCTCCTTTAGTAATGAGGAAACAACCTCATTTTTACAATGTTTAAAGCTTTCAAACTTTGCAGAAGAATTTTTTCTTATCTCTACCTGCAACAGAACTGAAATTTATTATTGGAGTAAAAAAAACAAAAAAGAAGAATTTGTAGATAAAATCTGTGAATTTAAAGACGTTAAAAAATCCCAAAACATTTCTTCCATTTTTGACTCTACCAACAAAACTGAAACATCTGTAAAAAGACTGTTTAAGGTAAGCAATGGTGTTTTATCTCAAGTGTTAGGTGATCTACAGATCATTGGTCAGATCAAAGCTGCCTACCAAACAGCTATGGAACTTGAATGCACAGGACCCCGGCTTCACAAGCTTATTCAATTGGTATTTTCTTGCTACAAAGAGGTGGCTAACAAAACCCAATTACATTCCGGAAGCGCATCGATAAGTTATGCAGCAATGGAGATAACCCAAAGTTTTCTGAAAACGAAAAAAGACAAATCGATTTTAATAGTTGGTGCTGGAAAATTTTCGAGAGAAGTTATTACAGAACTTTTAAAAAAGGGATTCACCAATATTACCATCACCAACAGAACACCTGAAAAAGCCCGGGAACTTTCCAGTCGATTTAATATTAAAACCATGTTGTTTGAAAATTTGGACGACTCGTGGTGTTATGACGTAGTCATAAGTTGTATCAGCTCCAAAAACTTTGTGATTCAAGACAATGTATTCGAAATCAATAATTCTGGTTCCAAATTATTGATCGATCTCTCTGTGCCTAGATCTATTGATCCGGCAATTGGTCAAATAAAGGGCATGAAATTATTAAACATGGAACACATCAAAGACAAGAACAATGCAGCTCTATCAAATAGAAAAAATGCTATTCCTCAAGTAAATCAAATCATCGAAAAATATTGCCTGCAATATGAAGATTACCTGAAGGCTACGAAGGCTCTTCCAGTCATTCATCAATTTAAAAATGTAATTACGGAGATTACAAAACAAGAAGTAAACCGGCATTCAAAAAAAATCAAGCGATCTGAAATGGAGCTCGACATAATCGACAATATTACGGATAACATTATCAACAAAATTATCAGAAAACCAGCTAAACACCTTTATTCAAATCAAAAGGAATTTAACAAACTTTCTGAGGCTTTGACTTTACTTTTTGAATTACAGCCCACTCAAATAAATGAACATAAGCATTTATCAAAGATATCATGAGACTACCATTCCATATCAGTCCTAAAAGAGAACGCCAGGTTTTAGGTTTTGTCATCGGCTTGTTTATTACTGCAGTGGGATTTACTGCGCTGATGTGGCCAGGAAATGATGATCTGGTAAGTCTAGGCCCAATGAACACCGGTCATGACGACTTGCAGTGTCAAGATTGCCACACCAAAGCACGGGGAAATGCATTTCAACAATTACAAGCGAATGTTATGCATCTTTTTGGTCAACGCAAAAAACCAGTAACATTTGGGCATGAGGATGTAGACAGTAAAAAATGTCAGGCATGTCATGATCGTCCAAATGATCGCCATCCCATCCACCGATTTGAAGAAGCAAAATTTGCAGAGGTGCGAGAAAAAATCCATCCTGAAAATTGCGAATCCTGTCACCTGGAACACAACGATGTTCGCCTTGTCATTACTAATACCGGCTATTGTGAAAACTGCCATCAGGAGACTGAGTTATCAGAAGATCCTTTGGATGTGCCGCATTCAGAATTAATTGAAAATGCGATGTGGACTACTTGCCTCCAATGTCATGATTTTCATGGCAACCATGTGATGAAAACAGCCGTGATGATGAAAGACACCATCCCCATGACAAGAATTATTGAATATGTAGAAGGAGGGCCTTCTCCCTATTCTGAAATCAAAAAATACCTGGCTACAAAGGTTCCAAAGAAAAATGAGTGATAGATTTATCAGACAAATTCCTGTCTCTCCACCAGGGCATAGTACTCTTCATCAATTTTTAATATTCCCTGATCAAAACAGAAGTAATAGGTTTTACCAGCTTTGGTCCGGTAAATATTAGTGAAAAATTTAAAATCAAATCCCAGCAACAACAATTCAGATCTTTTTACCCGCGCTTTTCCATTGGGATTTAAGGTGGAAAGAATCTTTCTGTTTTTACGCAAAATATTAATAACACTTCGCATATAAGCAGTTACTTCCTGGTATTGTAAATTATTATATTGGGATCGGCACTGGTCAGAACAAAATTTTTTATCTGCCCTTCCAATGACTTTTTCACCACAATTAAGACAATCTCTTTCCATTTAAAAAAATATGCTGGTGATAAAATGTATCGTATAATGAATGTAAATTCTATTAACTATATTTAATTAACAAATCAATATTTGCAACAATTATTCTGAAAAATAGTAATTTTTGTAACAACCAGTAACATATAATGAACGAAACTACCACTTCAACGCTCATAGAAAAAGTAAAAGGTCACTGCAAAACCATCCTGGAATCCCTTCCTGAAAAATTCACCTTTCACAATATCAATCATACCTTGGAAGTAGTAGCTGCGGTAGATGAAATTGGCAAGAATATTAAAATAAGCAATGAACAACTAGAAGTGGCGAAAATAGCTGCATGGTTTCATGATACTGGTTTTTCAGTTTCCTACGATGAGCATGAAAAACACAGTTGTCAGATAGCAGAAGAATTTTTAAACAAAGAAGGATATGATCTTAAAAAAATTGACCGTGTAAAAAGCTGCATCAATGCCACCCATCTTCGCGAAGAACCAGAAACAATCTGCGAAGAGACCCTATGTGATGCTGATATGATGCACCTATGCAACAACAATTATTTTGATCAGTTGGAACTGCTCCGCAAGGAAAGAAAATCAATTTTGCAATTGAACCCTACTGATTATGAATGGCACCAGGAGAATATGCATTTTCTATCTAAGCAGGTTTTTCATACTACTTATGGTAAAAATGAATTAGAACCGCTCAAAAGAAAAAACATTAAGAAACAGGAGAAGCTGATCAAAAAGATTGAAAAAGATCGGGAGCTTACGTTGATCAACGAGATGGGCATTGATAAGGAAGAGTTAAAGGAGCTCAAGAAGAAACTTAAAAAAGCCGGTGCCCGACCTGACCGTGGGATCGAAACCATGTTTCGTGTTACCAGCAGAAATCATATCGACCTCAGTTCTATGGCCGATAATAAAGCCAATATTCTTATTTCGGTAAATGCCATCATTATATCTATCCTGATCGGTTCTCTTTTTAGTAAGCTTGACACACATACCCATCTCATACTTCCCACTTCCTTTACTGTGGCCGTTAATATGGTTACCATTGTATTTAGCATTCTTGCCACCCGGCCAAATGTAACCAAAGGACGATTTACCAAAGAGGATATTAAAAACCGAAAAGTAAACCTTCTATTCTTTGGGAATTTTTACAAAATGACCCGTGAAGACTATCAGATGGGTATGCAAGAGACCATGAAAGACTCTAAATACCTATACTCCTCTTTAATTGACGACATATATTTCAATGGAAAGGTACTTGGTAAAAAGTATCGATTCCTACGAACAGCCTTTAACATTTTCATGTTCGGACTGATCCTTTCAGTGTTGTTGTTTTTAGTTACTAATTACCTATACCTGAGATCAACTATTTAATATGGATTTCAGATCAGCTGGAGAATAATTAATTGATTTCAGGGTTTTATTATCTGCTGTTCTAAAAACAAGAAAATGACCGTCTGATTCTTTATAATAGCAATCAGTACCTTTCTCATTTTTATAATAATCAACTGTTTGTTGAGCCTCTTCTTCGGTCTTGCAAGATTTACTCATATTAGACCGTTGCACCTCATCAAACAATGCTTTGAATTTTTCACCCATTCCAAATTCTAACACAGCTCCGCTTAAAACATACTGGATATCACACAATGCATCCGCTATTTCTACCAGGTCGTTATCAGCGATAGCATGCTCCAGCTCTTTTAATTCTTCGCTGATCAATTCTACCCGCAGCTTACATCTTTTTTCTGAAGGAATGACAGGTTCCTGCTCTATAGGATGGTGAAAAGTACGATGAAATTCTGCTACCTGGTTTAAAGAATCTATTTTATCCATTGTTATGTTTTTCATTAATTGGCAATAATAAAAAATAGTTGAATGTCTCTGAAATATTACATAAAGTAATTTGAAGCGCCCGAAAAATTTATGATAGGAGGCTATTTTTAATCTCCTAAATCACATATTTTGCCTATTCATTCTTATATTGGTTAACTAATTAAACAGAAAAATCTAAAGTAAAATGAATATACGTCAAATTTCAGTTGGGCTATTGATGGTATTTGCCCTTGTTATTAATGCATCAATCGTTAACGCTCAAGCAACTAAAGAGGGCGCTGAACAAGCTGTGACCAATTTCGCAAAGGCTTATGAGAATTTGCCAAAATCAAAAGACACGAAGGGTATTCTAAACATGGTTTCAAAAGACCTGTTTTCTACCATTATCAATTCCAGCGTTGCTGATAATTTTGGACTTGTAAGAAGTACTTATGGGGATTTTGAAGGATTCGTTACAAGTATGTCCCAACAAAAGGATCTTTCCATTACTTATAAGGTTAATAAAATTCTCAAAACTAATTTCAGGGGGAAATCAGCCGTGGTAGTATGTGACATCTCTTACCAATATAAAAAGGGGAATGTAGTACAAAGAAAAGGTGTAGAAGCTACTACTTTCGTTTTACGATTTTATAAAGACGGATGGAAAATCCTTAATTTCAATGTTGTAAATCTGGAAGAGGAGTTAAATGTAGGTCAATGTGCTTGTGAGGTTTTCACAGCCTCTACTGGAAACTACATGACTAAAACTACCGTACCTGCAGGCGCTTCTTACTCTAAAGAAATTGATGAGTTTGAAATCAACAAAGGTCAGGGTGGTATTTACTTCATCTCTTCAGGTGATAAAGATTACACCTGGATAAGGGATGGTGAAATCAAAAGAAAAGATGCAAGTACCAACAAAGAAATTGTAATTGGTACAGCAGTAGATGAGCTGGAAGCAGTACTAACAATTGTTAGAAATGATCTTTATGCTAATAAATGCTCGGAATTTAGGAGAAGAAGATAAGACAATCTTTATACATATTATAAACAAGAAGGGTTCATGATTTGTGAACCCTTTTTTATTATATCAAAGTCAGTCGCTTATTGATCTCCAATGCCATCGATTCTTGCTTCAGCTTTTCCTTCATCACCTTCACATATTCCACTACTTGGTTTAGATTTTCTTTGAGCATCTTTGCGGTGGTATAGGAATGCACAATAAATACCTTTTCATCCACTATCCCAATATCCTTACTATTCCAAACCCCGATGGCTTCTTCTGAAGTTGCTCCTCCAAAGGTTTTACCCAAAAAATTTA
>JBNLGO010000064.1:0-19823 GCA_050306095.1 Cyclobacteriaceae bacterium
CTTTGAACAAAACATCGCATTTTGTTATGAGGGAATGAATCATTTAAATAACCCTGGAATGGACTTAAATAGCTATAATCAATATAATTATTAAAAAGACTTATATCCATATTGTTGTATATAAATTATGCTATCCAATAAAGGCGGTCAATTCAAAGAGTCCATTTTTTACATAATTCAAAAGCCAGACTTTTTACACTCTCTCAACATCATTATATCCTAAATTAGTTTCAAATTTAACGAAATGATGGATTCAAATCTCATAATGAATTAGTTACAAAAGGCTATACATTAAAACACCTCAACCAATGCTATTATACATTTAGCTTAACCCGGAAAATTTTGTGATTTTTTCCACTGGGCTGACGACATGCAAAAACATGATTATACGACTGTTATGTTTAATAGGAAGATTGACTACCGGTTAATCATTCCCCAAATTAGAGAAACGAAGATTTGGCATCAATCAAGGTTACCTTTAAAAAAGGATACCAAAATAAATTATCGCAAATAGTGCGTTGATCCCTATCATTTTTAATTTAATAACAACCAAATCTATTTCTACACGGCATTCAAGGAATGTTATTGAATATATTTTTAAACCACCATTCTTAGTATCCACCTTCAATATTATAGTTCTAACCATGCTAATTTTTGCAGTACGAATTGAAAATAATCCATTCCCGTTTTTGTACAACAATCCCCTATTACGTATGTTTATTTCAAGAAAGTCAGCAAAAATTACCACATGAGAAATGCATCAGTCATGCTGATATTGTACAACAAAAAATTGATTGTCTAGATGAACTTTTAATATTATGGTTAGAAAAATACTACCAGCTAAACATAAATTTTCAAATAATATTTAACTTTGATTATTTCCTTACCTCATGCAGATAATACTAAATTTTTCGACAATTAATGATGGTTTTTAACTCCAATTATCGTAAATTATTCAACAATATAACCTTAATTAATCTTAAGCCTAAATACCTCCTTAATTCACAACCATTTTTTTTATTTTAACATTTAACCAATGAAGAGAGATATTGATAATATATGGCTTGTAGATGATGATGAAATATATCAGTACATAACCAAAACCTATTTTGAGTTTGAAGGTCCGAAGAGAAATATTTCAATTTTCAAATCGGGTAAAGCTGCAATTGAAAACTTATTAAACGATACCGAAGAAAACGGATTACCGGATATTATCCTCCTAGATATCAACATGCCTGTAATGAATGGCTGGGAATTCATGAATGAGTATAAAAAAATAAAACCATCTCTGAAAAAACAACCCAGCATATTCTTAGTTTCTTCTTCTGAAAATTCCAATGATTTAGAACGTGCCGATTCAGATGATGAAATAAAAGACTATATCCTTAAGCCAGTTGATGATGCTAAAATTAAAAAGATTATAAAAATAGCCGCCGAATAGTTATTTTGACGTTTATAAATCAGAATAACTATTTTAATGAGACTAATTCTTTTTCTTCTTTTCATCATAACAATCTCTCCTGTAGCAAGTCAAAATCGAGATTACGCCAAAAATATAATTGATACACTTTCCAGCCCTTCATTTTTTGGTCGGGGATATGTTAACCGAGGAGATTCTATAACTTCTGAATTTTTAAAATCTGAGTTCGAAAAAATTGGATTGGAAGCGACTAAAGGCTCCTATTTCCAGACGTATACCCATCCTGTAAATACCTTTCCTGGTAAATTAAATTTATCCTTTGACGGATTGTTATTAAAAAAAGGAAGTCAATACCACATTGACCCCTTCTCATGTTCCGGAGAAGGCGATTATAATATTAGTACAATAAGCAAAGAAGATTTTACCTCAGATCAATGGTTGGAAAAAGTCAAAAAAAGCAAACGCAAAGTTTTGTCAATTGACCTTACAACTTTGGATGAAAAAGACAAGTCAAATGAAAAGTACCTGGAGTTTGTTCAATACCTGAAATTTGAAGAAAACATTCCAGCCAAAGCGCTCCTCATATATAAAAAAAATAAGCAGCCTTGGTATGTTTCCAATAGAGAGGGGTATCGTTCTGTATTCACAATTTTCAAAGACAGTATAAAGCAAATGCCTAAAACTGTTTCCTTTCAGGTTGAAAATAAGTTTATCGAAAATTACCGCTCAAAGAATGTCATAGGAAAAATACCTGGCACTAGTGATTCCACTATTGTGATTACAGCTCATTATGACCATTTGGGAATGATGGGTGATGACTGCTATTTCCCTGGAGCCAATGATAATGCTTCAGGAGTAGCGCTTATGCTCGACCTGGCTAATTATTTTAAGGAAAATCCAATTAAGCACACCGTATATTTTATTGCATTTTCAGGTGAGGAGGCTGGGTTATTAGGCTCTCAGCATTTTGTTCAAAACCCTTTATTTCCACTCAAGAAAATCAAATTTCTTTTGAATATTGATTTAGCAGGAACCGGAATCGACGGAGCTACCGTAGTAAATGGGGCTGTTTTTGAAGACGAATTTCAATTGCTTACATCCATTAATGAAGAAAACAACTTCCTAAAAACCGTAAATGCGCGAGGAGAGGCCTGCAATAGTGACCACTGCTTTTTTTATAAGAAAGGGGTGAAAAGTTTCTTTATTTACACTTTGGGTGGTACCAAATACTATCATGACATCTTTGATAGTTCTGACACGCTTCCATTAAACGAATATGATAATTATTTCAAATTGATTAGAAACTTTTTGGAAAGGAGATAAAACATTCATGAATTAAGAGAATTCACCCACAGGAATGAAAGACATCAGATCACTTTAAGTGGTCCAATGACTAGATTTTCAAAAAAAAAGCCACCTTAAAGGTGGCTTTCCAATGTATATTATTTTAAATCTTATTGCTTTTGCATTACAAAAGTATATTCTCCATCTAGAGAAGCAACCCTTGCTCCACCAAGCTCTTCACCCGTAATGGTAAAAGTAACGCTTAGCGTAGTTTCATTTAAGGTATTAACTGCCATGGTCACACCATCTGCAGCTCTAACTATGCCACTTAAATTATCAGTGAATGACCAAGCACCAGAAGGCCATACGGCTGTGGCACCTACTGGGTGGTTATTGGTATTCATTTGTGTATTTG
This sequence comes from Cyclobacteriaceae bacterium, assembly GCA_050306095.1. Lineage (GTDB taxonomy): Bacteria > Bacteroidota > Bacteroidia > Cytophagales > Cyclobacteriaceae > CAJXNP01. Next base: position 3,120 of record JBNLGO010000064.1, read on the forward strand.
TGAATGAAACAGTAAATGCTGACCATTCAGCTGCTTCTGTGGCAGTTGTTGGAGGCACTACCACACTGCTTACTACCCATGGGCTATTATTTACTAATAAGTTCGTTTTTGTTTCTTTTTCAGTTGGCCCCTCAGACCCACCACAATTGGCAAAAAATAATGTACTAGCTGCCACAACAATTAATAATAAAAATTTCAAACCTTTCATATCTATTGAATTAAATAAACTACTTTATATCTTTTCTAAATTTTCTTCCAACAATGAATATTAACAAAAATAACTAATATACTTAACTATTTAAAACAAAAAACATTACATATGTTCGTCATTTTTTAACAAAACTAATACAATTCCTTCTAATAAGGTTTTCCACACACCATTATTATCAATGTCAAATATTTTGCTTTGACCTTGAAATGGTTAATAACCCTAGAAAGGTAATCGCTCCATTGACTATAAGTATGCTGAAACCGAATTGAAAACCATTAAACCAAACTTCAGAGTTGTTATTTAATATATATGAAATAATTGGGGATGTGATACATATCCACGGTGCTGCGTCATCCTGAATAGTTCGCTTTGTAAGTATACCAAATGAAAATAACCCAAGCAATGGGCCATAGGTGTATCCTGCCGCATTAAAAAGCATAGTGATCAAATTATCATTATTAAACTCCCTTGAAACCACAATAACAATAAACAAAACCACCGAAAAACCTGCGTGCACCCACAATCTAATTCTCTTTCTATCCTTTTCTGTTCTTTCAGAAAAACCAAGAAAGTCTGTACAAAAAGTGGTGGTCAATGCCGTCAATGCAGAATCAGCGCTGGAATATGCAGCAGCAGTAATTCCTAGCATAAAGAGTATCACAGTAGTAGTATTGAAATGCTCAAGCGCCAAAGTTGGATATAAATAATCTGTGTTTTCAGGGATAGCAACTCCATTTTTATTAGCATACACATATAATAATGCCCCAAGTGACAGAAAAAGTAAATTTGCAAATATTAGTACTACACTAAACCATAACATATTTTTTTGCGACTCTCCAAGCGATCGGCATGTCAGGTTTTTTTGCATCATATCCTGATCTAGGCCTGTCATTACAATGGTAATAAATGCGCCTGCAAAAAACTGTTTGAAAAAATTCAACCTTGAATTACCCTCCCACACGAAAATTTTTGAATAACCGCTTGATTTAACAGCTGAGAAAATATCTGCAACACCCAGGTCTAACTTTTGAAGAATGATAACAATGGTGAAAATTACCGCCAATAACATCATAAGTGTTTGGAGGGTATCCGTCCAAACAATCGTCTTTATTCCTCCTTTAAATGTATAAATCCAGATCAGGGCAATGGTAATAAAAACAGTAAATTCAAAGGAGATATCCCAGGCATCAAAAATAGCCACTTGCAGTACCATTGCCACTAAAAAAAGCCGAAAAGCTGCTCCTATTGTTCGGGATATTAAAAAGAAAAATGAGCCTGTTTTGTACGACCAATTACCAAACCTTTCCTGTAGATAGGTATAAATTGTTACCAAATTTAGTTTATAATATATTGGCAGAAGCACTTTCGCTACTACCAGATATCCTAATAAATATCCCAAAACCATTTGAAAATAGGCAAACTGTGCCACACCACCATTTTCATTTACTACATTTCCGACATCCCCTGGAACTGAGATAAAGGTTATTCCACTCAAAGAAGCCCCAATCATCCCAAAGGCTACTAAATACCATGGTGACTGCCTGTTAGCCGTGAAAAATGTACTGGTGTCAGCATTTTTTGATGTGAAATATGACACCACAATTAAGAATAAAAAATACCCGGAAATAATAAGGGAAATTAATAAAGGACTCATTTTTAGTTTTTTAGAAGTGCTAAAAATGATTAATTTTTTTATTTTTGTGAAGAAATTTTTTTTCTGGTATGGAATATAATTTTGAAGTAGAAGAATTAGTAGAGCAGCTGGAAGACGTAACTACGGAGAGTTTTTTCGACCTGGTGGTTTACAATGATGATCACAATACCTTTGAGCATGTTATCAACACATTGGTGAAAGTGTGCCGTCATACAATGACCCAAGCCGAGCAATGCACATATATTATCCACTATCGTGGAAAATGTTGTGTGAAAAAAGGTAGCTTTCAGGAACTCGAACCAATGAAAAACTCTATCCTGGATGCAGGGATAGATGCTAAAATTCATTAGTCCTCTACATGTCCGGAATGCACGTATTGATTGTTGTCAACCCTAAAGCAGGAAAAGGCAATTTTCAATATAAAATAGAAGCACTGTCTCTACACCTTCAAAAATCCGAGGTTCGATTTCTAGAATACTTTACACAACCTACCAAAGGGACATCTCACCTTAGCAACTTTCTAAAAGAAAATTCAACTATTACAGATATTGTTATTATCGGTGGCGATGGCACTATCAATATGTGCATTAATGCTCTACCGCATTTTAACTTCACAATTTCCATCGTAAATAATGGGACTGGAAATGACTCAGTAAAAAATATTTATCCCAAAAAAAGTCTATCAGAACAAATCAAATCAGTCACTGAAGGAAAAATCCGTACCATAGACCTGGGAAAATGTAATGGTCGATATTTTCTTAATGGAGTAGGTATTGGATTTGATGGATTGATTGTTAAAAAAATGGAATCCCAAAAAGGGAAGAAAAAAGGGTTGTGGGCATACCTTTCTATAGTTCTCCTACTTCTCCCTCGAAAAACATATTTTCCTGTTAGCATCCAGCATGATGACAAGGAAATAAAATGTAATTTGTTTTCGCTTACTGTGACAAAAGGATCAACTTTTGGAGGTGGCTTTATTATAAATCCAAACGCAGATCCTGAGGATGGGGAATTAGATACTTGCCGGTTCAACCATCTTACCTTCATTGATAAAATACTGATCCTTCCATGGGTATTTGTTGGTAAACATGGTTGGTCAAAGAAAATCTCATTTAGTAAATCAAAAAATGTAGAGGTCGTTTCGAAACACTCGATCCCAGGCCATATTGATGGTGAAGTCATTAGCGCATCAAAATACACTATTGAGGTGGTCCCTAAAAAACTAAATATCAGGATTTAATTGTTTTGGTTTATATACGCTCTTTTTTTAAGCTTAATGTAAAAGTATAATGCAGTACTAAAAATTAAGAGAGATATAAATTGAGAATTAGTAAGGATACCGTCGATTACATATCCCCGCTCCTCATCACCTCTGAAAACTTCAATCACAGACCTTCCAATTGAATAAAGTATCAGGTAAGTTAAAAACAACTGTCCATCAAATTCCTGCCTTTTTTTGACATACATTAAATACATAAAAATGGATGAAATAAGTATTACACTGTACAGCTGCGTTGGATGAAGATGATCAGCAATACCAATACCTGCTTCAAAAGACATTCCTACAAAGGAATCTGTCGGAACACCATAACAACATCCACCAAAAAAGCACCCCATCCTTCCAAAGGCATGTACTACACAAGTGGTACCAGCAATGATATCCAGCATGGGTAATGCAGGTACTTTATAATATTTTATATAGAAGTAAACAGTAGGTATAGCGAATATTAGAGACCCATAAAACACAAATCCACTTCCAAAATTTTCGAACAATTGAGCAGGATCACCAAAATATTTCGCTGGGTCTTCAAATGCGATAAACACCTTCCCCCCTACTACCGCAGCAATTATGATCAATACGATCATCATTTGTGTTTTGTCGTATGGCCATCCGAATTGCTTTTTAGCATGGAATGCTGTGTAAAAATATGCCATGAAAATACCCATGGCTATCATAAAGCCATAAGAATATATACTGATGGTTGAAGGAAAAATACCAGTTAAAAAGTCAGGTGTTTCAAATTGAAATAAAATAGGATGCATATGTGCGAATAAAAGATTATCGTTGTTGGTATCGCACTAAATTAATAAAAAATGTTGCAGGTGGGTTATCCGAAGATCTTGTACTTTAAGGCCTCATCCATCAACTGCTGTTTATTGATCGGAACTACTCCTACATATTCGCAGACAATCCCCCCAGCCAGGTTTGAAAGCTCCGCAACTATTTTTGATGGAAGACCTAAGGCCATGCAAAGTGCCGCCACACTCACCACTGTATCTCCAGCACCTGACACGTCAGCAATATCTCTAATATGGGCAGGAATAAGATGGTTTTTACCTTCGTGCTGAATGTAAACTCCTCTTTCAGAAAGTGTAAGTAACACCCCTTCAATAGTCATTTTTCGAATAAAGTCATTGATAGCTTTAGAAAAACTTTCAAAATCGTCAAGAGAAATATTCTCATCCAATCCTTCCCTTATTTCTTTAAGGTTCGGCTTAAATAATGTGACATTTTTATAGTCATTAAAATTTCGCTTTTTAGGGTCAACAACAACCGGAATTTGTCGTGATTTGGCTTTCTCCGTCACCAAAGCAATCAATTCCTTATCGATTACTCCCTTATCATAATCTTCAAAAATTACCGCATCTACCTGGGCCATTAGCCCTTCAATACGTCGGAACAATTCCTTTTTCTCCTTCTCCTGGAGGTTATGCTTGTCTTCCCTATCAACCCTAAGTAACTGTTGTGATCCTGACAGAATTCTTCGTTTGACTGTCGTTTGCCGTTCATTACTTAGAACAATTCCCTGTGAAGAAATATCTTCATTTTGAAGCAAATCCATCACAATTTTTCCTTCAATATCATTCCCGACTACAGAGCATAAAATCGGAGTTGCTCCTAAAGAATGAATATTTCTGGCTACGTTAGCGGCGCCACCTAATCGATGTTCACTTTCATTGATGGCGACAATGGGAACAGGAGCTTCAGGCGAAATTCGATCAACTTTCCCCCATATATAGGAGTCGATCATCACATCACCGATTACTAAGATGTTTAGGTCAATAAAGTTATCAAACGTCGCCTGAAGCTTTTTATTCATTATCTCTTATTTCAACTTTGCTAATGTATTTTTCAGCCTTTTCAATGCTTCAACTAAGTTTTCATCAGATGCAGCATATGAAATTCTGATACAATCCGGCGCACCAAATGCCTCACCAGTTACCACTGACACATGGGCATTATTTAAAATATACAATGCTAACTCACTTGCATTATTGATGGTGTTTTCGCCATCAGACTTACCGAAAAATTCACTGATATCCGGAAATACATAAAATGCGCCTCCCGGGCTATTGGTTTTTATTCCTGGTATCTCTTGCAACCCTTCTAACACAAATTGTCTTCTTCTTTTATAAGTTTCTGCCATTACTTTAGTTGGCTCTTTATCACCATTGATTGCTTCTATAGCCGCCCGCTGGGTGATAGAGCAAATTCCTGAAGTAAACTGACCCTGCATTTTATTACAAGCTTTCGCTAACCAAAGTGGAGCACAGATATATCCTACCCTCCATCCTGTCATGGCATATCCTTTTGAAAATCCGTTGACTACAATCGTCCTATCCAACATACCTGGAATTGCGGCAATACTCACATGCTCACCCACAAAATTGATGTACTCATAAATTTCATCAGAGATCACATAAATATCTTCATGCTGCAATACCACATCAGCGATTTCCTGTAATTCTTCTTTTGAAAACACAGAACCTGTTGGGTTTGATGGTGAAGAATAAATGATTGCTTTTGTCTTTGGGGTAATTGCCTTTTTTAATTCCTCAACTGGTGCTTTAAAATCCTGCTCGATTGTTCCTTCAATAATTACAGGCACCCCTTCAGCCAGTTTGATTAGCTCTACATATGAAACCCAATATGGTGCATACACAATTACCTCATCACCAGGGTTGATCATTGCCATGAAAATATTTGCCAGTGAATGCTTCGCTCCATTTGAAACGACAATATTCTCAGGTTTACAGTCTATCTTATTTTCCTTCTTTAATTTATCAGCAATTCCTTCCCTTAACTCAGGAAACCCTGGTACAGGTGGATAAGAAAAATATTTTCCTGAGTCAATGGCATCTTTGGCCGCTTTTTGAATATGTTCAGGTGTCTTAAAGTCGGGCTCGCCAAGACTAAGGCTAATTACATCGATGCCCTGAGATTTTAGCTCACGTGCTTTCTGCGCCATTGCAATGGTAGCAGATTCTTCCAGCGCGTTGATCCTGTTAGAAAGTACATTTTCCATAGATCTGTTTTTTTGAAATTAAATGTTAAAAATTGCTGATAAATTAAATTTTGCGACTTTAATACTGTCTCCAATATTTCGCGGCGCAAAATTATAAAATATGATTGGAACTGACTTATAATTTTTTAATTATCTAACAATGAGAACAAAAGATATTGTTCCGACCATACTCATTTTTATGGGAAACAGAGAATTCAGGAAATGAATTAACTATATTTGATACGGATTTAAATTATTTTTTTCGCCTTGAATTACATTTTTTCACTTTTTGTTATCGCAGTAGTCATCCTTGTGTTTGCCAATGTTTTTTCCATCATCTTTAATGTACTTAAATACATTTTTGGCGAAACGGCTACTTCTTACCTTCATTTTAAACCTTTACAATCTTCTTACAAAAAGGCTTTAACAGAGCATTTTACCTATTACAAAAATCTTAATCCGAAATACAAAAAAATATTTGAACAACGTGTGCAAAGGTTCATTGACCTGAAACAATTTGTTCCCAGAAACTTTAAGGATATTCCGGATGAAATCAAAGCCATCATTGCTGCTAGCGCCATCCAGCTAACTTTTGGACTACCAAGAATTTATTTAAAACACTTTAGCAAAATCCTGATTTACCCTGACGATTATTATTCCGTTATTTTCAGAAGGTACCATCAGGGAGAGGTAAATTTACATGGTGGAATCATCGTGCTTTCCTGGAAGAATTTCGCACGAGGATATATGAATGACAAAGATGGTAGAAATCTTGGTCTGCATGAAATGGCCCATGCCCTGCGACTGGAAAATGAAATTAACAATGGAGAGTATGGTTTTTTCAGCAAACCCCTTTTAAACAGTTGGCGGAAAGAAGCTGATAAAACCATCGAGTATATTCAAAATGGTGGTAATGGTTTTTTCAGAGACTACGCGGCCACTAACCGTGATGAGTTTTTTGCGGTAGCTGTTGAGAACTTCTTTGAAAAACCAGAAGCATTTAAGGAGAAACACCCGGTTTTATATGAATTACTGACACAATTACTTCATCAAGACCCAATTAAAATTAAAAACAGTAATAAAAAGGTGTAATCTTAACCTTCTTATTATTTTTGCAGAATAATTCATTTCATTCGGATAGCATGGCAAATATAGTGGCAATAGTGGGAAGGCCTAATGTAGGTAAATCAACGCTTTTTAATCGGTTGGTAGAACAGCGGAAAGCGATCATGGATAATGAAAGCGGTGTTACCCGTGACAGGCACTACGGTTTAGGCGAGTGGAATGGTAAAAATTTCACTGTAATTGATACTGGTGGATATGTACATGGATCAGATGATATTTTTGAAGGTGAAATACGGAAGCAGGTAATTTCCGCTTTGGAAGAAGCGAGCGTTGTAGTATTTATGGTAGATGTGGCCGAAGGAATGCATGCCTTGGACAAAGATTTTGCAAACGTACTCCGTACTATCAAAAAACCGGTTTATGTAGTTGCTAATAAAGCTGACAATGCCCAGCGATCCTTTTTAATCGGCGAATTTTACTCCTTAGGATTTGAAGAAATTTTTCCTGTTTCATCTATCAATGGTAGTGGTACCGGGGAATTACTTGACAAAATAGTAGATCAATTTGAAGAAGAGCATGAAGATCCTGAAGCAGGACTTCCAAAGATTGCCATCATGGGAAGACCTAATGTGGGTAAAAGTTCCTTCCTCAATGTACTACTCGGACAAGAAAGGAGTATCGTCACTGATATTGCCGGAACTACCCGAGATGCGATCAATACGAGGTACAATATGTTTGGCAAGGACTTCCTATTGATAGACACCGCAGGGGTACGAAAGAAATCCAAGGTTCATGACGATATTGAGTTTTACTCGGTTGTTCGTTCTATCAAAGCTTTGCAAAACAGTGATGTTATCATTATTATGATTGATGCCCAAAATGGTTTGGAATCGCAGGACATGAACCTTATCACGCTAGCCCATCGCTATAAAAAGGGGTTAATGCTTATGGTGAATAAGTGGGATTTGATAGAGAAAGACACTAAAACCTCCAAAAAATTTGAAGAAGAGATTCGTGAAAAATTAGGTCCATTATCATTTATTCCAATTTTATTTACTTCCATTCCTAAGAAACAACGGATTTTTAAAGCCATTGAGACAGCCATTGATGTGTATGAAAATCGGTATAGAAAAGTTCCAACTTCGGAATTGAATGATAAAATGTTAGAGGAAATTGAGCGATATAAACCACCTGCATACCGCGGAAAATACATCAAAATTAAATATGTCACTCAGTTGCCAACCAGAACTCCAATGTTTGCTTTTTTCTGCAATCATCCATCACATATTAAAGAACCGTATCGACGATTTTTAGAAAACAAAATTAGAAGCCATTTTAATTTCCAGGGTGTTCCTATCAAAGTAGTGTTTAGAGAAAAATGATCCGACTAACGGCCGCATCAAAAAACAAGTTTTACGAGATACTCCCGAATTACATTCCGGAAAATGCGGTTCATTATTGCTTTGATCTTTGGGTGGCTCATCCTTTTCATTTTCGAATTACAAAAAAGCGGCAAACAAAACTAGGAGATTATCGCTATGATCCGGTAAGAAAAGAACATACCATTTCTGTCAATTACAATCTCAATCAATACAATTTTTTAATCACCTATCTTCATGAATTTGCCCATCTACTTACCACAGAAAAATACGGGAGACGGGTAGATCCGCATGGTAAAGAGTGGAAAAACGCCTTTAAAGAGACCATTTCTCCAGTACTTAATTCATTAGTTTTCCCGGATGAATTATTGCTCGTGCTGCAAAAACATATGAGCAATCCCAAAGCAAGCTCCCAGTCAGATCCTAGGCTTGTGAAAGCACTGAGAAAGTATGATACGAATTATGAAGATCAGCTACTGCTTGAAGACATTGACCATGGGGAGGAATTTTTATTCAAAGGAAATACTTTTAAAAAACTGGAAAGCCGCCGAACAAGGGTAGTATGTCATCACTTATCATCAGGAAGAAAATACCTTATCCCTAAAATTGCCAAGGTGGAAAAGGGGTAATTGGGTTTATAATGAGAAACGAATATTTAAAAACATTAAACTTACCTAATAACGCTTCTGAAAAAGAAATAAAAAGGGCTTATCGTGAGTTGGCTAAAAAATATCATCCTGATATAAGCAATTTACCAGACTCAAAAGCAAAGTTTATTGAAATTTCAGAAGCCTATGAGATGCTTTTGAATTACCCTGATAAACCTATCGAACAAAATTTCGAAGATTATTTCGATTTTGACTTTGAACAAGCCTTTTATAAAACAGCACAAGAAAGAGCGAAAGAAAACGCTCACAAAAACTTTGAAACATTTAAAAAGAACAATTTGGCATTTAAGAAAAGCTGGTATTACTACCCCGCTCAGATTCTTGTTTACTTTATCGTCACTATTGGATTCCTAATTGCTTTCGGCTCTTTAATTGGCCCTCTTTATTTTAAATACCATTTAAACTATAAATATGCTCTCTATTTTTATTTCTTGGCTCTGCCATTATCAGCCAATGTAGCGAAGTTTTCATATGATATATTCAAAGAATCCATCCCTTACTTTAAGAACTATTAACCAATCTGTACTTTTTATCCACGTCCCGCAAATTGTCTTTATATGATTTTAGAAAACGTTATTACATGGATACAAATCATACTTTCAAAAAATACAAAGCTCTAAAAATTACCATTCAAGCTGTTTTAAGTAGTTGAACTAAAATAATTATAAACTTGTAACTTTAACACTTAATAGATAGTATAAAATTTAATTATCATTCAGACTTTAATCAAATTGAGGGTATCACTATTCGCTTTTTCATTTTTCTTAGTTACCATTTCTTCTTTTAGCCAAGACATCAATTACTGGAAGCATATGGCTGATGTGGAGATTAAAATAAAGTCAGATCCCTCCGGAAAATATGAAATTGAGTATCCTGAATTTGGAGAAAAAGCGAAAGCAATTGATGGAAAGGTGATAGCTTTAAAAGGGTACATGGTGCCTTTGAAAGAATTTACCGGACATAAATATTTTGTCCTTTCTGCCTATCCTTTCAACATGTGTTTTTTTTGTGGGGCAGCAGGTCCCGAAACCGTTATTGAGGTTTATTCAAAGGAAGAAATAGATTTTACCGAAGATAAAATTACCATTAAAGGAAAACTAAAATTAAATGTGGATGACCCTGACCATCTCATGTATTTTATGGAAGATGCTTTTTTAGTTGATTAATTTATTAACATGAACAAATACCTTTTAACCTTTTGCCTAACGGTAGTGTGTTTTACTACCATTAATAATTCCATTGCTCAAAGCGACTCTGTTTTTATTAAAAAAATATATACAGAAGCCCTCTCCAAAGGGGAAAGCTATGAAAATCTACGCTATCTATGTAAAGAAATTGGCCCTCGACTCTCGGGCTCTGAAAATTCCGAAAAAGCCATCCAATGGGCAAAAAAGTTACTGGAATCCTACGGTCTTGATAGTGTCTGGCTTCAACCAGTAACAGTTTCTAAATGGGAAAGAGGTGCCGCAGAGAGCGCTAAAATATTAAGTAAAACAGGGAAAATAAAAGTAAATGTCACCGCCTTAGGTAATTCTGAAGGATCTGGTAAAAAGGGTGTTAAAGGAGAAATAATTGAAGTAGCTTCCCTTGAAGATCTTAAATCCCGAAGTGATGAAGAAGTCGAAGGGAAGATAGTTTTCATCAATGAAAAGATGGATTTGTCTCTCATTTCACCTGAGGATATGTATAGCAAAGCGGGAGCTATCCGTTTTAAAGGGCCAAGGGAAGCTAGTAAAAAAGGTGCCATTGGGGCAGTGGTTCGATCATTGAACCCATCTCTTGATGATCATCCTCACACAGGCACTCAAGATTATGGTTTAAATGTAAGAAAAATTCCTGCCATAGCTATCTCAACTTTGGATGCTGAGTTACTTAGCAAAAAAATAAAAGAGGAGCCAGGATTGGAATTTTACTTCCGAACATTTAGTCATATGATCGGTAAAGTGCCCTCGCACAACGTAATAGGACAAATAAATGGAAGTGAATCTCCAGAAGAAATTATTGTTCTTGGAGGTCATTTAGACAGTTGGGATTTAGCTGAAGGCGCACACGATGACGGAGCTGGAACCATCCATTCAATAGAAAGTATTCGATTAATCAAAGAAAATTATACGCCAAAAAAGACCATCAGAGTTGTCTTATTTATTAATGAAGAAAATGGCCTCGCTGGAGGTGAGGAATATGCACGTGTAGCTGAAAGAAAAGGCGAAAAACATATTGCCGCCCTGGAGTCAGATAGTGGTGGGTTTTTACCACAAGGATTCCAAATTGATGGGAATGAAAAAATCATCAGCGAAATTCAAAACTGGGCTCCCCTGTTTAAGCCCTATGATCTTTTCAAATTTAAAAAAGGATATGGTGGGGCTGATATTGGCCCGCTAAAATTACAGGGAGTTCCTTTAATCGGGCTTGACGTAAGTACCCAGCGATATTTCGAAATGCATCATTCCGCAATGGATAAATTTGAGATAGTTAACCGAAGAGAATTGGAATTGGGCTGTGCTTCAATGGCGTCCTTAGTATATTTAATTGATCAATACGGATTGTAAAATCGGTACGATGAATTCCTGAATTACCAGCGGCAATGTGATATTATTGCCGTTTTTCATCCATTTTATCTGGAGTTAAATTCTATTTTTGTTTCTGATACAAACCAAACTAAACATGAAGAAACTCCTGATAATACTTGCTGGAATCGTCGTAATCATTCTTGCCGCTGCTTTTATACTACCTGCTGTTTACAAGGATGATGTAAAGGTAGCAATTGATGAAGCTATCGCTGAAAATGTAAATGCCAATGTTTATTTTGATGTTGACAAATTTGGCCTCACACTTTTCAAGCACTTTCCTAACCCTACCGTTGAGTTAGCTGATTTTGGCGTTGTAGGAAAAGATGTATTCTTAAGAGACACACTGGTTTCTGTTGATCAATTTGATATCACTGTTGGGCTCTTTAGTCTTTTCGGTGATAAACCAACGATCAAATCTATAAACCTTGAAAATGCTGACATAAATGTAATTGTATTAGAAGATGGTACGGCTAATTACGATATCGCCATGCCATCTGAAGACACTGTGACTGTGGAAGAAGAAGGCTCCAGTGATATGAGCATCACCATCGACAGCTGGAAAATTTCCAACTCAAATATCACTTACGACGATCGGACACTTCCATTCTTATTAAAACTTGAAGGTCTTGACCATGAAGGTAGTGGTGATTTTACCCTGGACGTATTTGACATGACTACCCAAAGTCATATCAATTCGATCAAGACAACTTTCGATGGAGTCACCTATTTAAGTGGACAACAGCTAACCGCAGATTTAACTCTAAATATGGATCTGCCAAATATGAAGTTCACCTTTAAAGACAATAGCATTAAGTTGAATGATTTCCCACTAGCCTTTGATGGGTATTTTGCCATGCCAGGTGATGATATGGAAATGGACATATCCTATGCATCGAAAAACACCTCTATTAAAAGCTTATATTCACTAGTCCCTTCTGCTTTTACAGAAGGTTATGAAGATATAAAAGCGGAAGGGGAACTTTCTTTTGAAGGTTTTGTAAGAGGCATTATGAATGACACTTCTATGCCTGCCTTCAATCTTTCCCTTCAAGCTGCCAATGGTTTAATTCAATATCCAGACTTACCCTCCGCACTATCCAACATCAACATGGATATGTTGGTAGAATGTGCAGACGGAAATATTGACAATACCGTCATTGATATCAAACAGTTTCATTTGGATTTTGGACAAAACCCTGTAGATATGAAGCTGCTGGTGAAAAACCTGGTCAATTATGACATGAATGCTGACGTTAAAGCCAATTTGAACCTGGGTGAACTAAGTGAAATGTTTCCAATGGAAGGTCTCGACATGAGTGGAGTATTTAATATTAATTTACAAGCTAGCGGTGTTTACGATTCTATTCAACAGACAATACCATCAATAACCGGTAGCATGGGTATGCAAAACGGATATTTCAAATATGCTGATTTTCCACAGGCACTAGAGAACATGAATTTTACTTCTTCAATGGAATGCAAATCAGGAAAAATGGATGATTTTATTTTAACCGTTAAAGACTTTGCTGTAAAAATGGGAGAAGATCAATTTACTGCCCAGCTTACTTTCAATGATTTGGTGGATTACACCTGGGACTTAAAAGCTAATGGAGGTTTAGACCTTGCAGTTATCAATGAATATTATCCAATGGAGGGCATGAGTTATTCTGGCAAACTATTGGCAAATCTCTCTACTAAAGGGAAATATTCTGATGTCGAAGCGGAACGTTACGATCAACTACCCACTAGCGGAAGTGCCGAACTTAATAACTTTGTCTATAAAAGTGTCGATCTTCCTAACGATTTTATTATCAATAACACGTTGGTTCAATTTAACCCAAGCAATATCACTGTTGATAAATTTGATGCACAATCTGGTAGTAGCGATTTCAAAATTAAGGGAGCTATTTCCAATTATATGGATTATGTGTTTAAAGAAAATGCCTTACTGAAAGGAAATATGAACCTGACATCCAATCGTATTGATGTAAACGAATTTATGACTGGCGAAGAAACGGAAGAAGCGGTGGAGGAAGACACCATTCCTATGGAGGTGATAGAAATTCCTAAAGACATTGATTTCGTATTTGCCTCTAATATTAAAAAAATCTATTACGATAACCTTCAGCTTAATGACGCATCTGGAGCAATCATCGTGAGAGATGGAAAAGTCCTCATGGACGACCTTGGATTTGGCTTGTTCAATGGTAGAATTGTAATGAATGGAACGTACGATACAGGCAATCCAAACAAACCAGCATTTGATTATTTATTAGCAATAAAAGACCTCTCCATTCCACAGTCCTTTGCAGCTTTTGAAGTTGTAAAAACATTTGCTCCCTTTGCCCAGGCTATGGATGGTAATTTTAATACTGATTTTAAAATGAGTGGTTTGTTGCAGCAAGATATGATGCCAGATTTAGCTACGGTATCAGGCGGTGGATTGATAAAAATTGCACAAGCAGCTGTGAAAAACTCAAAATTAGTAGCAGGAATAAACAGCCTTACCAAAACTCAAATTGCTGATGAAAATTTCTCCTTAAAGGATGTCATCATGAGTGCCGATATCAGCAATGGAAGAGCAAGGGTTAAGCCATTTGAAGTAGATCTGGGTAAAAACAAAGCAAATATTGAAGGTAGTATCGGTTTGGATCAAAGCCTTGATTACAAGATCAAAACTAATGTGGAGACAGGACAAGCCGGGCAGGCTTTGAATTCGTTTATTTCAAAACAAGTTGGTAAACAAGTGACTTCTTCAAACGCTGATATAACTTTTGGTGTAGGAGGTACATTCCTTGATCCGAAAATCAAAATTTCAAGTATTGACTATGGTGAAGGCGAAGTAAAATCAGTTGCTGAAGAAACTGCCAAGGAAGAAGTGGCCAAAGTGAAGGAGGAAGCGCAGGAGAAAGTAGAGCAGAAGGTAGAAGAGCAAAAAGAAGAAGTGCAACAGGAAGCGGAAAAAATAGCCGAAGAACAAACTGACAAGCTCAAAGAAGAAGCCGAAAAGCAATTAGGTGAAGAAGGAGGAGAAACCGTAGATAAAGCCAAGGAAGAAGCAGATAAAGTCATCAACAACCTTTTTAAAAAGAAAAAATAAGGTGTAAAATTGAATGACTAATGAAGTAAACAGTAATGACTGCAACGATGAGCGATCACCTATGGGGAATTGACCTGGGTGGAACAAAGATTGAAGGCGTAATTCTTCAAAAATCAAATTATAAGGTACTAACCCGAATGAGGATACCCACAGAACAAGAACATGGGTATCCTCATATTCTCCAGCAGATTAAAAAATTAATTAGCCTGCTAGAGAATGAATCAGGGTTAAAATGTAGTGAAGGTTTTGGAATTGGTACTCCTGGCACCCTAGATCCTATTCTACAAACATTAAAAAACAGTAATACTACCTGTCTGAATGGAATGCCTTTTAAAAAAGACCTGGAAGAGCTTACTGACCTCCCAATTATTATTGCTAATGACGCCAACTGTTTTGCATTAGCTGAAACCCGCATGGGTGCAGTAAAAAGCAAAATGCCGGATGCCAAAGTTGTTTTTGGTGTGATCATGGGTACCGGCGCTGGAGGTGGATTAGTAATAAATGGTGAAATCATTTCCGGCAGACAAGGCATTGGTGGTGAGTGGGGCCACAATTTTTTGGATGAAAGTGGTGGACCTTGCTACTGTGGTAAATCAGGATGTGTAGAAACTATTATTAGCGGAACAGGACTACAGAGATATTATAAAAGCCTTACTGGAAAAATAGCTTCCCTCAAGGATATTTATCAAAATAAGGATACAGACCCTAATGCCGGGCAGACCATCGACCGATTACTAGAACAATTTGGAAAAGGAATATCTGTCATAATAAACATCATTGATCCTGACGCCATTGTTTTGGGTGGAGGTGTCGGTAATATCAAAGAGCTTTATACGGAAGGTGTTGAAAGAACAAAGAAATATGTTTTTAATAATCGATTGGACACGGTATTTTTGAAACCTGAATTAGGTGACAGTGCCGGTGTATTTGGTGCTGCCATATTACTGGGAACCAAGAATTAAACTTTTTATCCAATTTAGAAATGCTACAACACAACGTATATTTTTACCTAAAAGAAGACCTTACCGAAGCGCAAATAGAGACTTTTGAAAAAGGCATCAACACCTTAGTTGATATAGATGAATTAGTGGAAGGTTTTGTAGGTGTACCAGGAAAAACCGCTCCCCGGCCGGTAGTGGATACGAAATATGCCTATGCGCTCTCTACTGTTTTTGAAGATGTGGCCCAGCATGATCGCTATCAGCAACACCCTATCCATCAAAAATTCATTAATGAATGCAAAGAATTTTGGGTGGAAGTCAAGGTGTTTGATGCGGAGTATTAAAATGTATTAGCTTAATTATTTTTTGAAATATGCTATGAACTTTATACTTCAATTAAAGCACTGGCAAATATTTATAATACTAGTACCAGCATCAATTTGTACCAATTTTACAATTTTCGGTAATGAATATTTAACCATAATTATCAATACTATAGGTTTGATAATTTACTTTCTATGGTATTTATCAACCGGTTTAGAATTATCTAATCGGGCCCCTTATAAAACAGGCATTACAAATACAATGTTTATTATTAATTCATTTGGATTAATAATATCTTATTTGGTACTCATTGTATTTTTTAATGGTAATTTTAATAGCAATGGAATATTAGGACTACTTTGGATTATTTATATGCTCTATGCTTTGATTCAGTTTATGATATTTCCTAGTAAAGCACTTCGTAGTATCGAAATTGGAAGAGAGGCAAATTTTCAACAATATTTAGCGTACTTTTTATTGTTTTTATTTTGGCCTGTTGGAATTTG
>JBNLGO010000065.1:0-19814 GCA_050306095.1 Cyclobacteriaceae bacterium
TGATGATGCATTTAAAGCCAGGAGAGCATGGATCAACATTTGGTGGCAATCCGGTAGCGAGTAGTGTGGTAATTGCGGCTTTAGAGGTAGTAGAAGATGAAAAATTAGCCGAAAATGCATTTGAGTTGGGAATGTTGTTTCGAAAAGAATTAAATGAGTCGTTGGAAGAAAATACACTCGTAAAAGAAGTGAGAGGTAAGGGATTGCTCAATGCCATAGAAATCAACGAAGATCCAGACGGGCAATCAGCATGGGAAATATGTTTGAAATTAAAAGAAAATGGACTTTTGGCTAAGCCTACTCATGGTAATATTATTAGATTTGCACCGCCTTTGGTTATCAACCGGGATCAATTGTTAGAAAGTTGTCAAATAATAAAAGACACAATCTCAGATTTTAATTAGTTCTATTCATGCGAAAATTACCATTATTATTAGTCTGCGCACTTTTTTTTGGTTTTGTCGGGGATGATTATGTTAAGGTTAAATTAACAGACGACATTACGATTTTTGTTCCTTCGGATTTTCATTCGTTAGAACAGGAAGAAATAAACAGGAGGTTGCATTCCCCCCGAAAGCCATTAGCGTTTTATACAGATACACATAATGAAATTGATTTTTCAGTCAATATGTCCTATTCCCTCTGGGCAGAAAAAGATGTGGAAATATTACGCAGCTTTTATCGCTCAACATTGCTGAGTTTATACGACGAGGTGAATTTCATTAAAGATGAGGTGGTAGAGGTGAATGGTCGTAAATATGCGGAATTTGAATTTATCTCTACTGTAAGAGACGATGAGTCTGCGATTATACAGAAAGGAGATATTAAAAGTTACACACTTATCAGATATACCATTTTAAAAAACAATAATACTGTATTGCTAAACTTCACATGCCCTGCACGACGTCAGCAGGAATGGGATAACATAGCTCGTGAAATAATGGATAGGGCAGTTATAAATTAGAAAATGAGAAACCCATATTCAGTTTTTTCGGAGGAGTATTTTATGATGGAGGCATTGAAACAAGCTGAGCTCGCTTTTGAAAGTGAAGAAATCCCGATTGGAGCAATTGTGGTGCATGATAAAAAAATAATTGCTAAAGCTCATAATCAGGTAGAGATGCTCAATGATCCTACTGCACATGCTGAAATGCTGGCCATTACATCAGCAACTAATTTTATAGGAAATAAATATTTGCAGGAATGCACATTATATGTTACACTTGAGCCTTGTGCCATGTGTATTGGGGCAACCTATTGGGCACAATTGGGAAAAGTGGTGTACGGCGCATCTGATAAAAAGAAAGGGTTTACTTTAACAACTAACAATGCCCATCATCCAAAAACAAATGTACATGGTGGCTTGTTAGCAAAAGAAAGTACAGAACTTTTGAGCCGCTTTTTCGCTAAACTAAGAAACACTTAATTATAAACTATATTGTTAACCATTTAAATGATTCATAATTATGGCTTTTGAATTACCAGCATTACCCTACGATGAAAATGCGTTAGAGCCTCATATCGATGCTCGTACCATGAATATTCACCATACAAAACACCACAATGCATATGTGACAAAATTGAATGGTGCTGTAGAAGGTACAGATGCTGCAAACAAATCTTTGGATGAGATCAATGCAAATGTAGGATCTTATTCTCCGGCAGTTAGAAATAATGGTGGTGGACACTATAATCATTCATTATTTTGGACAATTCTTGCACCCAATGGAGGAGGAACTCCAGGTGGTGAGTTGTTAGCAGCGATCGAAAGTAAATTCGGAACCTTTGATGATTTCAAAACTGAATTTGCTAATGCAGCAGCAACAAGATTTGGATCAGGTTGGGCATGGTTGTCTGTTGACGCAAGTGGTGAATTGTTTGTTTCATCTACACCAAATCAGGATAACCCCTTAATGGATTTGGCAGAGGTGAAAGGGACACCAATACTAGGTTTAGATGTTTGGGAACACGCTTACTACTTAAACTATCAAAACCGAAGACCAGATTACATTTCTGCATTTTGGAATGTTGTTAACTGGGGAGAGGTAGAAAAGAGATTTGCAGCTGCAAAATAAAAAGCATGCACATATCTGAAAATTAAGAGAGGCTCGAAAGAGCCTCTTTTTTTGCATGAATTTATTATTTGTTTTCCTTCATAAGCTTTTCTAATTCCATCATTTCATCCCTAAGTCGGGCGGCTTCCATGAAATCAAGATCTTTTGCCGCTTTTTCCATATTCTTTTTCGTCTTATCAATCATTTTCTTCAATTCATCCTTCGGCATGTATTGCACCACAGGATCTGCAGCAATGGTGGCTTCTTCTTCGATATAATATTTAGCAGATGCTTTTTTCTTGTCAGCCACTTTGGTTTGGCCTAATATGGATTCTTTCGATTTTTGAACAGTAAGCGGTGTGATGCCATGCTTTTGATTATATTCTTGCTGTATTGCCCTTCTTCTATTGGTCTCTTCAATGGCAATCTGCATAGAATCCGTAATTTTATCAGCGTACATGATTACCTTGCCACGGTCATTACGTGCTGCCCGGCCAATCGTCTGGACAAGAGAGCGTTGGTTTCTCAAAAAACCTTCTTTATCAGCATCTAATATGGCCACCAGAGAGACTTCGGGAAGATCCAGTCCTTCTCGTAATAGGTTTACCCCAACTAACACATCAAAAACCCCAAGCCGTAGTTCACGTAAAATCTCTACCCGGTCTAAAGTTTTCACTTCAGAATGAATATATCGGCATTTTACTCCTGCCTTTTCCAGGTATTTGGTCAACTCCTCTGCCATCCTCTTAGTTAGTGTTGTCACCAATATTCGATCACCTATTTTAACCGTTTCATCTATCTCTTCAAGAAGATCATCAATTTGATTAAGACTTGGTCGAACTTCAATTTCAGGGTCGAGTAAGCCAGTTGGTCTGATCAATTGCTCTACAATTACCCCTTCCGATTTTCTTAATTCATAATCTCCTGGTGTGGCGCTTACATACACCACCTGGTTAATCATCTGTTCAAACTCATTAAAGGTAAGCGGGCGGTTGTCTAAAGCAGATGGCAATCTAAACCCATAATCCACCAGGTTCACCTTTCTCGATCGGTCACCTCCCCACATAGCTCGCACTTGAGGAACCGTCACATGGCTCTCGTCAATGATCATCAGATAATTGTCTGGAAAATAATCCAATAAACAGAAAGGTCGTGCACCAATATTTCGTCTATCAAAATATCGAGAGTAATTTTCAATACCACTGCAATAGCCTAATTCCCGAATCATTTCAAGGTCAAACTCAGTCCTTTCTTTCACCCGCTTGGCTTCAATAAATCTTTTTTCTTTTTCAAAAAGATGTACCTGATCCATCAAATCATCCTGAATTTCATGAATGGCCTGATGAATCATGTCTTTGCTTGTCACAAATAGGTTGGCGGGATATATGGTTACAATCCGTTCATCGCTAATTTTCTTACCATCTATCGGATCAATTCGCTGAATGGCCTCAATTTCATCCCCCCAAAAAATCACCCTGATGGCAAAGTCGGCATACGCCAGGAAAACATCTACCGTATCCCCTTGTACCCTAAAATTCCCTCTTCTGAAATCTGCAGATGTCCTGCTGTATAAAATATCTACCAAGCTATGAAGAAAAATATTTCTCGATAGGATATCACCTTCCTGAATCCTCACCACATTTTTCCCGAATTCTTCCGGGTTGCCAATGCCATAAATGCAAGAAACCGATGCTACTACAATGATATCCTGCCTTCCTGTCAATAATTGTGAAGTAGCACTTAACCTAAGCTTTTCAATTTCATCATTGATCGATAGGTCTTTTTCTATATAAACATTTGAAGTAGGAATGTAGGCTTCTGGCTGGTAGTAATCATAGTATGAAATAAAATATTCTACAGCATTCTCCGGAAAAAATTGCTTTAACTCACCATAAAGCTGAGCAGCAAGGGTTTTATTGTGACTCAAAACAAGTGTGGGCCGGTTTAATCGGTTGATCACATTGGCCATGGTAAAGGTTTTCCCCGAACCGGTTACACCCAGCAAAACCTGAGACGGTTCTCCGGACCGAAGGCCATTTTCTAGTTGATCAATAGCCATAGGCTGATCTCCGGTTGGCACATATTCACTTGTAAGTTTGAATTCCATCGTTGGTTTTTTTATTGATCAAATAAATATATGATCGATTACATAAAATTTTAAGAGGTTGACAAATAAATACGTTAATTTAATGTCACCGATCGCAATTATTTTATTAATGACTAACCAAATACTTTTTCAAGCTCTCGCTGAGCTGGCTTATTCTATTTCTTTGGCTGATGGTGAAATGCAACCAGAAGAAAAGGAAGTTTTTATTAACCTGATAGAGCAAGAATTTAAGAATGATTCCTGGTGGGCAATCAATCGATTTAAATTACTGGAAACACAGGAGCGTAAAAATATTGAGCAATGCTATCAATTTGCCATTTTCGCCATCAGAACAAATAGAAGTGATTTTTCCGAGGACTTACGAAATAAGTTTTTAAACATAATAACCAAAGTGGCGGAATCTTCAGATGGACTTGATGCTAATGAAAAAAAATTGATAGAGCGGTTTAAAAATGACGTTGTAAATATCTAAACATTCCATATTTCCCAGGATTTTTCAGCCTGGAGGATTAACATTTCTAAACCGTTTTTCACCTTGGCTCCATGCTCTAAGCCTGCTTTCATAAATGCGGTTTCTTCCGGATTATAAACCAAATCGTACAGATAGTGATGATTTGACAGGGCTTGGTAAGGAATTGAAGGTTTCGAATCAATATCGGGAAAAGTGCCTAATGGCGTACAATTAATGATTAACTGATACTCCGTAATCATTAATTCATTTTGCATCAATTCACTGTATGACAGATCGCCTTTTGTCTTATCTCTTGATATAATATTGAATTTAATACCGAGGTCATCCAGCGCTACCTTAATGGCCTTAGATGCCCCGCCAGTGCCCAGAATTAATGCGCTGGAGATTTGATCAATAGGAGCCCAATTTTCCAGGGAAGTTTTAAAACCATAATAATCTGAATTGTAGCCTGTTTTCGACCCATCGTCATTGATTTTCACCACATTCACAGCGCCAATTTTTTCAGCACTATGATCTAGCGAATCTAAGTATGGAAATATATCTTCTTTATAAGGTATAGTGATATTGAACCCTTTTAAATGCTCGATTTTAAATAGCTTTTCTACTTCTTCAATAGTAGGTAATTCAAACAAATCATATGCTACCCCCTGAATATTTTCCTTTGAAAATTTCTCCGAAAAGTATTTTTTAGAGAAGGAATGCTTGAGGGTTTTACCTATTAGTCCTAATTGAATATCAGGCATATTTTTTAGATTCTTTCAGATAATTGGCGACTTTTTCTAATGTGACGACGATAATAATGCCCAGCGCAAAAAAGAACAAAGCAGATAACAAATGTGGATCTTCACCTACTTTGCTAAAGTACTGTGTAGGAAGAATATTCTGCTGAATAGCAGGCACTTGCTCCCCGGAACTTTTTGTGATATAGGTCAAGGTAATTTTCCATGGCCATATTTTATACAAAGACCCAATCATAAACCCTGCTAAAAGTCCTACCGTTTGGTTATAAAACTTTTTTAGGAACCAGGAAATAAGCCTCACAAAAGTTAACAGGCCTGTGAGACAACCGGCAATAAAAATTAAAAGAACGCCAATATCCAGGTTTTTTAAGGCGCTTAAAATGTATTCATATTTGCCTAAAATCAGTAAAATAAAACTACCAGAAATTCCAGGAAGTATCATCGCACAAATGGCAATGGCTCCTGAGAAAAAGACAAATAACGAATTGTCAGGGGTGGTCGCCGGTGTTGCCGAAGTAACAAAATATGCTAGTCCAATTCCTATTATGGTGATAATCACATTTACTATATTCCATTTTGTCACTTTTTTAAGCACCCATAACGATGAAATTAATATAAGTCCAAAAAAGAAGGACCATATCTGTATAGGATAATCATGAAGTAGAAAGTGAAATAACTTAGCCAGCGACAGCAAGCTTATGATTATACCACCAAAAAGAGCCAGTAGGAAATTTCCATTTATTGCTTCCCAAAATTCCTTGAACTTTCCAGCAAATACCAGCTTTATATTTTCGAGGTTAATTGATTTTAACGAATCAATTAACTCTTCATAAATATCTGTAATAAATGCAATTGTACCACCTGATACACCGGGAATAACATCTGCTGCACCCATGCCTATCCCTTTTAAGACAAGGAGTGCATAATCTTTTGCTTTACGCATTATTTGGAATCGTCTTCAGTTTTAAGAAAATGACTAAATGTGTCACCTCTTAGTCCTATACGTATCGTTTCTAATGGTATTATTTCATTTGGAGAAATATTTCCCAGGTTTACATTGCTACCAAGAAGTTTGATAAACCAAACTTGCTGAGATTTTTGTGGAGCTTCCCAGATAATTTTTTCAAATGGGATCTTTGTTAAAATTTCTTCTACTAACCCTGATCTAACTTCACCTGAAGATCTGAATAAACCAACATTTCCACTTTCCCTGGCTTCACCGATAACTTTCCATGCGCCTGCATCTAATTCTTCCTGCATCAGTTTAATCCATTTATATGGAGGGATGATTTTTTCAACATCCTTTGATCCTACTTCAGAAAGGACAGTGCCTCGATCAGCTAGTTTTCGGATATAATTACATTTTAAATCATGATCTAACTCGATAGATCCATCGGAAACTTCTGCAAATTCGATATCATATTTATCTAAAACTTTCATGTAATCATCAAATTGACCACGAATGATAAAAGCTTCAAATAATGTTCCTCCGAAGTAAACGGGTATATTGTAGTTTTTATATACTTTGATTTTCTCCTTCAAATCAGGTGTAACAAAAGATGTACCCCACCCTAATTTCACGATATCTACATAATCATGGCAGACGCTCATAAAATCTTCTGTCTCTCTGATACTCAGGCCTTTGTCCATGGCCATAGTAAATCCTACCTGTCGAGGTTTCTTGCTTCTCTCAGGTAAATCTTTTAAAAAATAGTTCATTAATAATTATCTTTTCTGTACTGATCTATGATTTTGAAAAGCGCCTTTTGGGTTTCTAGCTTTGGGAAAAATTCCAAAAGACTGATATGATTTTCAAAGTTCAAAATTAATGCATTTTCTAAATATGCAAAGGCTTCTTTGTATTTGCCTGCAGCAATAAGATAAGCAGTGGCTCTATAATACAAGAGCGATTCTTCAGGATTGTCCTCAATAGAAGCAAGAATAATTGATAGCGCTTGTTCAAAATCTCCTTGCTCATAGTATAAAAACGACCATTTCAGGCTAATTTCCAAATCATCAGGATCTAATAAATTTGCTTCTTCATAAGCTTCGATACTGGAGATAATATGGCCGGATTGAAATTCTGCCTCTGCTAATTTTTTCCAATATGTTGGATTGCTTCTGTTTAATTTAATGGCTTTGCTAATAAAATGGATTGCCTGATGCCATTTTTCCTGCTTACATAAGCAATATCCCACACCATACCAGGCTTCATCATAAAAAGTATCCAATTTGTAGGACTTTTGATAATACTTAATGGCTAGATCATAGTGTTGCAACTTTTCATAAGCAGCTGCAAGACACGCCAATACCTCAGAGCTTGGTCCTTCTTTATCCACAGTATTTCTAAAACTATCAATGGCTTTAGAATACTGCTTTAAATTCATATAGGAATTGCCCAGATTAAAATAAGCAGAAGCAAAAGTATCGTCAATAGCGATGGCATATTCGTATGCTTCTATCGCTTGTGAATATTTTTCCAGTTTATTGTAAACGATTCCCAGGTTATACCAGGCGTATTGCGAATAGGGATCCTGATCAATAAATTTATTGTAATATGAAATACTTTTTTCCAGCTGCCCGGTAATGTCTAAACAAAATGCGAGCTCATATAAAGCATTCTCATGGTTTATATTAATTTTTATCGTTTCCTTATAATTGTTTATTGCCTGCTCATACTTAAACAAAGTCTGATAGCAGTAACCAATGGAATAATAAACTTCCTCAGGATCTTCCGAAAAAGGTAATGCTTTTTGGTAGGCAACAATGGCTTCTTCGTATTTGGAAGCATTTGAATAAATGTTACCAAGCATGATCAGAATCTCAGGATCATTGGGTTGCATCAGGAGTGCATTTTCGAGAATCTCTATGCTCTCTTCCAATTTATTTAAATTAGATAGTGCCTGTGCTTTCTCTAATTTAATTTCTGTAGAAAACGGATATTGATCGATGGCAATATTGCAAGCCTGCAAAGCCTTGTTGTTATTCCCATCATCTAAATAGTACTCAATGATTTGTTCAAAATCTTCAATGGAGTAAAAGGTAATGTCACCTTTTCTTAATTGTGATTCAAAAGACTTAACGAGGGATTTTAAATTATCCTTTTTCCTATATTCTTCGTTGCTCATAGATATTAACTAAGAAATCAAAATTAGGTCACTTTTACCTTCAATCAAATATAAGATAATTATCAAATAATGTATCGAAAATTTTAAATACGAATAATTATAATGAGTTGTTGAGAAGTTTATCAAATGGCAGGTTTTGATATGCCCGAGTTTGAATGGTTTTTTTGAGTTCCGTTACATGGCCCATATTATGACAATCACTCCCAATAAAGTCAATCATACCGCGATCAATTAGTTTTTCTGCCAATTTCTTAACGGGTTTACCATAATGACCTAAAAGCGATAAAATGTTGATTTGAAACAGCACCTGCATATTTTTTAGTTCTTCAGCTATTTCAAAATTCTGGAGTAGGTATAAGTATCGCTCAGGATGTACGTAAATGGGAGAATAGCCTTTAGTTTTTAAACTAAAAAAGATATCTTTTAAAAATACAGGAGCATTGAAAAATGAAGTTTCCACAAGGATATACTTATCTCCAAAGGTTAAAAGCTCTTCATTGTTATTAACCATATCAACAAAGAATTCATCTAAATGATATTCTGCAGCAACCTCCAGTTCAATTGGGATTTTCTCTTTTATTAATTCCTCTTTTAATTTTTCAAAAGGTGGGTAAAGCGTCTCTTTGCTATTATCATAATACTCTTTCATAATATGAGGAGAGGTGATAATTTTTTTATATCCCATCAAATGAAATTCTCTGATGATCGCGATGGCTTCTTCCATATTTCGCACACCATCATCTACCCCCGGAATTAAATGGGAGTGAATATCCACCGAAATTGGATTGATTCGATTTTTATTTTTAGAAAGAAAACTGAACATTATAAACCAAACAAACTTTTAATCTTAAACAACTTTGGATCTTCTTGCTCCTCGTAGTACCCATGATCATCCTTTCCATATCCATATCCATACGTGCCAGATTTTTTCACAGAGTTTAATACAATACTAGGATGATTAAACCGGTGGATTTGTGATAATTTGTTAATGGAGTTGATAAAACTTTTCTTTGAAAAATCCGCCCGAACAACAAACAATGGTATGGTGGCTTTTTTCATAGCAGCAATCCCATCCGTTACAAGCCCAACCGGTGGTGTGTCAATAATGATGACATCATATATTTCCTTCAGTTCATTGATCATTTTGTCAAAATAGTCTCCTGCAATTAGCTCTGCAGGATTAGGTGGGATAGGTCCTGAAGGAATGTAATCCATGTTTTCCAGGTTGGTTTTTAGTATAGCATCCTTGGTATCTGTTTTTCCTATTAGAATGGTGCTGACACCCTTGGAAGCTACATTATCATAAAAAACCTTTTGGAGCCTTGGCTTTCTCATATCGAGATCGATGATTATCACTTTGTTTTTCACCAGGCTGATAATTCCTCCAAGGTTTACGGTAACAAATGTTTTTCCTTCCCCACTTGTGGAAGAAGTAATACAAAGTATGGGCTTTTCTTTGTTCTGGTTAAGGAACTCAAGGTTAGTTCGCAAAGAGCGGAAAGATTCACTTAATTCCGATTTCGGAAATTTATCAATTAGAAGCCGGCTGTTTTCATCGGCTTCTTTTTTAACGTTAGGGATGCTTCCGATGACGGGAAGAAATGTGAGGTGTTCCAGTTCATTCTGACTGGTTATTTTATTATGTATTAAATATCGAATACCAATAAAAAACACACTTATGAATATGCCAATGATAGCGCCAATACCAAAATATAACAGAGCATTGGGAGAGATAGGCTTGCCAGGTGAGCTGGCTGGAGATAGGATTTTATAATTAGTAGTCGTTCCTGCCTGGGCTAATTCAAAAGCAGCTTTGTTTTTTATCAGAGATAAATAAAACTCTTCATACAAGGAGTAATATCTTTCTGTTTTGCTAAACTCCGTCTTTTTAGAAGGCATAGTGACAAATTCGCTTTCTAATTGTTGCCTTCGTTGGTTTAAGGCCGTCAATTGTTCCGTTAAAGTGGAGTTGTATTCATTAATATATAGCGTTATTCTTTCGGTAATAAAATCCAACTCACTTTCGGTTTTTTTAATGACGTAGGTGTTGGGTTTGTAGCTGTTTTCAAGTTGCTTTTTCTGATTGACCAGTTTTTCATAATTGCTGATCTCTTGCTGAATATTTCCAGGAAGCAAAGCTAATTCCGGTGAACTAATGATAAACACTTCCTCGTTTAAGACTTTACTATACACAGAGTTAATCGTCTGTATTTTTCGCTGAATCAGATACTTTTGCGAGTCGAGTTGTTCCAGCAGCACAATTGTTTTAGAAAGGTTTGCATCGAAGTTGGTGGTTTTGTACTCGATGGTGAAATCCTCAAAATAATTTTCTATTTCACTAAGTTTTTCCTCAGTCGCTTTTAATTGTTGGTTAAGGAAGTTAATCTTTTGTTCAGTCTCTTTGTTTTTTTCCTGCTTGGTATAGTAGAGGTAGAGAGTGTCAAGTGCTTCTACCATTTCCATTGCTTTGGTTTTATTATTATCCTTAAATGAAAGGGTAATGGTATTTGCCTTGAAATCCAGCGGCTGAACAGTTATGTTTTTTGATAAATAATTGATCAGAGAGCTTTGACTGTTTATTCTGAAAAAGTAATGGACATTATCGTCACTCGGATCATAATTGGTGTTTAGGGTGATAAAAAAGGCAAATCCCGGATAGTTTATGGAATCTCCAAAGTGATAATTGTCTTCAATATACGCACCGTTTAAATCGGTAAATTTAAAGATATAATCCGATTCGTTTAGTATGTCTATTTCAAAATTCCGATCGAAATAAGAGGTGTTTTCGATATTATAGCTAACAGTAAAAGAATTGTTTTTATACCGTTCATTGTTGAGAATGTCTCCTATAGCATAATAACTGATACTAAGGTCAATTTCCTCAGCCACTTTCCCTAGAAACAGATTAGAGCGTAAAAATTCTATTTCTTTGGAGATATTATAGATATCTCCATCAAAGCTTTTAAAGCCAAACACACTTGCCTCACTTTTTACATCCAATTGCAAAACAGATGTAGATTCGAAAGTTTCAGGGGTATATCGAATAATCAGGTAGGCGATGGAAATACATACAGCAATGATGAGCCCAACCCATATAAGGCTTTTTTTAATTATGCCCAGGAATTTCTCCATATCAACACTCCCAAAATCATCCATTGGTTGATGTTGGATAGGCTTATTATCAGGTGATATTCCGTTTTCCATTGACATAAGATAACTACAAGTTTCTTACAAGCAATATCATGGTCGCTACATTTACCATAGTAGCAAGAATAAATGTAAAATCCCGCAAAGATTCTGTTACAATTTTTCTTGTTGGCTCCACATAAACTATGTCTCCGGGTTCGATCGGTAAGATGGAACTTTTCATGCCCTGTATAGTAGAGAGATCTACTAAAAATACTTCTGGTTTATTTAAGTCTCCTCTGATTACCCGGATGTTTTGTGCTTTTCCACCTTCGTCTATTCCTCCGGCATTTGCCAGGATTTCTAATAAGGTGATTTTTTCATCTTCCAGGAAAATAATTTGACCACCAGAGGCACCAAGTACTATCACTCTTTTATTTGAATAACGCAAACGTATAAAAGAATCTGTATAGTAATCGTTGTATTTCGTTTGCAGATAGTTTTCCGCTTCATCAAGGGTCATTCCTACAAGGTTTACATGCCCTATGAGTGGAAGTTTCACTGTGCTATCTTGCAATACACGAAATTGTCGAAAGTTTCTTTGCTGATTGTTATTGTTATTTATACCTCTTTGCCCTGATTGTAATTCATATTCCGGGTCAACGATCCTTTCACCATTGTGGGTGAATACATCCATTTCAAGAATATCGTTTTCTGAAATCAGATAATTCCTTTCAATTCTATTAATCTCAAACTGAAAAGTACTCAAATCACCCTCGTCATACTGAAACATATAGTGTTGCTTATAAAATTTGCAGGATGAAAGCGATGAAATAAGTATAAATGTCAGAAGATAAAAAAATGATCTCTTGTTCATTATTTATCGATTATGAATTGTCT
Organism: Cyclobacteriaceae bacterium; assembly: GCA_050306095.1. Lineage (GTDB taxonomy): Bacteria > Bacteroidota > Bacteroidia > Cytophagales > Cyclobacteriaceae > CAJXNP01. The sequence continues at coordinate 12,528 of JBNLGO010000065.1, forward strand.
ATTTCTCAATAATATTCAAAAAATCTTGAAAAGTTGGCAATGTTTGGTCTTTTTCAGATACCAAAGGGTTATTTATTTTCCAATCAATTTTTAAGGTCGGATCATTCCAGATAATTCCCGAGTCAGATTCTTTGTTGTAAATATTTGTGCATTTGTAGTGGAAAATCGTTTTTTCAAAGGTGACAAACCCATGGGCAAAACCTTCCGGCACAAATAATAGATTATTCAATGCTGAGTCCAATAAATAGGAGTAGTGCTTACCAAATGTTGAAGAGCCCGGACGTAAATCCACCACTACATCCAATGCCCTTCCCGTGATAACTCGTACCAGCTTACCTTGCTCATAAGGTTTCTTTTGAAAATGCAATCCTCGCAATACCCCTTTTTCAGAAAACGATTGGTTGTCCTGTAAAAAGTTGGTGGGAATATTCGCTTCTTTAAATTTATTTTCATGATAGCACTCAAAAAAGTACCCTCTTTCGTCAGAAAAAATATCCGGCTCAATGGCGATAAGACCATCAAATCCGGTCTCAATTACTTTCATAAATGTTTATTTAATTTTATTGATGGAGTTGAGATAGGCGTTAATCACTAATTTCTCATCAAATTCCTGCTGAACTTTTATCCTGCTGTTTTTGCCTAAGTTATCCAGTTCTTCTTTCGGCAAGTTGACCATTTTCTCCATTTGCAAAGCTAAGTCTTTACTGTCTTTTAATTTACATAAAAACCCATTTACTTTATTTTCCACCACATTGGAGCACCCTGGTACATTGGTAGCGACGAGTGGTTTGGCCATGCTGGCAGCCTCAAGAAGAGTCTTTGGGGTGCCTTCCCTATAGGATGGTAGCACCACGCAATCAGAATCAGAAATGGCAAGCCGTACATCGTTGGTTGTTCCCAAGTATTCGATCATTCCATTGTCAATCCAGCTTTCAATGATTTTTCGGGGAATTCCTCGCCGATGTTCTTCGTCTATCGCACCAAGAATTTGAAATTTGGCGTTTACACCTTTTTCTTTTAGCTCTTTAATAGCGTCAATGTACTCTATGATACCTTTGTCATAAATAAGCCGGGAGATTAAAAGAAAAGTAAACTTGCCTTTTTTCTTTTTATTAAATGGTTTGAATTGCTCCAGGTTAATTCCTGATCCGGGTACAATGTCGCAAACCTCTTCATTTACTATTTTCTTTCTTCGGAATAATGTCAGGTCATCACTGTTTTGAAAGAATATCTTCTTTGGAAATTGAAATGCGAATCGATAAAGTTTGATGGCGATATAGGAAGCAAAATTCTTGTCCAAAAAGACTGTTCCTAAGCCACAAACATTATTGATAACTGGGATTTTAAGAAGAGAAGCTGCGATAGTACCATAAATGTTAGGTTTAATGGTATAGTGCAAAATAACATCCGGATTGATCCTTTTGTATTTCACAAAAAGCTCTGCAATTAATAGCAGGTCTTTTACAGGGTTAACACCCCGGCTATCCATGCGCACGTTATAATGTGTGCATCCCAGGTCGGTTAGTTTGGAGGAATAACTGTCATGGGGAGCTATGGTAACTACCTCATGACCATTGTGGATTAATGCCTCGACTAAACCCTTTCTGAAATTGTAAATATTCCAGGAAGTATTTAATACAATCGCTACTTTCATTGATTTCAAAGATAGTATAAGATTTCCCAATTTTTTGAATAATGCAAATAATTAGTGTAAATATTAGGGTAATTATTGAATACCTTTGTGAGAAATATCGTAAGTGGAGTTTGGAATTAAATTAGCTGAATGGATAATTTTATTGATACAAAAAAGAAAATCGAAACAGCCGTACTAGTCGCAATAGTAAGTTATAACCAGCCAACAGAAAAGACCAATGAGTACCTGGATGAATTAGAGTTTTTAGCCAAAACATTGGGAGTAAAAACTAGACAATCTTTCACACAGAAAATAGACAAGCCTGACTCGAGGTATTTTGTGGGAAGTGGAAAAATGCAGGAAATTGCTGAGTATGTCAAGGCCAATAGTATTGACCTGGTGATTTTTGATGATGACTTAAGTCCTTCACAACTTCGGAACCTGGAGCGAGCCATGAAGTGCCGCATTTATGACAGAAGTTTATTGATCCTCGAAATTTTTCTGAAAAGGGCGCAGACTTCACAGGCGAAGACCCAAGTGGAATTAGCCCGGTATCAATATCTGATGCCCCGTTTGACCAGGATGTGGACGCACCTTGAGCGGCAACGTGGTGGTACAGGCACACGTGGTGGTGCAGGAGAGAAAGAGATCGAAACAGATAAACGGGTTATCCGGGATCAAATAACGGTTCTCAAGAAGAAATTGGAAAAAATTGATAAGCAAAATTATACCCAACGTAAGGCAAGATCTGGAATCGTCAGGGTAGCGCTTGTTGGTTATACCAACGTGGGAAAATCCACTTTAATGAACCTGATGGCTAAATCCAAGGTACATGCTGAAGATAAGCTATTTGCAACCGTAGATGCCACGGTTAGAAAAGTGGTAATAGATCGCATTCCGTTTTTGCTTTCTGATACGGTTGGGTTTATCAGAAAACTTCCCCACCATTTGATTGAATCTTTTAAATCTACTTTAAATGAAGTGGTAGAAAGTGATATTTTAATCCATGTGGTGGATGTTTCCAATCCAGCTTACCATGATCAGATTGACGTAGTAGAGAAAACCTTATCCGAGTTAAATGCCATCGATAAGCCTACCATCTATGTGTATAACAAAATAGATAATGTGGAGCAGGAAGAAGCAGAAGGAGAAGATGCTATCAATTCAGAACCAGGAAGTTTTCTACAAGGCACAGATAATAGCTGTTATATCTCAGCGATCAAAAAAATCAATATTGATGAGCTTAGGGAAAAGCTTCTTAAAGAAGTTAAGAAAAGGCATATCGCGATTTTTCCTAATTACTTGAAAAATGAAACTTATTAATATATTTTTGCGCTCCCATATGGGAGGAATGTTGATGAAATAGGATTGAAATACCCTTTGTCAACAAAAACCAATTTTTTTGGCCTCGTAGTTCAATGGATAGAATAGGAGTTTCCTAAACTCTAGATCTAGGTTCGATTCCTAGCGAGGCTACTTTTTTTGATAAGTAATCCATAATCCTACCTTTACAATTCATCCAATAAAGTTTCTTAAATAACTTTTAAATAGGAATTTGTTATTTTACGAATCCCTTAATTTGGGAGATTACACTTTGCTATTAAATACACTTCATGAAAACTGCTAACTCGGAAGGGGTGAAAATCAAAAAATCACCCATTGGATACTATTTAAGGAGATTAGATAATTTATTGACTACAGGTATCAACGAAATACATAATGAATTTGGAATCAACCGCTCGGAATGGCAAATGCTAAACCTGATTCATGAGAATCCAAACATAGACAAACAAACCCTCTTTGAGCCGTTATTGGAATTTTCTGATATTGATTCCTTAGAAAATAAATTAAACAACTTTGCACTAAACCAATTAATCAGTGATAAGATTAATATTTGTCTTACCAACAAGGGAGAGGATTTCTATTCTAAATGTCTACAAAAGCAATTAGCCTTTCGCAAAAAATCGATGAAAGGTATATCAGAAGATGATTATAACAAAACAATATCCGTTTTGGAAAAAGTCATTAATAATTTGACGTAAAAAACGACTGCAATTAATTTTTAATAATTTGCCAATTAAATGATCAATCGAAAGGACCATATTTCACTCTTTGATTACCCTCTTTTCACATTGGTGAAAATGGTAACGCCCTCAGAGAAGGAATTGAACCTTCCTTCTGATGCTTGTATTGCCTATATCATTGAGGGTGATGGACAATCATTTTCGGAATCAGGTAGTATTTCAGCTAAAACAGAACATACTATTCTATCGATGTGTGGATTGACGTTGGGAGGCATGCTATCGGAACTTCCTAAAGGAAATCTACATACCGTTTTGGTACATTTTAACAGGGAAGTATTGGCCAAAGTTTTTGAAGGTGAAAAACCGGAATTGTGGGAGGAACTTCAAAATCCTGTCACGCAATATGTTGTTCAGTCGGCAGCTAATGAATTACTTAAGCAGTATTTCAATAATATCATTCAATTATTTGAAAATAGACTGGCCGTAACTGAATCTTTATTGATGCTTAAATTAAAAGAAATTGTTTTGTTGTTGCTCCAAACTGAAAATTCAGCCTATGTTCGGGATATTATTAAAAGCCTTTTTTCAGAAAGAAAATTCACATTTATCGAATTAGTAGAAGCTCATATTCAGCAGACCGAGTCAATTGAAAACCTGGCCATGGTAACCAATTGTTCTGTTTCCACTTTTAAAAGAAAATTCAAGCAACATTTCAAGACCTCACCTGCAAAGTACCTGCTTAAATTGAAAGTACATAAAGTAGCTGAAAAGCTCAAAACCAGTGACCATTCTATTAGCTCAATTGGATATGAGTGCGGTTTTAATAGCCCTGAGCACCTGACACGCGCATTCAAAGAGCAAACAGGTGTTACCCCTACGGAATATAGAATGAACTTTTCAGTCAAGTAATCGACCCCACCGATCAAGATGGTCGCTTTTTGATTTTAGATTTTTGTTCCAGAAAAAATTATTTATCATGGAACAATTAAAATTAGAATCGCAAAACACACGCATCAAACTTTTTGCTTTATGGCTTTTCATTTTACTGAATATCGTATTTAGGGACATTCACCAGATGACCTTAAAGTCTCATTTAGAAATGCTGCTGACTGGTTATTTTAACGGGATGAAAGTTACAGATACGATTATGCTAATCGGGGCTTTTGTAGTCAATATCCCCATTGGTATGTTGTTAGTTTCCTTATTGTTAAATCAGAAAAAAAGCAGGTTGTTCAATATAATCGCCGCCTCCCTCATGCCATTTATACTAATCACCACGCCACCTTCAGATATGGATGATGTATTTCACTTGGTGGTGGAAGTAATAGCTATTGCGGTCATCCTGAAAACAAGTATTAAATGGAAGGAGTCAACACCTGTTACTTCGAGAGTATCACAATAGAAGTCAAGAGCAAATCAAATCATATCTAAATGTCAAACCGTATTAACATCCAAAAATTGAAAAATTTAAGTTTGCTATTTCTGATAGGTGTTCTTTTATCAACCAATACCTTTTGTCAAAATCAAAGTAGAAATGATGAAATTAAGTATCCAAATTCTTTTGGAGGGTCAGTTTTTATGATCTTGAATATTTTTCCGGATCCGGCGGATTATTATCAATTAAATTATGGAATTCAGTTTACAAATAAAGATCATTTTATTGTAGAGGCGATTACCTGGAAGTACAATGAGCCTCTCGGGACATATGGTAATTCTGAGGAATTATATCCTGGAAAAGTGAGAGCCTATGGAATTGGGATAGGATATAAGCGTTTTCTCTGGAGAAATTTGTTTATAACCGGAGAACCTACTTTTTTTCTTCAGCAATTCTACAACGAAAATAATGAAAAAACTCAGAAAGGTTTTCAGCTTTACATGCAGGGAATTTTAGGTTATCGGATTGAATTTTTTAAAAAGCGATTCTTTATTGAACCTGCTTATGCATTAAAATATTGGCCTGTTAACACCAATTTCCCAGAGAATTTCGCAGCCGTGGAAAATGGAAAACCAAAGTATATTTTTGAGCCCCATTTTAATTTTGGTATTAAATTCTGATGTTATGAGTTATCCTTAAATTGGCAGTCATAACTATTTTTAAATCTATTTCATTCAAAATGGAAAATTTTAATAAGAAACAAATTGTTGATCTTGAGATAAAACTCCTCACCGCGATGAAGGAGAGTGATTATAAATCCTTGAATGAATTATTGCATGAAAAGTTATTGTTTGTAATCCCAACTGGCCAAACTGTTTCGAAAAAAATAGATGTGGCTAATCATCAATCGGGTAACTTGAAAATCAACGAGTTAGATTCTACCGATCAGGAGATTAGTTTTATTGATGACTGTGCAGTTGTATCAGTTACTCTTGATTTAAAAGGGAACTTCTTACAGGAGGATATTTCGGGAACATACAAATACCTACGAGTATGGAAATTTACAAATGATCAATGGAGAGTAATTGGCGGTTCGGGAATGAAAATAGAATAATCCAATTCAACTTTTATTCCCTTTCATAAGAATAATTAAAATCCACAAATGAAATCGATTTTTAAAACCTGGAGGAAAAGTAGAGAACTATTTCTCACATATTTTGACAATTACACCATAGATCAACTTAATAAAATCACGGAAGGATTTAACAATAATTTGATATGGAATATAGGGCATGTAATTGTTTCACAGCAAGCATTGATTTATAAAGGATCTGGATTGCCTATGTATATCTCCACTGATTTAGTGGAGCTTTATATGCCTGGCTCAAAACCAACTCAAAAAACAACCCAAACTGAAGTGGATGAATTGAAAGGTCTATTGGCCTCTCTAATCGGCAAAACTGAGGGGGATTTTGAAAAGGGAATATTTAATTCCTATCAAGAAAGAGTAACAGGTACTGGTTTTCACCTGAACTCTTTAGAAGACGCTATTCAATTTATGTTGTACCACGAAGGCATACACCTGGGCTGCATGATGAATATTCGAAAATTTGTCTAAAATCCACCTGTAAGGATTATTTCATCCGTTTAATCATCACGAATCAAATAATATACCGATAGAGAAATGAAATCAACTAAAATCACCAGAATTTGGCATGGAATGACCAAAGCAGAGCATGCTGATGAATATTTGAAATATGTTGAAGAAACCGGAATATCAGAATACAAAAACATTGAAGGGAATTTATCCGCAAAAATATTGCGAAGAATTGATGGAGAAGTTTGCCATTTTTTAACGGTGACAGAGTGGGACTCTATCGAAAGCATTAAAAAATTTGCAGGTGAGGATTATGAAAAAGCAAAATACTACGAAGAAGATAAAAAGTACCTGCTGGAATTTGAAGAGCACGTGACGCACTATGAAACTTTTGATTGAAAGACTGTTGAAACTTTAACACGCATTTTCGATTCGATATTTTTTATTTCAGTATTTATACCTGAACCCATATTAAAAATGTCATTAAATAAATGATTGACCTTGATTTCATTCCATTATTTAATGCAATACCATAGGCAGGAAGCGATTTGTATTTATTTGAAGATTATTCTTTTACAATACGATGAATAAATGTGTTATCTTCATTAAGCAACTTTAAAATGTAAATGCCTGCAGGAAGCTTTGCAAAATCCAAACT
>JBNLGO010000066.1:0-19672 GCA_050306095.1 Cyclobacteriaceae bacterium
ATTGAACCTGTGAATCATGAAGACCGGTAGTGACTAACATATTTGGATAATCTTTCGCTTCAACATTGTCGTACGGTGAATAGGATTTGATGTATTCGTAATATTCTTTTTCTTTTGGATTTCTTGTTCGATGATGTGTTTCATTTCTTCGAGCTCACCCAAAGAGAGTTTCTCTTCTTTCGTAAAAAAAGAAGTAAACATACTCGGAGAGTTATCGAAAAACTTTTGGAACACACCTTTAAAGGTTGCTTTTGAATAGGCGTTTTTACTGATCAGCGGATAGTACCGATTGGTTTTTCCAAACTGATCAAAGCCTATGAATCCCTTTTTCACCAAAACCCGGATCACCGTACTGATAGTAGTGTAAGCGGGCTTTGGTTCGGGATATGCTTCCACAATATCTTTAAGGAAAGCTTTGTCAAGCTTCCATAGATACTGCATTACTTGCTCTTCTGCATGGGTTAATTCCTTCATGACTCAAACATATAACTATAATCCTAATAATACAACTATAATTATAGTAATGTTATTATTTTTGTAGTCACAAAACCTTGTTAATGGTCGAAGACCTTAACAATGGTTGACTTAAATAGGGTCAATTGAAAGATATGAAAATAAATATGGAACAATGAGAAGGTATAATTTATGCCTCTTGCCTTAATACCTAATACCTGGACTATTGATTATCAATTTAATCAACCATTAGCAAAACAGATACATTTCAAATCCGAAATCAAAAAATCACCCAATCACCAATTCACCAATTCTCCCAATCACCCAATCACCCAATAATCACACCATCCCCAGGTGCTGCATTTTTTGATAGATCTTCAGACACACCCATGCATCCGTGGCAGCGTAGTTCAATTGCGATTTAGTGAGTTCGGGATTTTCCCAGTTAGATGTTTGCTGGTTTTTAGAAACACGTCCACCTAAAAAAATACCACTCAAATTCCTTACACCAATATTTTCAACACCTAATTGTGGGGCTAATTTATTGAGGTCAACGATATTTTGTGGTTCAAAATCCACTTGTCGTCTTAGCTGTACGAAGTCATCATCGAGTGCTACACCAATTTTGGCAATGGCAGGATCAGATAAAAAATCAACTAATTCTTGCGGTACACCTGTTTTATGGACTCTGAAAATGAACGACTTTCCATTCAGAGCAAATTGCAACAAGGCAATGGGGTTAATCTGGCCTTTGCGGAAGGTTGGTTTCGTTTCCGTGTCAAAACCAACCATTTTAGCGGCGTACATTTCCTCCATGATAGCGTCAATGTCGTTGTCGCCATTTTTAAGGATAATTTTACCGCTAAACTTAATGAGTGGCAGATGGGTAATTTCTTCTTTGGTAATACTCGTTTTAATCATGCACAGGTTCTTTTGTGGTGAGCTTCGCAATTTTTATTCCGGCATAGGCGAAGAATATGGTCATGAAAGGACTAATAATATTGAAGAAGCAATATGGAATGTATGTCCATGTATCAATCATCAAAACTTTCGATTGAGTTGCGCCACATGTATTCCATGGTACCAGTACCGATGTTACTGTTCCGGAATCCTCCAATGTCCTTGATAAATTTTGGGGTGCCAATTGTCGGTCTTTAAATATTTTCTGATACATTTTTCCTGGAACTACTATTGCCAGGTATTGATCAGAAGCAGTTATATTGAAAAAGCCACAAGTAACGGCGGTTGATGCCACCAGGCTACCGGTAGATTTGGCCATTTTGATAATGACATCCGTAATTTTTTGAAGCATTCCCGCACCATCCATTACCCCTCCAAATATCATCGCACATAAAATTAACCATATCGTGCCCAGCATTCCTGCCATTCCTCCGCTCGTAAGTAACTCATCCACAATTTCGTTACCAGTGACCACACTTACATCACCATAAATGCTGATCAAAGTAGCTTTATAATAGGTAGCGAAATTACTTCCTTCGTTTGGAGCAATGCTCTTGATGACATCAGGTTGAAATATTCCGGCAAATACGGCTGCTAATACAATACCTGCCAGCAAAGCTGGTATAGCAGGCGCCTTTTTAACAATTAAAATAATGACAAGCACCGGTACAATGAAGAGAATTGGATTGATATCAAAATTACGTTCAATGGCAGTGGTGATCTCACTTACATCAATGGCTTCACCATTATTGGAAATACCAAACCCCATCAAAGTAAAAATAATCAAAGTAATAACCATCGATGGTACCGTGGTAATAGTCATATATCGAATATGTGTAAACAGATCTGTGCCAGCCATGGCCGGAGCAAGGTTAGTAGTGTCTGAAAGCGGAGACATTTTATCACCAAAATAAGCACCCGAAATAATGGCACCTGCTATCATTCCTTCTGGTACCCCTAACGCTTTTCCTATTCCCATTAATGCAATGCCAACGGTAGCGATAGTCGTCCAGGAGCTACCCGTAGCCAGTGAAACCAGCGCACAGATGACACACGAGGCAACCAATAAAATGGTCGGATTTAATATTTCTAATCCATAATAAATCATGGCAGGGACAATTCCGGAAACCATCCAGGTACCTGATAGCGCTCCAATCAACAATAAAATCAGAATGGAAGGCATGGCTGAATTGATATTCTTCATGATACTCATTTTGAGCTGGTTCCATTTAATACCATGTCTGGCGGCTACAATAGCTGCGATTGCCGCTGAGAAAATGAGAATAATTTGGTTGGAGCCATCCAAAGATCCATCACCAAATAAATTCACATTCAGCCACAAAAAGAAAATCAGAAATATAATGGGAATTAACGCTTCAAAAACTGAAGGCCCCTTTTTCGCATCTTCCATCAACTAATTTTTAAAACCTTTAAGATAGGAAATTTATCATAGGAGCATGAGAAGCTATTTATTTTTTTCTTGACAAATCCAATTTGCTGTTTGGGTAATATAAATAACATTAATGAGGGAAATTGATGAATTATTGTTGAAATTAATAGGGTAAAAATGATGGATATGGATCTCAATAAATTCATTGAAAAAGCAAAACGCTCCAAATTTCAACTCAAGATATTTAACATCGGTTTGAGCAGGTTGATCCCCTTTAACCGGCCTCATGGTTTCCAGGTAATTGAAATAGCAGACGATAAGATCAAAACACGCCTTCCATATAAAACGAAAAACCTGAACCACATCAAAGGGCTGCATGCCTGTGCGCTTGCCACTTTATGTGAGTTTACCACAGGTTTGTTTCTTATATCAAAAGTAGGGTTTACCAGTTATCGTATTATTCTAAAAAATTTAACGGTGGATTACCAATACCAGGGTAAAACAGACGCCTTTGCTTCATTTACACTTTCTGATGAATGGGTTAATAAAAACATCTATCAAATATTAGAAAAGGAAGATTCGGTATTAATTGACTGTCCGGTTGAAATATGGGACGCAAAGGATGCATTGCTATGTACAGCCATTGTTCAGTGGCAATTAAAGGAGTGGAGTAAAGTAAAAACCAAAGTGTAATTAGTCGAAAGCATGATTGTAGTAAATTCTTATTTACCAGACTTTTATTTTTACATGAAAATCAGAAATTTAATTATATATTCGCCCGATTTTTTATGCTTTAATAATTAAGTAAATTAAACGATCCATCACTTTAGAAATAGATTCATTCAATGAGAAAATGGAAAATCGAGGATAGTGCTGAGTTGTACAATATAGATGGCTGGGGCATTAATTATTTTTCGATCAATGAAAAAGGAAATGTTGTTGTTACGCCTAAAAAAGATGGAGTCTCGATCGACCTGAAGGAATTAATTGATGAACTCCAGATCAGAGATGTGACCACGCCGGTTTTATTGCGATTTCCCGATATTCTCGATACCAGGATTGAAAAGATGGATAGCTGCTTTACAGCAGCGACAGAGGAATATGGATACCAGGCGCAGAACTTTATCATCTATCCGATAAAGGTAAATCAAATGCGCCCTGTAGTGGAGGAAATTGTAAGCCACGGTAAAAAATTTAACATCGGATTGGAAGCAGGGTCAAAGCCAGAACTGCATGCCGTAATAGCCACCAATACAGATAGCGACTCCCTCATTGTATGTAGTGGATATAAAGACGAAGATTATATAGAACTAGCTCTGCTTGCGCAAAAAATGGGCAGGAGGATTTTCATTGTAGTTGAAAAACTAAATGAACTAAAGTTGATCACCAGGATTGCCAAGCGATTAAAGGTCAAGCCGAATATTGGCATTAGAATTAAGCTATCAAGCTCAGGAAGTGGAAAATGGGAAGAGTCAGGCGGCGATGTAAGTAAGTTTGGTCTTTCTTCCAGTGAACTTTTGGAAGCGCTTGATTTTTTAGAAAAAAACAAAATGAAATCGGCGCTTCGGCTAATCCACTTCCATATAGGTAGCCAGGTAACTAAGATCAGAAGGATAAAAATAGCCTTGCGTGAAGCATCACAATTTTACGTGCAGTTACACAAAAATGGTTTCAAAGTAGATTTTGTTGATATTGGTGGGGGTTTAGGGGTGGATTACGATGGTACCCGTTCGGCTAATAGTGAGAGTAGCGTAAACTATAGCATCCAGGAATACGTGAATGACGCTATTTCTACCATGGTTGATGCTAGTAATAAAAATGATCTTCCCCATCCAAATATCATTACCGAATCGGGAAGATCCTTGACTGCACACCATTCCGTATTAGTATTTGAAGTGTTGGAAGCGACTTCTACTCCCACATGGGATGAGGAGGATGAAATACAGGAGAGTGACCATGACCTGGTGAAAGAATTGTATAATCTATGGGATAATTTAAATCAACCTAAATTATTAGAAACCTGGCATGACGCGCAGCAAATCAGAGAGGAATCTCTGGATCGATTTAGTCTGGGTTTGGTAGATTTAAAAACCCGTGCTCAGGTGGAGCGGTTGTTTTGGTCGATAGCCCGGGAAATTCGTCAAATGACAGCCCAATTAAAGCATGTTCCGGATGAGTTGAGACAATTATCAAAATTTCTCTCAGATAAGTATTTTTGTAATTTTTCCCTGTTTCAATCCCTACCTGATTCTTGGGCAATTGATCAGATATTTCCGATTATCCCCATTCATCGGCTGGATGAAAAACCAGATCGCTCTGCTACTATTCAGGATATTACCTGTGACTCTGATGGCAAGATTGACAATTTTATTTCAACAAAGAATTTTTCGTACTACTTGCCAGTCCACAAACTCAAAGCGAAAGAATCATATTATCTGGGAGTATTTTTAGTGGGAGCTTATCAGGAAATACTGGGTGACCTTCACAATTTATTTGGTGATACCAATGCTGTACATGTGACGGTGGACAAAAAAGGCCATAGCATCGATCAGATAATCGATGGTGAAACGGTTGCTGAAGTTTTAGACTATGTGCAGTACAACCATAAGAAAATGGTTCGTTCAGTAGAAACCTGGGTAACATCTTCTGTAAAATCTGGAAAGATCTCGGCAACGGAAGGAAAAGAATTTCTTTCCAATTACCGCTCTGGCCTGTATGGATATACCTATTTGGAGTAGAAACATTTTCTCAATTGATGATTGAGTGATATTGAAAATGCGCACCTCTCTGTTCATATATGATACTATTGAAAACAGATAATAGGTGCAGGAAAGCTGAAGATGAAATAACCTTGTTAACGGTCAAAAACCTTAACAATGGTTAAATTGATTAAAGAACTTTGGATGTTGGATGTCAATTAACTTAGAAGAATCAATGCCCATTGCCTTAATTCCCAATGCCCAAAATCGCGATTGTCAAGGTTCGCAACCATTGACAACACCACACAATCCCTCAATCACCAAATCACCAAATCACCAAATATTCACTTCTCCGGATTAAGATCTTCCAGCTCGCTTAATTGAATATTCAACGCCTTGACGGACATTTGAATTTCCAACACTGAAAAGCCCAAAGAAACAATTAAAAGGATCAAACTTATCCCAAAAATATAAACTGACGCTAGCGTCTGACCCGTAAAGATCAAAAACATGGTCAGCACACAAAACAGCAAACTGGAAACTCCCAACGCCTGCATGATCCGAATGAGGTTTACACGTAAGCGTAAATTTCTGATCTGTCCCCAGATGATGGCTTTGGGATCTTGTTTGTAATCTTCATGCAATTTTCTGATGAGTGCAGCTACCGCCAGAAACCGATTTGTATAGGCTAATAATAGCAGAGAGATAGCCGGAAATAATAAAGCAGGTGTGGTAAGATTAAGATCTGCAAAAATATCTTTCATTGGTTCTTATGATCTGATTATACTTCAAATACTCGAAACTAAATTACACATTAAATAGGTATTAATGATAGTAGGTCATCTACAGTTGAAGAAATATACGGTTGATGCTCGGATATTGACGATTCGGTAATAAACTTTACACACAAAAATTAAAGCCATCTTTCTTTGCAGGAAAAAATAACCAAAACAATGCGAACCATAATTTCTGCTCTTATCATTATTTCCTTTTTAACATTCAACCTATTTGCCCAAAAAAATACCCAAACCCAGGCGGTAAAAGGAAGAATAACTGACGCTAATTCAATGTTTCCTATTCCTGGTGTAAATGTATATGTGATAGGGAGTGACCCAATATTAGGCACTACTACAGATACCCAGGGGTATTTTAAACTGGAAAAAGTACCTGTAGGAAGAGTAAACCTAAAAATCACCTTCATTGGATATGCAGATGCCATTTTATCAAACCTTCTGGTAACTACAGGAAAAGAGGTTTTTGTTGATGTAAGCCTGGAAGAAAAGGTGGCGATGATGGACGAGATTGTCATCAGAGAGAATGATAATCGCCTGGATAATGAGGTGAATGAGTTGGCTACGGTTAGTGCACGTGGCTTTAATATAGCCGAAACCCAGCGTTATGCAGGATCATTTAACGATCCGGCTCGAATGGCAGCTAATTTTGCAGGAGTTTCATCTGCTAATGATGGCCGGAATGATATTATTATCAGGGGAAATTCACCAACTGGATTACTATGGAGGTTAGAAGGTTTGGATATCCCCAACCCTAACCACTTTGCAGCGACTGGTGCTACAGGAGGACCTGTAACAATTTTAAATAATAATCAATTGGCCAATTCGGAATTTTATACCGGGGCATTTCCAGCCATGTATAGCAATGCCACCTCCGGCGTATTCGATCTTAAATTGAGAAATGGTAATTACGAAAAGAGAGAAAATGTGCTTCAACTTGGCCTTAATGGATTGGAACTTGGCGTGGAAGGGCCAATTAGCAAGCAACAAAAAAGTTCTTATATGGCGAATTATCGGTATTCTATTCCGGCCATAATGCAAGATTTGGGTTTTGGTACTGGCACGGGCGAGGCTATTCCTTACTATCAGGACCTATCTTTTAAACTTAATTTCCCAACAAAAAACGGAAATTTTAAGGTTTTTGGGTTGGGAGGATTAAGCCATATTGATTTGCTTGGTAGTGAGATTTCAGCTGAAGACGCTGTGGATGATCTATACGGGGACTTGGACTTAGATATCTATAATAAGTCTAACATGGGCACGATTGCAGCTTCGTATTTGCATTTTTTCAATTCTAATACCTATTGGAATAATTCGGTACTTGTATCTGGCAATGAGTTTATTGCAGATATTGATACGGTGTTGCGAAATGAAAACCTGGAAGTAATGGAAATTGAGAGATGGCTTAACTCAGGGTATAAGCAGTGGAAAGTAAATTTTACTTCAGAATTTAATAAAAAATTTAATGCGAGAAATACAATGAACCTTGGGCTTACTACCGAACGTCAGCATGTAAATTTGCAAAGGGACATAATTTATAGTGAAGCGATCAACGAGATCAATGGAATTAATAAAATTGGGTATTCCTACCTTCTTAAAACGTATGTTACATGGCAGCATAAATTTAATGATCGACTTCTGGTCAATTCGGGTTTGAACTTTTTATACTATACCCTCAATGATAATTCTAAAGCTATAGAGCCACGATTGGGATTTCAATATAAAATCGCCGCTAATCAAAAACTTAGCTTAGCATACGGTAGGCATACACAAACCCAGGTTATCACAGTGTATTTTAACGAGACACGTCTTTCAAATGGCAATACTACCACCCCCAATGAAAATTTGGGATTAACTAAAAGCGACCATATCGTGTTAGGGTACGAAATATTCCCATCTCCCACTTTACGCATTCGATCTGAGGTTTATTACCAGGACATTTCCAATGTGCCTGTTAGTGGAAGGGAGGGATATTTTTCTATGCTCAATCAAGGGGATGATTTTTCATTTACTGATGAGGATTCTTTATATAACGGTGGCGCTGGGCAAAATTTGGGTGCGGAAATCACCATAGAAAAATTCTTGGATAAAGGTTGGTATGCGTTAGTGACAGGTTCCTTTTTTAACTCAAAGTATAGCGGAAGTGATGGGCGAGAGCGGAATACTGCTTTTAATGGAAATATTGTAACAAACTTCCTCGCAGGTAAGGAATGGTCGGTTGGAAAGAAAAACAATACTTTTGCCATCGACGCAAGAATGGTATATGCCGGTAACAAAAGATATATTCCTATAGATCTACCGGCCTCCATTGAAAGTGGACAGGAGGTGTTAAATTACGATCAGGCATATGAAAAAAGGCTACCCTACTATCTGAGGGCAGATTTAAAGTTCACCTATCGAATGCAAGGAAAAAAATTGAGCCAGGAATGGGCACTTGACATTCAGAACATTACGGATAGGAAAAACGTATTGAGGCAATCATATAGTGATTTTTCACAAAATATAAGTTATACCACCCAACTGGGAATTTGGCCCATGTTTACTTATAGATTATTATTTTAGAGGATGATTTATAATTTTAGATATAAGATCACCTGGAGGTTTATTGGTATAAATCTATTAAGCATCATTCTTTTAGCATGTTTTATATATGCAATAGAATACATTGAAGTGGGGGTGTTTAGCCCCCCAGAATTTCTGATGAATTTGTATTGCACATTTTTTTGCTGGACAGGTAGCACAACAATTACATTTCTTTGTATCCGATCATTTAAAAAAATCGAACAGACTACTTTGAGAATAATCATCAATTTAGGGTTGGTGTTGATATTCATATATTTTGTGGTGTTAGGTGCCTTTTATCTATTTGACAATACGATTAATTATAGTTTTCTAATCTTTTACCTTTCCTGTACGCTCATCACTATTGCGGTGAGCTCTGTTTACCTCACGATTGATTATTTCAATTTATACAAAGAAAAAGTCAAAGAAACAGAAGAACTAAAGCGGATTCAAATTGAAAATGAAGTACGAATATTAAGCAATCAGGTGAATCCTCATTTTCTCTTTAATTCATTGAATACCTTAATGTCAATTATTCCTCACGATGCTAAAAAGGCCGTTCACTTTACCGAAAGCTTTTCCAATGTGTATCGCTATGCATTAAAAAATAGAAACAATGATACCGTAACACTCAAAGATGAAATAGAGCTCATCAAGGACTATTGTTATCTATTGAAAATCAGGTTTGGAAAAAATTTTAAATGTAACATAGATATTCCGGAAGATCGAATGAAAGCTGTTGTTCCTGCCTTTGCCATCCAATTGTTGGTAGAAAATGCTATGAAACACAATGCTATTGGTGATAATGAACCATTACAAATAGATATATATCATGAAAATGATAATCTTATTGTGGAAAATAATATCAACGTAAAAATTTATGAAAATAAGGGGACGGGTACGGGATTGGAAAATATAGCTAAGCGGCTAAAGTACCTTACAGATAGAAATATGGAAGTGGAAAAAAACGCACAAATATTCAAAGTGAGTGTTCCGCTTATGTTTACTGAAGCATATGAAAGCATTAATCATTGAAGACGAAAAGCCTGCTGCGGATAGATTAAATCAGCTGATTTTAAATTCTACATTTGACATTAAGGTAGTTCAGGTTTTAGATAGCATTAAGTCGAGTGTTTCTTGGTTGAAAAATAATGAGCTTCCTGACCTGGTGTTTTTGGATATTCATTTGTCAGACGGCCCATCGTTTGAAATACTTCGACTCATCCAGGTTGATATCCCGATTATTTTTATCACTGCTTATGATGAATATGCACTGGAAGCTTTCCAGCATAATTGTATTGACTACCTTCTAAAACCTGTTGATCAGAGAAAATTAAATAAAAGCCTTCAAAAGATGGATCAATGGATGCGGATGGGAAATCAGAAGTTGTTAGAGTTATTAGAAAAAAACCTACATAATAAGCCTTCTCCGGTTAAATATAAAGATCGGTTTTTAGTAAAGGGTAAGGATAAGCTCATTTCTATTAAGTCAGAACAAATTGCTTATTTTATGTCGGTGAATAAAGCTACTATATTGATCACACATGAAAATAGAAGTTTTGCGATTGACTATACCTTGGAAGAATTAGAAAAATTACTTGATCCCGAGCATTTTTTCAGGCTAAACAGAGGGATTTTTGCGCACCAACAGTCTATCCGAAATATAGAGAATTATTTTAATGGAAAACTTAAAGTAACATTAATGCCAGAGCAAAAGGATAAACCGACCATTAGTAGGGATAAGGCAAAGGCATTTAAAATCTGGATGGGAGAATAAAGCAATCCTGAGTCAAGGTAATTCACCCACAGGCATGAAAGTCGTAAGATCACTTTAAATGGTCCGATGACTAGACTTTCAATAAAAAAAGGAGGACAATTGCCCTCCTTCATATTTCATAATTTAATTTTAACTAATTTCTAGCTTCCGCAGGCAAGGCAACCTTCCGGATCATCCAATGAGCATGACATGTCTGATCTGTTTTGTGCTTCTAACTCAGCATCAGAAGGTTGAACATTTTCTTCCTTCTTCACTGTAAATTTAATAGCATCTGCTGCTGCCCTGGTTCTTAAATAATACATACCAGTTTTCAATCCTTTTTTCCATGCATAAAAATGCATAGAAGTCATCTTACCGAAGTTTGGATCACTGATATGGATGTTTAAGCTTTGGCTCTGACAAATGTAAGCTCCTCTGTCAGCGGCCATGTCAATAATTGAACGTTGAGAAATTTCCCAAACCGTTCTATAAAGCTCTTTGATGTTATCAGGAATTTCCGGGATGGCTTGAATTGATCCATTAGCTGCGATCAATTTGTTCTTCATTTTCTCATCCCAAAGGTTTAACTGGATAAGATCTTTTAATAAATGCTTGTTAACCACAATAAATTCTCCTGACAATACACGTCGGGTATAAATGTTAGTAGTATAAGGCTCGAAACACTCGTTGTTGCCTAAAATTTGCGAAGTTGATGCAGTAGGCATTGGCGCTAACAATAAGGAGTTGCGCACACCATGTTTTTTCACATCTATTTTCAATGAATTCCAATCCCATCTTCCGGAGTCTGGGGTGATGCCCCACATGTCAAATTGGAAAATACCTTTCGATACCGGAGAACCTTTAAATGTTTCATATGGACCTTCCACTTTCGCCAGATCTTTAGAAGCAGTCATGGAAGCGAAGTAAATAGTCTCAAAAATCTCAGCATTTAATCTTCGCGCTTCCGGAGAATCAAATGGCATTCTCAGCATGATAAAGGCATCAGCTAATCCTTGTACACCGATACCGATAGGTCGGTGTTTCATATTAGAATATTTAGCCTCAGGTACCGGATAGTAATTAACATCGATCACCTTGTTCAGGTTTTTAGTAACTGTATAAGCAATGTCATACAGCTTTTGGTGATCGAATTTGCCATCGATTACGAATTTCGACAGGGCTATTGATGCCAGGTTACATACCGCTACTTCATCCGGTGAAGTGTATTCCATGATCTCAGTACAAAGGTTACTTGACCGGATAGTACCCAGATTTTTTTGGTTTGATTTTTTATTGGCTGCATCCTTATATAATATGTAAGGAACACCAGTTTCTATTTGTGATTCCAGGATTTCAAACCAAAGATCTTGTGCTTTAAGCGTCTTTCTGGCTTTACCTTCCTTTTCGTATTTTTCATATAATTTCTCAAAATCCTCCCCATAAGCATCAGCTAACCCTGGTGCTTCATTTGGGCAGAATAATGACCAATCACCATTTTCCTCCACTCTTTTCATGAAAAGATCAGAGATCCAGAGTGCATAGAAAAGGTCACGAGCACGAAGCTCTTCTTTCCCGTGGTTTTTCTTCAATTCAAGGAATTCGAAAATATCTGCATGCCATGGTTCCAGATAAATGGCGAAACTTCCTTTTCTTTTTCCTCCACCCTGGTCAACATATCGGGCAGTCATGTCAAAATTTCGAAGCATCGGTACAATTCCATTGGATACACCATTTGTTCCTCTGATATAGGATCCTTTAGCTCGAACATCATGAATGCTTAGACCGATACCTCCGGCAGACTGGCTGATTTTAGCACATTGCTTTAATGTATCGTAAATACCATCTATGCTATCTTCCTTCATGGTTAATAAGAAGCATGAAGAAAGTTGGGGTTTTGGAGTACCTGCATTAAATAAAGTAGGAGTAGCATGGGTAAACCACTTTTCTGACATCAGGTTATAGGTATTAATAGCTGCTTCAATATCATCCTGGTGGATACCTACAGCTACACGCATCAGCATATGTTGCGGTCTTTCTACAACTTTATTGTCTAACCGCATTAAATAGCTTCTCTCTAATGTCTTAAACCCAAAGTAATCATAATTGAAGTCCCTGTCATAAATAATAGAAGAGTCGAGCAATGCAGCGTTTTCCTTTATAACACCATATACTTCTTTAGAAATCAAGGGAGCATTGTCACCAGTGTTAGGGTCCACATAAGTGTACATCCTTTTCATGGTATTAGAAAAAGACTTGCTGGTGGTTTTGTGTAAGTTTGAAATAGCGATCCTTGCAGCTAATAATGCGTAATCAGGATGCTTAGTGGTCATCGTTGCTGCTATTTCTGCAGCCAGGTTGTCCAGCTCCTGGGTAGTTACGCCATCGTAAATACCATTAATTACTTTTTTTGCTACTTCAATTGGCTCAATGTATGACATCTCCAATCCATAGCACAATTTTTCAATTCTGGCGGTGATCTTGTCGAATTTCACAGATTCACGACGGCCATCTCTTTTTAATACTAACATTGCTCTTTACCAGGGTTTAAGTGAATTGAAATTATAATTACTTATTTTAAAAATCTTCGTCTAATGAAAAACGTGGTTTAGACCCTTCTGAGTCATTTGATTGCATCACACCGGCTTTTTGATATTCAGCAACACGTTTTTCAAAAAAGTTGGTTTTACCTTGTAGTGATATCATTTCCATGAAATCAAAAGGATTTTCCGAATTCCATACCTTCTCACATCCTAGCTCCATTAATAACCGGTCGGCTACGAATTCAATATATTGACACATCAGATCAGCATTCATTCCTATTAATTTTACAGGAAGTGCATCCGTTACAAATTCCTTTTCTATACTTACTGCATCTTCAATAATACTGGTGATGGTTTCCTTTGGTATTTTATTTACCACATGGTCATTGTAAAGCAAACATGCAAAATCGCAATGCAGCCCTTCATCTCTTGAAATTAGTTCGTTTGAAAAACTCAAACCAGGCATCAATCCTCTCTTCTTCATCCAGAAGATGGAGCAAAACGATCCTGAGAAGAAAATCCCTTCTACCGCAGCAAAAGCGATTAATCTTTCTGCAAAGCTTCCTTTATCAATCCATCGTAGTGCCCAATCCGCTTTTTTCTTTACACAGTCCATCGTTTCAATGGCGTGAAACAACTTATCCTTTTCTGCCGGGTCTTTAACATAGGTATCTATTAATAAGGAGTAAGTTTCCGAATGGATGTTTTCAATGGCTATTTGAAATCCGTAAAAGAACTTCGCCTCAGTGTATTGAACTTCAGCGACAAAGTTTTCCGCAAGGTTTTCATTGACGATGCCATCACTCGCTGCAAAAAATGCCAAAACATGCGATATAAAATGTCGCTCACCATCATTAAGGTTTTCCCAATCTTTTAAGTCTTGGCTAAGATCAATTTCTTCAGCTGTCCAGAAACTCGCTTCTGCCTTTTTATAAAATTCCCATATGTCATTATGTTCTATTGGAAATAGTACAAACCGATCCTTGTTTTCACGCAATATCGGCTCATCATCAACGAAGTTTCTTTTGCTCATTTTATGTTACACTTTATTAATATAGATACAATTACAATCCACCCCCTGATAACCCTCACTATGTACGGGCATAATGAATTAAATAAGGAAGGAAGTGCACTGATTTTGCTGTCGATACAGCCCAGAATATAAGTTCAAATATGCCAATTTGAAAGTGAAAAATCAAACCTCAAAATTGAGCTGATTTTCTAAAAATAGATTAACTTTGTGGATATAAGAATTTGGTAATTAATAGGTTGCCCCTGTTTTTATAAGCAATACTTCTGGTAAAAACACAGTGAAAAAAAATTAATTTTTTTTTAACACATAAATAATCAAAATAAGTTTGCCAATTCTTTGGTCTTAAATAATAATTCAAATATCTTTGCAGTCCTTTTTTGAGGACATAAATAGAAATAGATGTACGCTATAGTAGATATTGCCGGAAAGCAATTCAAAGTTGAGAAAGATAAATTTTACTACACACCCCTTTTAGAAGGAAAAGATGGTGACAAAGTAGAATTTGACAATGTCTTACTTGTGGACAATTCAGGTAAGGTAAAAGTGGGAACCCCTATGGTGAAGGGATCAAAAGTTTCCGGAAAAATATTAGAACACGTAAAAGGTGACAAAGTAGTTGTTTTCAAGAAGAAAAGAAGAAAAGGCTACAAAGTTAGAAATGGTCACCGTCAGGATTACACCAAAGTATTAATAGAAGACATTAAATAGTAATATAAAATGGCACATAAAAAAGGAGCCGGTAGCTCAAGAAACGGAAGGGAATCAGCTAGTAAACGTCTCGGCGTTAAAATTTATGGTGGCCAGCAAGCTATTGCAGGTAATATCATTGTGAGACAAAGAGGTACAACCCATCATCCTGGTAAAAACGTAGGGATTGGTAAAGATCACACCTTATTTGCTTTGACAGATGGAGTAGTTGAATTTAGAAAAGGTAGAAAAAACAGATCTTTTGTATCTGTGCTTCCAGCAGAAGCTTAATTTTTCTTTAAAAATATTTTAAAAAGCACAGACCGCCAGGTCTGTGCTTTTTTGTTTTGTATGGTAGTAAATAGATGATTAGATTGATAAAATAATCATCTATCAATGCGACAAAACCCAACTATTCAGGAAATATTTTCGGAATTGCATCTGGAAAAAGAACAAGCCGGCACTTCTACCGGAAAATCCTGGATAAATAATAATTCCAAAGAAGTTATTTCATCATACTCTCCTATAGATAATACCCATCTGGGAGATATTACCGTAACAGACACAACTAATTTTGAAATTGTCATCAACCTTGCTGCGAAGGCATTTGAAGAATGGCGGTTGATTCCTGCTCCCAAGCGGGGTGAAATAGTGCGTCAGTTTGGTTTGAAACTTCGGGAGAAAAAGTCAGCCCTTGGTCAACTCGTCACCTGGGAAATGGGGAAGAGTATCCAGGAAGGTTTAGGAGAGGTGCAGGAAATGATTGATATCTGTGATTTTGCCGTAGGGCTTTCAAGGCAATTGCATGGATTGACCATGCACTCCGAACGGCCATTTCATAGAATGTATGAGCAGTACCATCCATTAGGAATCGTGGGGATCATATCTGCCTTTAACTTTCCGGTAGCTGTATGGAGTTGGAATGCCATGATCGCGATGGTTTGTGGTGATGTGTGTATTTGGAAACCATCAGAAAAAACACCGTATTGTGCAGTAGCTTGTCAAAAACTACTCAGCGAAGTGCTGTATGAGAATGGGTTATCGGAGGGCATCTCCTCATTGGTGACAGGCGATTATAAAATTGGAGAGATGATGACCGCTGACAGTAGAATACCTCTTGTTTCTGCAACGGGATCAGTGAAAATGGGCAAAAAGGTAGGCGCTGCTGTGGCTGAAAGATTAGGAAAAACTATATTGGAGCTAGGCGGCAATAATGCCATCATCATTTCAGAGCATGCAGATCTCAAATTGACCATTCCAGGCGTTGTTTTTGGAGCAGTGGGAACGTGTGGTCAAAGATGCACCAGTACCCGTCGGCTCATCATTCACGAAAGTATATATGAAGAAGTAAAGGAAAAACTGAAACATGCATATAGCCAATTAAAGATTGGTAATCCACTGGACGAGCGTAATCACGTAGGGCCACTAATTGATAATGATGCCGTTAAAAAATATTTGGAAGCAGGGGATAAAATAATAGAAGAGAATGGTAAGCCATTTATTAAGGCAGAAGTTATTTCTGATAAGAAAATCAACAATTCAGGTAATTATGTAATGCCGGCTATTTATGAGGTGGAAAATGGATTTAATATTGTGCAAGATGAGACATTTGCTCCTATATTGTATTTGATTAAATATCAATCCATTGAAGAGGCTATTGCTATTCAGAATGGAGTGCCACAAGGACTAAGCTCAGCCATTATGACCAATAATATCATGGAATCAGAAAAGTTTTTATCGCATGCTGGTTCTGATTGTGGGATTGCAAATGTAAACATTGGGACTTCAGGAGCGGAGATTGGAGGTGCTTTTGGTGGTGAAAAAGAAACTGGGGGAGGCAGGGAGTCTGGCAGTGATGCGTGGAAAGCATATATGAGGCGTCAAACGAACACCATTAATTACGGTGACCAAATACCTCTTGCCCAGGGAATTAAATTTGAATGGTAGAATTCGATATATGTGAATATTGTTAAAAACGACAAATGTAATTTTTAACTTAAATTAATACTTTAAGTATAAATGAAGGGTAAACAAAATATTTTATTTTTGCATCATTCTTTTATATAATTTACATATTTTTAGAATCTAGGCTTTGTAACTATTAACCAACTTGTAATTATAAATTGATATGTCAGACTCAGGTAAAAAATTTTATACAGTAATGCTCATTGATGACAATGAAATAGATAACCTGATCAATCAGAAAATGATTGAGGCGGCCAATATCACTGAGCATATTTTTACGCATACAGGAGCGAGAAGCGCTATTGAATTTTTAAAGAACATTGAAAAGGTAGATGATGTGGCGCAACAAATTTTACCTGATGTGATTTTTCTAGATATTGATATGCCACTAATGGATGGTTTCCAATTTCTTGATGAATTTGACAAATTAAATGATTCTACAAAAGCTAAATGTAAAATCGTAATGTTGACTTCTTCCATCAACCCACAGGATGTAAATAAATCCAAAGAGTATAGCTATGTTAAGAAATACATTAACAAGCCACTCTCTCAGGAAAATCTTGAAAAAATCGAAATTTAATTTTCTTTACTCTTTACTTAGAGCTTCAATAAATTCTTCATCCACGTTGATTAAAAGCGTAGGCATAAAATGCGTCATTTCATAGCCTTTAAATTTATCGGCTAGCGAACTGATTTTCTGCTTTTTATTTCTTTTGGATTCGCTTATTGATATCTTCAGCATTTTTGTGAAGGTAATGATATGCTCGCAGGTGTCTTTTCCTAAAAGCCTTATTTGACGCTGAATACTATTAATTAATTGGTTGAATAAGTCGAAGTCTTTCACCATGCAATATTGCAATGCTAAAATCACTTTGATTTCCAGCTGTGCATTCGGATATTTTTTCAGACTTATTTCATTCAATAAGTTATTGATCCACTTTGCCGCTTCATCATACTTTTTACAGTAGTAACAACAGATCGATCTGTGGGTCACATAGGTGATATAATTTGGAATATCGTTTTTGTCAGGCTCGTAATCATGAAAGATGCCTTCATTTTGTTCATACATCTCCTCTACAGTTCCCATTCTGATGTTTCGCTGAATCTTCGTGATAAGAAACTGTGCCGGATAGGTATATAAAGTATAATTAGTGAGAAGTCCTGCGCAAGAGTCATTCACTTCTTCATAAAAGTTTTCAGCTTTTCTATATACTTTATAGTGAGAGTAATATTCTAATTTTAAAAATTCGAAAACGATCTTTAAGTGATAGTAAATAGAGTCCAGATGATATTCTTCAAATATTTCCTGTACTTTATGAAGAATGTCTTCAATAGGCTCGAGGTCGTCCTCCATTGTCTCCTCACTTTCCACAAACAATCGGTGGAAAATATTTAGACAACTTTGATAGACATACATCCTGTGTGATTTGTAAAGGCCACTTACGTTGTTCATCTCTTTAGAAAGAAGACTCAACTCCAGTTTCGTAGTATCCTCACCCATCAGGGTATATCCACCGTATTTTTTAAAGTACTCTGCTAGTAGTTCTTCTGCTTTATCAACCGCAAGTGTGAAAGCAACATGCTTATTATACAGCTGCGAATAGTTAAAGTAATCAGCAGAATTAATGTGGAGCTTTTTTAGCGACTTATATACAATGGTTAGTTCATTGGATAGGTCATAATCCAGCAATTCTTTCTCCAGTTTTTTAAGGGTGGCAATAGCAATGGCTTTTTTCTTAGTAAAAATAATCTCATTGATGTTAGCCACTTTCTTAAGAATATCTGTCCGTGGATTTTCCATCTGCTGGAGAAGATATTCTTCAATTTTTTGATTTAATCGTGAACGGAGTGTATAGTAAGCGTTTGTATTGACACCTAGCTCCTCCATTATTTTATTATCGGATTGCTGTTTTTCCCGCATAGATTTAAGCAGGTATGCAGATTTATCTGCACTGCTTTCTAAAAGCGATTCATGGATTGCCTCATAATCCTGATCGGAAAGCTGCTTAATAATATTCTTGAGTTTAGCCATAGCTCAAATTGTGATTTGTTAGCCTAAAATTTGTGTTTGGATTTAAATGTAATGTTTTTGGTGAAAATAAAATAGAAAAATGAAAAATTAAATAGCCTGAAGTAAAAAAAAAATATAGACCCACTCAAAGTCTGTCAAACGCTGATTTTTTTGCAATAAAATATAAAAAAGTGATAAGTAGGAAAAATTAGTTTTTCTTAAAATTTTCCTTAAATGACTGTTTTCCTTTCTCTAAATATTCGATGAATTCCTCAATATCAAGGTTATAACCAATAGGTTTTTCGATGAGTTTTTTTCCTTCAGGGTCTATTAACACATAAAATGGCTGAGCTGGATTCTTAAATCGGGATATTTCAAAATCAAGGTTTTGACGACCGATGGTGTTTTTTACCCGGCCATCATTATCAGAGGTGTACCATTCTTCTTCGGGTAATTCAGTCCTGTCATCTACATATAAGGCGAGAACAATATAATCTTCCCTGAGTATTCGCAACACCCTTGGATCTGACCAAACATTTGCCTCCATCTCACGGCAATTCACACAGCCGTGACCTGTAAAGTCAATGAAAATTGGTTTGTTCTTTGATTGGGCACAACTTAATGCCTGATCATAATCAAAGTAGCCCTCTAATCCATGTGGAAGGTGCAAAAAGGAGCTGTATTTTGGCGGTTCACATAGGGCAGATTCTCCTTCATTCAGTTGATAATTCCTTTCAATGAGCAATTGTGAAAGATTCAAGTCCTGCGTGGTCATCGGTGGTAAATAGCCCGACAAACTTTTTAATGGAGCGCCCCACATTCCTG
>JBNLGO010000067.1:0-19444 GCA_050306095.1 Cyclobacteriaceae bacterium
AAAATATTGATAATGCGAAAATGGCCATGGAGTTTTTTGATATAATTGATGCCATTCCTTTTGGCTTTTTAATTAGCTCATTTATCTTTTATTTCATTGGGGCATATTTGTTTTATGGTTCCTTGTACGCTGCCATAGGATCAGCAGTAGATTCAGAAACCGATGCTCAGCAATTTCAAATACCGGTTACTATGCCCTTGATATTTTCCATGGTGGTATTGGTGGCGATACTTCGAGATCCAAACAGTACTTTGGCCACATGGCTATCCATAGTACCATTTACATCACCTATTGTCATGATGATGCGTCTGCCATTTATGAATGGGCCTACCTGGGAACTTTACGTGTCGATGGGTGTGATGATCCTAAGTATCATTGGCATGGTGTGGATGGCTGCAAAAATATACAAAGTGGGTATTTTGAGTTACGGATCCAAGCCTTCCTACAAAAAGCTGTTTAAGTGGATTTTTGCAAAGAATTAATCTTATCTGTTAAAGTAAATAAGGTTATATTAGCGTTTCTTCCTCTGAGGTTAATTTCACCGATTTTTTGTGGAGAATAGTTTTCCCCCAAAGCAAGCTGTTTCAACAGATCTTCTGACATCAGGAGGTTAACATCATACTGATTACACAAACCTTCTATTCTGCTAGTGGTATTGAGTACATCGCCGGTATAAATCACTTCTTTTTTTAATGTACCAACCGCTCCGGTAGAAACAGTGCCAAAATGAAATCCGGCTTTAAATTCAGGGATAATGCCATACTTTTTTTGGTACCTACTTTTCAATTGATCGATCGTACTGGTAATTTCGAAAAAGCAATTAATGCAATTATTGTTACTGATACCTGAATCGACACTCCATGATACGACTACCTCATCACCTACGTATTGATAAATTTGACCCTTGTTGTTTGAAATGGGATCGGCTATATCGCTAAAAAAATCATTGAGCAATTCAAAATACCGAATATGCCCCAGATCTTCCGCAATGGCTGTGGATGACTTAATATCCAAAAACATAAACACACGTGTGACTTCTGTAAATCCATGTTCATGTTTGGTTTCTTCCGGTAGTTCATTGGACTTAATAAGTGTACTATCCTTTTCTGTAAAGCCTTTTTTAAAGGCCGATAATATGGTAGAAATTAGTTTTGCGTTGTCCCAGGGCTTTACAATAAAATCAAAAGCACCTTCCTTAATAGCTTTAATGGCGAGATCAATATCACCATATGCAGTCATCATAATGACCCTGGTTCTGGAAGATTTTTCTTTTATTTTTTTTAAAACTTCAAACCCCTCGTTGCCACTTGTTGCTCCGGTAGAATAGTTCATGTCGAGCAAGGCCACATCGATTTTTTCGCTCTCTAAAATGAGATCTAGATCAGCAGGCGAGTTGAGTGCGATGATCTTTTTAAAATGCTTTTTCAGAATAAATTTAGCTGCCAATAAAATATCTTCATTGTCATCGATGATTAATATTCTGGCATTTTCTGCACTCATTAGTAATAGAATTGATAAAAGTTAATTCATTCTAAAATTAACTAAAATAAGCTGAATTGTGATATCTGTTCATAAAAACCTATTGCCACTTCTGGATTTATAGCTATCGTAAAAACAATTCCAAAACCAGCTCCATATAAGTGTGCATCGTGGTTTACATTGTCCTCCATTTTTCTTCCCTGGAAATAAGAATAGACCAGATATATGATTCCTAATAAAAATGCAGGTAGGAAATCGATACCAAAGAAAGGAACTATAGGTCTATATAATATAGAGCCGAAAAGTACAGCCGCTACACCTCCTGATGCCCCTAATGAATTGTATCGGGGAAGATATCTGTATTTTAAAAACCCAGGAATATTGGCAACGGCAATTCCACCTAAATATAGAATGATGTAAAATATTTTGCCTCCTAAAATATTGTCTATAGAGGAAATGAATTCTATGGTTTTGCCAAAATAAAAAAGGGCAGCTACATTGATCACCAGGTGCAAATAGTTAGCATGGATGAACCCTGATGAGAAAAATCTCCAATACTGCTTGTTAGTATATACTTGGTAAGGATTGAAAATCCATCGTTCATAAATGTCGTGCTTTTTAAAGGAACGGTCACTTATGATAGCAGTAATAATTACCAGAAAAATGGTAACACCTCGCATATAGACTTCAGATATCCATTGATGAAGTGTTTCAGGCGTATTGTATGACAAATAAGCCAGAATAACTGAAAGTACAACAATGGCAATAATTAAAGCTCTCATAAATAAAAATTACTTTTCCCGCAGGATAAGCTGATCAAAAAATCCTTTCAACATTTTTTTGTATTCGGCATTCCCCTGGAGACCTTCCATAAGCTTAAATCCATTATCAAAATACGAATTCATAGTGCTCTCTGTCAAGGATTTAATGCCTAGTTTGTTGTAAATATCAGTGACTGCCTGTACTTTTTCCTGAGGGTCAAATGAGGTTTTATTCAACCAAGATTCAAGGTTGTCATTGTCATCACCGGTTGCGAGTCTTTTGGCATTAATAAGTAAAAAGGTCTTTTTATTGGAAATAATGTCTCCGCCTACCTGCTTGCCAAATTTTGTGTGATCACCATACACATCCAGTAAATCATCTTTTAATTGAAACCCGATGCCAATATTTTCACCAATTTCACGGAGAAGTTGACATTGATTCATGTCTGCATCGGCTAATATTCCACCAAGTTCACAACTGAAGCCTAATAAGACGGAAGTTTTTAAACGGATCATGTTGATATACTCCTCCTCTGTTACATCATCTCTCGATTCAAAATTCATGTCGAGCTGTTGCCCTTCGCAAACTTCAGCAGCACACTTATTAAATTTCCGGATGATCTCTCCAAGCCTGTTAGAGTTGTTTTCAATAATGAGGTCATATGCCTTTACGAGCATCACATCGCCTGATAAAATAGCGACATTATCATTCCATTTTTCATGAACTGTCTCTTTTCCCCTTCGCAAAGGAGCATTATCCATTATATCATCATGCAGCAAGGTGAAATTGTGAAAGACTTCTATCGCTGCTGCAGGTTTGGTTATTTGAGCATAATCATCTTTGTATAAGGCGTAAGACAACATGGCCAAAAGAGGTCTCAGTCTTTTACCTCCGAGGTCAAGTATATACCTGATTGGGTCATATAATTCCTTTGGCTCATTCCCAAAATTATAAGTGGTTATTTCCTTGTTTATAAGCTCAATAAGGGATGAAATTTTCTCTGTCATATAAATTATTGCAATAGGGGTTAAAACTAATCATTTTAGTGGTTAATCAGTGATGTTTTTAACTCCCGGATTGTAAAAAGTTTTAAATGCTCCTTTTAAAAAGGGAATGGTTGGCAGGTTGTAAAGGATTTTAAGGTCTTCAGAAAGAGTAGTCTCCTCATCTAAAAATTTCAATATTTTGTCAGGTGTGTTTTTCAAAAAAAGATCTGAGAATATTTCATCGGCCGGGTGAAAGTTTTCGGCCAATACATGAAGAAACACACTATCAAAAAAACGGAACTTCCTGTTTGATAGTCGCATTGGTTTTTTTCCACTCTCCAATTGTTTAACAATCAATTTAGTTTCATCTAATATCCGTTTAAAAGTATAACCGGTAGAAGCCTTCGTCATTCCACCTATTGTACCAATGTGATAGACCAATGGAGTTGGGTTAAAGGTGAAATCAATATCTGTCATTGGAATTACTCCAAATTCTTCTTCAATGACGGAATACGTATCAATATTCAGTTGAGTGTGTAAATAATTTGATAGAAGGGATTCATATTCTTTTTGAGCTAAAAGTTCCGGAGAAAAGAGGGTGAATTCTACGAGTGCCTGTTTTTCAGAAAAGGGTAATACATAACCAAAACGGGTTTCTCCTGCCTGATCAACACTAAAATCCATTAAATAAGGAAGTGCCGGATTAAATGACTTTTCTTCAGTCTCAATAATTTTTCCTTTGAAATGCTGAAGCAGAAAATTTTTCTTTTTTGGAATAGAAGTAGGTTTAGGAATAGGCAGGCTGTTAAAGACCATTTTCCCTTTAAAAGAGTAGCTTTTTGTGTTTACAATTGCCTGATCCTTGTTGGATGTGATTTCTGTTACTTCCGCTTTGACCCATTTTACATTCGGGAATTTTGAAATGCATTTTTTAACATATTGATAAAAATCAAGCCCCCTTATCATTTGGTATTGATAAGGATAAATATCCAATTCTTTTGCCAGCATTTTATTCTTAAAAATTACCCTGTCCCATTTCCGGTAAATGATCTCTTCAAGGCCGGTTTTTTCTTTCGTCCAAAAGCACCAGGTACGATCATTTTTGTCTTTTTCATCTTTGTCGATGATTAGAATTCGGCTGGAAGATAGGGAAGTTTGAAGTAGGAAATATGTTAATGATAACCCCGCAGCTCCTGCACCGGCAAAAATGTAATCATAAATAGGCTCAGAGGTTGACTTCATATAGCTTCATCACTTTTTCAATTCCCTTGGCTTTTTCTTCATATGTATTGATGATATCAACAGAACCATTCAATAATTGTTTGGTGCTCTCGGAGATTAATAAAGTTGTGTCGAATTTTTTATTGGCATTCTCTATTCGTGAGGTCACATTCACTTCATCTCCAACGACAGCAAGTTTTTCGAAACCGGGCATGCCCATCATACCGATAATCACTTTTCCGGAATGAATTCCAATACGACATTTAAATGGGTGGGGAGTAATGAGAAATGAATAATCGGTAAGTCGTTGAAAATCATTTAAAAAATCCCGGCAGGAATCAATCGCATTTTTGGCATGATTGTCACCTTTTTTTGTACCAAATATTGCCAATATTCCATCTCCGTAATAATCCAATATTTTGCCATGGTGTTTGCTTATAGCTTTCCCTGCTATATAATAATATCGGTTGAGTACATGCATGACATCATATGGCTGGTTCTGGGCAGTAAAGGTTGTGAATTTATAGAGGTCAATAAAAACCAAAGTAGCTTCAATTTCCTGACCACTTTCTACGCTGTTTTTATTGCAAGCAGCATTACGCGCTATTTCAACATCAATTTCATCGACAATAAGTTTTTGAATGGTTATATCTCCCATCACCACCGTTTGGCAGGCCAGACGTATGTCATCAGCAAAATGCAGCTTGGTAGCGATTTTATTTTCTCGTCGGGTTCTTTCTTTACAATTTTCCAAACCTTTTAGGATCCTTACCCTGCAGGTAGAGCATTTCCCTCTTCCACCACAAGCATGTTGATGCAAAGATCCAGCTTTTTTAGAAGCTTTTAGGATAGTGGTTTTGGGTTTTACGTCGATTGAAATGTCATCCGGGAATACCCTGATCGTCGGCATACAGTTGTTTGGATTTGTTTGGTCAAATATATCAAAAAAAAATCCCGGCATCTTAAAGAATGCCGGGATTCAAACAACCTAACCAATCAAGAATTAATTATTAGCAACTAATTTTATATCTAACTCAAAATCGTCGTAAATCATTTTGTCACCTAAGCCATCAAAGAAAGATCCTGATCTGTATTTGATATCAAATTTAGATCTGTCAATGACTACTTTTGCTGAAGCTGTTACTTTTTCACCTTCAATTGTTACTGTTGCAGGAAAATCAATTTTCTCCGTTTTATCCTTAATGGTGATATTTCCGGAAACGTTATATTCATTTCCACTTTTATGCTCCACATCAGTGATAACGAATTTAGAAGTAGGGTATTTTTCAACTCCAAAGAAATCGTCTGACTTTAAATGTCCTACTAATTTTTCCTTATATCCAGGATCTTCCACATCTTCATTTGTAATTGTACTCATATCAATAACAAACTCACCGCCTATAAGTTTTCCTTTTTTTACTTCAAGTGACGCAGATTTCACAGAAATAAAGCCATTATGCTCGCCGGTAACTTTTTTACCTAACCACGCAATTGTGCTTTTCGATGTGTCAGCTTTGTAAACGCCACTCACATCTTTACCCGTAAATGAACTATCGATAAATAAAATTGCTACCGCTAAAGTTGATAACATTGTTGTTCTCATAATTGTATTACTTGTGTTTAAATTTAATTTTCAAATTCCATTGGTACCTCCATAATCAGTATCGTACCGTTATTTATAATTTCTATTTTTAATTCTTCAATATTTGCAAGACCTAGTCCGTCTCTCTTTTCTAAGGAAATTCCATTAACTGTGGCCTCACCATCGATCAGAAATACATACGCACCATTTCCTTTTTTATTGAGTGCGTAATTAAACTTTTCCCCTGCTGCAAATTTGCCCATCGAAAACCAGGAATCCTGATTAATCCAAAGAGCATCCTCATTATCAGGAGCCACAATATTGATCAGTTCATTCTTTCTTGCTTCAAAATCAAATCTTTTTTGATCATAACGTGGTTTAATGTCTCTTTCTTTTGGAAATACCCAAATCTGAAGAAAATTCACATCCTCATTTGGAGAGTGATTATATTCAGAATGGTATAAACCCGAACCTGCCGACATGATTTGAATTTCGCCGGTTTCGATCACCTCTTTATGGCCAGTACTATCTTGATGTTCCAGCGCACCTTGTAATGGAATCGAAATGATCTCCATATTGTCGTGTGGGTGTGTACCAAAACCCATGCCACCTTTGACGATATCATCATTCAAAACACGTAATGCACCAAAATGAATACGGTCCTGATTGTAATACTGGGCAAAGCTAAACGTGTGCCTGCTAAAGAGCCAACCGTGGTTGGCAATGCCCCTCGTATCTGATTTATGTACTACTTGATTTGTCATGATATCTCCTGCGATAATTCTAAATCATTCTTGCAAAATTAATTGTATATACAACAAAAGTCTAAACAAGGTTTCTTTTTTTTAAAAATAATTTCAAAATTCTGTTACTTATGTATTATGAAGTACATTATATAATCAAATGTATTGCCATTAATAGCTCTAAATACCATATCAGCAATGACGAAATCGTAAAGGAATACGAAATCATAAAGTTATCAATAAAAAGACCTTCAAAGTTTAAAATTATATATGATCGGTACTTTGAGATGATATTTAGGTTTATTTTCCGTCGAGTTGATGATGAAGATATTACGGCAGACCTGACAAGCCAGGTGTTTTTTAAAGCACTTAGCAATCTTAAAAAGTACCAATTTAAAGGTGTTCCTTTTTCTGCCTGGTTGTTTAGAATTGCTACTAACGAAGTGGCAGCATATTATCGCTCAAACAAACGAAATAGAGTTTTTAGCCTGGAAGAGGAAGTGATTCAGGAAATTGTTGATGAAAATTTAGAGGAGGATTTAAATTTTGATGAGTTGAAAATCGCGATGCTTAGCTTATCAGAAAGTGAGATTGAAATATTGGAATTGAGGTTTTACGAGGGAAACCCATTTGCCGAGATAGCATTCATATTGGATATTTCGGAAGCAAATGCCAAAATGCGAACATATCGCGCTTTGGAAAAATTGAGAAAACGACTAACCCAAAAGGTGAAATGAGTAAGATTGATATACGTTTTAGACGACAGCAATTTACCAGGGGTAGAATTCAGCAGCATAAAAATTATGAATCCCTCATGGAAAGGCATCGTCGTAGTCATCGTCGAAAGGTGCGAGGAATTGTACTAATAGCTTTCATCTTATTACTCATAGTAGTATTGGCAATTTCATTTTTTAAAAATTCAAAAGCAGAGATTATAGAAAAACAACTACAAAACCAGGAAGTTTACGATTCTAGCGCGCAGACAGTCGACTTCTCATAACTAACCATTATTTGATTTTTTATTGATGCTGGTCAATCGTGATCAGTAAACAGGAAAACTATTGTTTCATTTTAACAAAAAAATCATGGAAGAGAAGAAAAATTCCAAGTACGATATTAACCGATATCGAGGATTGTTTTTTAATGGCGGGCTTGTGTTAAGTCTATCGTTAGTATTAATGGCATTTGAATGGAAAACGCCGGAAGTGGCATCAGTAATTGATTTATCAACTGAAATACCAGATGATGTAACTTTAATTGAACCACCTGCTACTATAATTCCGCCTCCACCAAAACCAAAAGTGGAAGTGTTTCAACTTATTGAAAAACCGGATGAAGAAATCATAGATGAACCTGAAATATTGGTTGATATGTTTATCGAAGAAACTGATGTTATTGAAGAGGTGGAGTTTGTCGAAGAAATCCCGGAAGAAGAACCCGAAAAGATTCATACAATTGTCGAGAAAATGCCTTCATTTCAAGGAGGAGATCAAGCCATGTTTGTTAAATACATAGGCGAGAGAATTAAATACCCAAAATTGGCCCAAAGAATTGGGAAAGAAGGAAAGGTATTCGTGCAATTTGTGGTGGATAAGGATGGAAGCATGACGGAGATTTCTGTGGTCAAAGGGATAGGCGCAGGTTGTGATGAAGAAGTATTAAGAGTGATGAAAGATGCTCCAAAATGGGAACCGGGCAAGCAACGAGGTAGAGCAGTACGCGTGCGGATGATCGTGCCAGTCCGTTTTGATTTGAACTAACCCGGAAAATTCACAGAATTTTCCGCCCTTTGGACCGATGTTTTTACAAATATCGGGGTTAACCCTGATGCAGTACAGTGAAATTAATGATTTCAATCCATTATCATAATTCACAGCTTTGTAGTGAATAACCGGGTTAATTCAACATCAACTTTTTAAACTTGGGTGAATCGATTTTTTCCTGCCGGAAGGTTATCCGGCAGGATTCATTTTAAATCTTTTTGCAAATATTTTATCCAGCATGCGTTGAGGGAGTATATGTTGTGCAATCCATGTCGATATCGGGCTAGGAGAGATTGTGTAGCTGGTCTTTGGTTTTTTCTTTTGAATGATTTTGTAAACTAAATCAGCAATCACCTCTACCTCCAGGCCTTTAGGTAAATTACTACCTACTGCTTTTCCGAAATTTTTAAGTATGGAGGCATAAGGAGTATTTTCATAATTACCTCTTCCTTTGGCCTTATTCCAAATAGGTGTTTTAACGACCCCAGGTCTGACAGATATTACATCAATTCCAAATGGAATTAATTCACGCCGAAGACTAGCAGATATTCCTTCCAAGGCATGTTTTGATCCAACGTAAGGACCAACAAATGGAGAACTGATCTTCCCGGATACAGAACTGATATTGATGATTTTTGCCTGATGATTAGTGCTATTCTTTATGACGCCAAGCAATGGGGCAAATACCCTGGTAACATGTATTACCCCAAAAACATTCACCTCAAAATGCTTTTTAATAAGGTCAGTATCCATGAATAACAGTGGCCCTCCAAAGGCGATACCTGCATTATTTACTAAAACATCCAGGTATTCACCAGCTAGTTTTTCTTCCACCAATGAATAGCAATTGAGAATGGAAGATTCATCTGTCACATCAAATACCAGTGAGGTAAATTGACCTGGATATGCTTTAGCGAGCTCTATGGCATCTTCTTCATTTCTCACACTCCCAAATACGATAAACCTTTCTTTGAGCAGTTTAAGAGCAATGCTTTTACCAATACCCGTAGATACTCCAGTAACCAAAGCACTTTTATTTTTTGTATGTTGCATTAATGTGATTTAAAATTTGAATAAAACTATAACAAAATACGACAGCTTTTATTTTTGTGAGTATAAAATCAAAATATGATTCTCATAGCAGATAGTGGCGCTACTAAAACAGAGTGGCGAATTATTAAAAATAAAGATGAAATAGAGCAGGCGATCACTCCTGGCATCAATCCCCATTATATGTCTTCTGAGCAAATCCTGTTGATATTAGAGGAGGCAATATTAAAAGGAGGGCTTCAGCGAAAAATCCGGGAAATACATTTTTACGGTGCGGGATGCTCTTCGCAGGATAAGGTGGATCATGTAAAAAGCGCATTGGAATATACATTTATCGGATCAACCATAGAGGTTCATTCTGATATTGTAGGTGTTGCCAGGGCGCTTTGCGGCCATTATCCAGGCATCATCAGTATAATGGGCACAGGCTCAGCCGCTTGTCAGTTTGATGGTCATGCCATAGAGCACCAGATTCCTTCTTTGGGATTTATTTTAGGCGATGAAGGAAGCGGGGCTCATTTGGGAAAGCTGCTGGTTTCTGCCTATTTACGAGGTGAATTCCCAGAAACGCTTGTGAAACCTTTTGAAGAAGAGTTTAAATTGACAAAAGAATCCGTGCTTGATGAAGTAAATAATGGAAAAACACCGAGCAGGTTTCTGGGAAAGTTTGCTGTTTTTATGGGAAAACATTTAAATGATCATTTTATTCATCAATTAGTATATATGAGCTTTTCCGACTTTTTAAAAAAATATGTGGAACCGTTGCCAGCTGCTAGGGAATCACCTTTGCATTTTAGTGGGGGTGTTGCTTATTATTTCTCTTCAATTTTAAAATCAGCTTGTCAGGATCTTAATCTCAGTGTAGGAAAGGTAGTTCAATCGCCCATAGCAGGATTGACACTGTATCATTTAGGTGAAATATAAGCAATTACAAATGGAAGAAAGACTAACCGAATCGTCCTCACACTATCATGACTTAGAGAAAATGTCAGTTCAAGAGATACTGATAAATATTAACAAGGAGGATCAGACAGTCGCTTTTACAATTCAAAAAGCTATTTCACAAATAGAATTGTTGGTAAATCAGATTGTACCCAAAATGAAAAATGGAGGCAGATTGTTTTACATTGGTGCGGGTACCAGTGGCCGGTTGGGAATAGTAGATGCTTCGGAGTGCCCACCTACCTTTGGCGTAGCACATGACCGGGTAATTGGCATTATGTCTGGTGGAGATAGCGCAATCAGAAAGGCTGTTGAATTTGCGGAGGATGATCGTGATCAGGGATGGATAGATCTTCAAGCCTATGAAATTGAAAACAATGATGTTTTAATAGGAATTGCTGCATCGGGAAGAACACCCTATGTGATAGGGGCTATCGAAAATGCCAGGAAAAAAGGGCTTACAACTGGCTGTATTACTTGCAATCTTAAAAGTGAATTGGCTCAAGCGTGTGAATTTCCCATTGAAGTGCCGGTAGGAGCAGAGTTTGTCACCGGTAGTACCCGAATGAAAGCAGGAACTGCTCAAAAGCTGGTTTTAAATATGATTTCTACTTCGACAATGATAAAATTGGGACATGTCAAAGACAATAAAATGGTAGATATGCAGCTTACCAATGAAAAGTTGGTGAAACGTGGGGTTAAAATGATAATGGACGAAATTAAGATCGAAGAGGAGGAAGCAGAAAAATTGTTGTTTAAATTTGGTTCGGTAAGAAAAGTGATCGACCACTTTAACAAGTAATCACATTATGGAAGTAGTAAGTGTCATAAAATGGCGTCATCTGATAAAAGACTTAAAAAAACCATTTGCCCTGATTATTATTTACAATGTCATTATGCTGGTCATTGATATTTATACTGACCTGGTTTTTTTGAGTTTACCCATCAGCCTTTTGACTGTTCCCGGTACAGTGATTGGTTTACTATTAGCATTTAGAACCAATTCTGCATATGATAGATGGTGGGAAGCCAGAAAAGTATGGGGGCAAATCGTAAATGATAGCAGAACATTAACTCGTCAGTTGACAGCTTTTTGTGATTATGACAATACCGATAATGAAAATGTAAAATTATTAATAAAGAGCATTGTCTATCGTCAAATATCCTGGTGCTATACATTGTGCCGAACGCTTAGGCTTCAGCCTCCCTGGAAAGAATTGTCGGATTTTGTAAGCCTGGAAGAGTTGGAAAACATGAAAAGTTCGAAGAATATTCCCAACAGTTTGCTGCAAACGAATGCCATTGAATTATCAAAACTAAGAAAGGAAGCTAATCTTGACACCTTTCAATATATGCAGCTTGACACTACTTTACGCAGCATCACCGATTCGATGGGAAAGTGTGAGCGTATTAAAAACACCATCTTTCCGGTAATGTATTCCCGATTTCTCGATTTGCTCATATATATCTACATCATTTCGCTTCCATTTAGCCTTGTAGATGTATCGGTTTTTGTATTGCTTCCTGCTTCTCTAACGCTTTCATTTGCTTTATTAGCAGTTGATAAAATTGCATTTTTTCTTCAAGACCCATTTGATGATTGTCCTACGGATATTCCTATGTACACTTTGTCAAGGAATATTGAGATCAATTTAAAACAACAATTGGGTGAGAAAAAACTACCTGAAGCCATCACTCCAACCAACGGAGTATTAATGTAATTCCGGGCAGAACATTATGAAAATAATAATAAATAAGGCGAAAGGCACAGCATTATTAACATTTTGTAGATAGGTATAAAAGAATATGCATTTTTTTTTTAGTTTACATATTGAAAAGATATTGATACATGGCGGAAATTAAAATTGACTATAAGAGATTACTCTCTAAGATAAATATCAATCGTTCACTTTACATTTTAGCATTTATTCTAATCATATTTCTTCTTTCGATTTATTCTATAGTAATTAATCAAAATGGAAGAGAAGAGTTGCAGAAAATGTATGCTTTAAAGGAAAAACAGGATCATTTTGAAACGATTCAATCTTCATTTGTTAATCAAATTCAGAATGCATTTATCTATTCTCAATTATATTTTTCAGACAATAAAGAGTTGTTTCGCTTTCAGGCTTTGGAAGCTTTAAACGATGCGAATTTGGTGTACAATGAGCTCTTCACATCATTGGGTACGGATAAAGAAGCCGCTCTTGACATAACAGTGCAACTTCGGGAAGACCTCCTGGATTACGAAAAGAGATTGCTTGCTAAGTTAGCAACAAAGTCCGTTTTGCCGGAAATGGAAATAGCAGATATTTTTTCAGATGAAGATACCCTAAGTCAGGATCTGAGTATGTACGAACCTACAGGGCAAGCAGTAAACATAAACTTTGCAGAAGAGATTGATGTAATTAAAAAAATTGAATCAGGTGTTTTTGAATTAAGTGTATTAATATCAAGCAGTAGTCAGCGACGCGCAAGTGAATTGTCAGACCAAGGAATAATTAGCGGTAAATTATTTGGGCTATATGTTTTCTTTATTCTGTTGGTTTTGTTAATAATCTATTATACCATTAAATATGATAGTCAGAAAAGGATTAAAAAATCCTCAGAATACCTCAAACTTATCTCTACCGGTGAATTACCTAAAAAGCAAGAGGTAGAGAAAGATGATTTTGCTGAAATTGTGGAAAACAGTAATTACATTACTGATTACATGCATGATGCAAGCGAGTTTGCGTTAAATATTGGGGATGGAAATTTTCAATATCAATTCTCCCCCAAGAGCAAGAATGATACTCTTGGTAATTCACTGATCCAAATGCGTGACAAGCTTCAGGATGTGGCCATTGCAGATAATGTAAGAAATTGGACCAACGAAGGGCAGGCTAAATTTGGCGAAATTCTTCGCGATTCAGGAAGTGATCTGGAAGAAATGGGGGATAAGATTTTGTCAAACCTGGTGGACTATGTAGAAGCATCTATGGGTGTAATGTACATTAAAAATGATAATGAGGTAAATACCAAGTTAGAATTGCTTTCTGCATTTGCATTAAACAGGAAAAAGCATGAAGAGCGGGAGTTGAATATTGGAGAGGGACTTGCCGGGCAGGTTTTTGTAGAAAAAAAGAAGGTCTTTTTAAAAGAAATCAAGACGGATCATTTCAATATCGTAACAGGTATGGGCGAGTCAAAACCAACCTCTGTATTGATCGTACCGCTGAAGGATGAAAATAATGATGTTGAAGGTGTTTTAGAATTAGCCTCTTTCCAGACTTTTAAGGAACATCAAATTAACTTTATCGAAAAGTTGGGTGAAAGTATTGCATCAGCTATAAAATCCGGAAAAAACAATAGTGTGACCAAGCACTTGTTAGAGGAAATGCAAACCAGGGAGGAAGAGATGAAAACCCAGGAGGAGGAGTTGAAGCAAAACATGGAAGAGCTTTCTGCTACCCAGGAGCAATTAGAGCGTCTGCGTAAAGAAGATGCTGCCAGAAAAGAAGAGCTGGAAGGTAAGCGAAAAACGCTCTATAACATGCTGGACGGTATGGAAAACGGCGTATTTCTTAAAGATACCAATGGTAAATATGTGTATGTCAATGCTCGATATTCCGATCTGATGAACTTGACAATAGGGGATATTATAGGTAAAAGTGATTTCGAATTGTTAGGAGAAGAAGAAGCTACTAAAAGAGAAAACTGGGAGAAATCAGTTCTTAGCACTAATGTTGCGATCAAAGAATCAGAAGAAATTAAAGGCAATAAATATTCCCTAAGTATTAACTCTATTGAAATACCTCATTTAGATACTAAAGGAACCCTTGGAGTGTTAACCTAACAAAGATCCAATTTCCAACAACATGAAACCATCCTATAGGAAAATATTAAAGGTATTGACTATATGTGTGGTTGTTCTTTTAGCTTTTTTAAAGTTTATAGCCGAACCATATGTCGAAAACAGGTTGTCTAAATGGCAACCTCAACAAAAGCATCTTTACTATAAACTGGATCTTGGGAAAGTAGATGCAAACTTACTGGCTGCAAAAATTAAGATAGTAGGGTTAAATCTTTCACTTGACCCTGATTTTATGACTAAAGGTGACAGTCTAAAAGTCCTTCATTTATTTGAAATAGAAACTGATCTCACCATTCAATTAATTAATGCCTTCAGACTGATTTTATTTGATGAATTAAAGGTGAGTGATGTTCGATTTGAAAACTCCCACATCACCTGGTATCCCAATTTCCGAAAGGTAAAAAGACAAAAGAAAAAGAGAGACTCAGTAAAAATTAAAAGTAAACTCAACACACTGAACTTAGGTGAAGTGGTCATAGATAAAGCAAAACTGCGTATTAAAGATAAGGCCGGATTGGACGGCAAGGAAATCATGACATTGCAGTCGGTAGATATCAATATTTATGATTTTTTGTTGCAATTAAATGCCAGAGATACTACCCTGTTGCCGGAGTTTTCTGAATTAAATATCATTACCGGAGCTTTCGATTTTGAGTATGAAGGGGGAGTATATAACTATGGTGACTTTAAATTAAATACTACTTACAGAGAGGAAGACGACCAATATATTTTAGATGCTTCTATAAATGACCTGGGCGCCGAACTAAAAAATAATCAGGGAAATATTACCGCAAGTGCGTTTATCATCAAAAATCTGAATTTTGATGATTTGCTATTACACAAAAAAATTACAGCTGATACATTAATTATCAGTAATTCAGATATTCAATTGGTAAAACCAGAAAATAAGCCTGTTCAAGAAAAAGATACGCTTTCTCCTTCATCAATTGATACGCTAAATATAAAAGTGCTGGAACTAGAGGGTGGAAAATTTACTTTACAAGATCAAAATCAAAAAACCATCTTAGGAATTGATAGCCTGGAGCTTATTTTATCTGATATACATTCACTCATTAGCAGTCCGGATGAGACTACCTTTAAAGGTACATTAATGAAATCAGGACCTATAGAATCCAGGCTTAATAACTACTACAACTTTTCCCTCCAGGGGTTTGATTTTATTACAGAAACC
This sequence comes from Cyclobacteriaceae bacterium, assembly GCA_050306095.1. GTDB lineage: Bacteria > Bacteroidota > Bacteroidia > Cytophagales > Cyclobacteriaceae > CAJXNP01. The sequence continues at coordinate 15,577 of JBNLGO010000067.1, forward strand.
AAGATGCTCAACCTTCGTGGATTTAAACTTAGCCCTATTTATAGCCGACCGGATTTTTCAAAAGAGATAACCTATGAGCAAGATCTTTTTGATGTGAAATGTGACTCCCTTCAAATTCTATTCAACAATAGTTTTAAAGTTTTTGAAAGGGAATTCTATTTAGAAAAATTAGATGTTTACCAGTTAAACCTCAATGTGTTTCGGGATAAATGGGTAGAGGATCCTCCATACAAGGAAAAGGAATTGCCAGCTATGCTGATCACCCAAATTGAAACTCCATTTTTCATTAAAAACATTCATCTACATCGATCAAATGTGTCTTATTCCCAACTGGGTGATATTGTAGAAAACAGTGATCCGGGTAAGTTTGAACTGGTAAATCTCAGAGGACAGATCAACAACATTACCAATATTGATTCCTTACTTAATTTGAATTCAAAAATGGTCGCCAGTATTAATGCAAGAATTATGAATGCAGGCGATATGAAAGCTAATTTTGAATTTGATATGAGGGATCCGGATTTATTCTTTAAATCCAACGGACAAATAAATGAGCTTCCGTTGGTGCGTCTTAATCCATTTCTGATGGGAGTATTATTAGTGGAAATTCCCAATGGACAAATTCAAGATTTGACCTATGAGATGGAAGCAAACAGAGATTACATTTTTGGAACCCTTGAAATGGAATACCAGGATCTTGAAGTTGATATTCACAAAACCAACAAGCCCAATAAATCCTCAGGATTTATAAGCTTTCTGGCAAATGCTGCGGTGAGAAAGAATAATCTAAAAGAAGATAAAGGATATAAACAAGGGGTTGTATTTACAGAGACAGTTAAAAATAAATCCTTATTCAATAATTTTTGGCAGGGTATCAAAAGTGGTTTATTGGATATTATTGTCATTACTTCCAACAATAAAAAGTCGCTGGAAAAATTCGAAAAGCATAATGGAGAGGTCCTTTAATTCTCTGATTATTTACACTCTTTTTAAATTAACTTTTTTCCGGTTTACCAGGTGTTGATCCTTTTTTAAAAGGTTGACTTTCATTAATTTATGGGCATATCAAAACGTAAAACTATGGGTATTAATAATCTTAACAAATCCCAACTGAACGCCCTGGTATTTATGAGGGTTCTCATCGGTTGGCATTTTTTATACGAGGGTATTATCAAATTATATAATCCTTCCTGGACAGCAAAAGCTTACCTGTTAAGCTCAGAGGGAATTTTTAAATCAATGTTTGTAAAACTGGCAGATGAAAGCTTTGTGGGGTTTGTTGATGGTTTCAACATTGCTATACTAGTAGTAGTTGGTTTATTGCTTGTGTTAGGCGTAATGACCAGAAGAGCGGCAGTCCTTGGCGCCTTTTTATTGTGTATGTATTATCTGTCGCATCCTGCATTTCCGGGCATGAATCAAGGACCTGCGGAAGGGAGCTATTGGGTTGTCAATAAAAACCTGATTGAAATGGCTGCTTTGATCGTATTGTACTTGTTCCCAACAGGAAGCTACTTTGGTTTGGCTGCATTATTTGAAAAGAAAAATGAGCCACAAACTATTTAACCTTAACACAGCATATCATGTCAGAAGATAAAAAATTCAGTTTTTCGCGAAGAAATTTATTGAAAGGAATAACAGGCCTTCCGATAGCCGGCGCTATTTGGTGGGCGGGTGCAAAAGCCACCGGTAAAGCAAAGGATCAGAAAAGTATGATCCTGCAAGAGTTAGATATTAAAGCGGCACCACCTCCTCCATCAGGATCAATGGAGGGTGACCCTATTAAAATAGGAATCATTGGTTTTGGAATCAGGGGGCCTCAACTTTGCAGAGCCTTGGGTTTCGCCACAAAGGACTGGCTGAAAGAAATGAAAGAATCAGCTGAAAAAAATCCGAATGACAAACGGCTGGAGGAATTTTTGGATCAGGAAAACCTTAATGTACAGCTTACTGCCGTATGTGATATTTTTGACCACCGGGCAGAGGTGGCTCTTGACTCTTTTAACACAGATACGAATTCCATTAAACGCTACCGCACACATGAAGAGTTGTTGGAAAAAAGTGATGTGGATGCAGTAGTCATTGCAACGCCAGATCACTGGCATGCTCCGATAGCCATGGATGCATTGCAGGCAGGCAAGCATGTATATGTGGAAAAACCAATGACACACAATATAGCGGAAACGTATCAATTGAAAGAAATTGCTGAGAATGCATCTGCCGTTTTTCAGGTAGGTCACCAGCATCGACAAACGCAGAGCTTCCTAACCGCTCAGGATGTTATAAAAAAGAACATATTGGGCCATGTTTCATTGATTGTTGCCAATACCAACAGGAATGACGACAATGGGGCCTGGCAATATCACATTCATGAAACTGCCAGTCCTCAAACCATCGACTGGGAACGATTTATAGGAAACGCTCCGATGGTTCCGTTTAATAAGGAGCACTTTTTCCGATGGAGAAAATGGTGGGCTTATGGTTCCGGTTTATCAGGCGATTTAATGACGCATGAGTTTGACAGGATCAATTGTATTTTGAGAATGGGGATTCCTGATACAGTCTCAGCTTCGGGGGGAATTTATACACACATTGATGGTCGGAATGTTCCGGATGTATTACAACTGAATATGGAGTATCCGAATTTCACCACCGGTACTAGCCAGGATCCTGGCAAAGAAAAAGGATTTACATTTATATACAGTGCCACATTGGGTAATCAGTATAATCGACCGATGGTATTTATGGGACATGATGCTTCCATGGAATTAGGAAATCGGGTAACCATATTTCCTGATGCCCGATCAACCCGATATAAAGATCTATTGGATGCCGGAAAAATTAATCCAGGCACACCTATGTATCAATATGACCCTGCTGCTGAAGGAGTAGATGCCGTCACATCAGCTACGGCAAAGTATTTTGCTGACAAGGGATTACTGTGGACCTATCGTGATGGGAAACGAGTTGATTCCACCTTCCTTCATTTACGGGAGTGGTTGAGCTGCATCAGAAATGGTGGTAAACCAAGCTGTGGCATTCAGGAAGGATTTGAAGAAGCCATCTCAGCCCATATGGGCGGACTAGCTTACAAGCTGGGCAGGAGAATAGATTGGGACAGAGAAAAGCAAGAAATCGTACCGATAGAAGGCTATGATCTGGATGAAGTGCTGACCGCTAATGTAGAGAAGTTGGTATAAGCGATAATTAAACATGGATTATAAAACCTGGTGGAATATATATTCTATCAGGTTTTTTTCTGAAAGTCTAGTCGTCGGACCACTTAATGTGATCCAACGACTTTTTTTATTTATTCCTACCAAATAGATGTTCTCCTCTTTATCTTTCAGGTTTGAAAAGAAGGTCATGAAATTTGAAAATAAAATAATCATCATCACAGGTGCAGCCAATGGGATCGGTCGAGTACTTTCACTTTCATATGCCAAAGAAGGAGCGACAGTCATTTTGATTGATAAAGACCTGGCAGCACTTGAATCGTTACAAGAAGTAGTAAAGAGGGAAGGAGGTAAATCCATTTATTATGAATTGGATATCACGGATGTATCAGGAATTGAAAATACATTTAAACGGATCAAAGGTACCTTCGGAAAAGTTGACACATTAATTAACAATGCAGGGATAGGAAAGAACAAATCGGTCTTTGAATTGCTGGCAGAAGAATGGGATTATGTGGTAAACACCAATCTTCGTGGAACTTTCTTTTGTGCACGTGAAGCAGCTAAAATAATGCGCGATAACAAAGGAGGATCTATCGTCAATATAGCTTCTACTCGTGCTTTGATGTCTGAGACGGATACCATTCCTTACTCAGCATCAAAAGGAGGGATCCTTTCATTGACACATTCAT
>JBNLGO010000068.1:0-19273 GCA_050306095.1 Cyclobacteriaceae bacterium
CAATGCAACCCAAACAAATGGCTTTGCCAATACATTCCCAGGAAGGCTCTTCTTTTTAAAATAGAATACAAACACAATGGAAGCCACCATGTGTATGGACGAAAAAATGATGGACCACAAAGCATAGCCCATAAAAGGAAAGGTACCTAACATGCCAAATACAGAAATTTGGACAACCGTTAAATACACCAAAAACCAACGAATCACCCCTTTACACCCAGAAAAATATGCCTGGTAAATTAGCGCCATCAAAGCCATAAATACCCAACCCAAAAATGCCACATGAGAATGTGCATGAATGATATAGCGACTATTTACAGGAGTGTCCATAAACGGGATACTCCGAATAAATACGCCCAGAGAAGCAGCTATTAAAAAGTTGATGACGGATAATAAAATGGCAAATTGGAATACCCTATCTTTTACTATCAAAACTGCATTATTTTTTATTGATCGCCTTCCATTTATTGTTTTCAAAAATGATCAAAATTACCAACGTAACAAAAAAGATAAGGATTGAAATCCCATTGATCATTCCTCCTACTTTCCGTAAATATACCTGTTCCACCAAGTCTGCCACAATCCGTATCACCAATGAAACCTCGAGCAGTCCACCAATCCAATAAAGAACCGGATGAAATGGTTTGAAAGGAAACCCGGCTACTCCAGGAAATATGATTGGCCCATGCGCAAAAATCATTGAAAATGTAAAGCCTATAAAGAAGGTATGGATGATTGCGTCATATTGGAAACTACTGATATTGGAAGATATTAACAGTACTCCGGAAACAAATAACCAAAGATAACCCACCCCTAACATGACTGCGGTAAATCGATGGATTCCTTTTACCTTGATAGACTTGCGAATAATATCATATTGAAACAACCATAGGGAAAGTACAATAAATCCAACACCTGTAACTATTGATCCCACACCATGATAAGGAAGCACTAACCCTAAAAATACAATGCCAACAATTATCCAGAATAGTGGCATTTTCAGTTTTTTAGGAGGAAGAAATTTTCCCAATTCCAATCGCTCACCAATTACCGTAAATAGGATAAATGCCATCCACCAGTTCACGCTCATCGCATACAATGACTGGTGATAGAGATAAACATTTCCAACCAACCAGCAAAAGGCTCCAAACAGCATGACATAGAAATAATAGTGTTTGTACTTACTTATAATAATGATATACAAGAGCATTAATCCAAGGCTTGCTACCAAAAGGCACAACACCGCAATCTTAGGTTGATCAACAAAAAAGAATATAGAGCTTATCCCTGAAATTGCCGGAAAGATATACAGCCATCTTTTCTTTAGTGCAACTACCCGCTCCAATATGATCACAGTCCCTAAAAAACTACCTACCATTAATGCTCCATGATGAACCAATGACAAGGTAAAAGGCATGCCCCATCCTAATCGCAGCAATCCAGTCCATATCGCCAGGATTAATGAAATCAACGCAAATGGGGCGATGAAAAATAAATTCTTATTCATTACTGCTTTCGCGGATCATAGTGAGGATCATTTTAAAAGAATCAACCGCCTTGACAGCGTGAGGAATTCCTGCAGGAAGAATTATACTATCATTGACAGTAAGAATATAAGATTGTTGATCAATGATTATTTCTGCTTCTCCTTCAACTACCTGAACCAATGCGTCAAAAGGCGCAGTATGCTCACTTAGTGCCTGTCCTTTGTCAAATGCAAAAAGTGTAATATTTCCGGATTTCTTTTTAATAATTTGTTTGCTAACTACACCATCTGCAGTATAATCTATTGCTGTAGTAAATTGAAATTTTTGTGCTTTATCCATTGTAAAATTGTTTTCAACAAAGCTAAAACTGAGCTTGAGGACTTTTTATGACTGAAATCACAGATGACTCTTCATCTGTAAAGTTGATAATTATTTTAATGATTCAAGGATATCAATTAACTGCTCTTCCGAAAGTTCAATTGGATTATTTTTGTTTCCAGTTTCTTGTGCAATGGATAATGCCTCTGAGGTTTGATATCCAAATTCTGACAATGTGTAGCTGCAATATTCTGAATTGTATCGGGCAATAGTTTCCATCAACAAATCAATATAAAAGGCATCGTTTTTACCTGAAGTAGTGGAAAACAGCTTCCCCACTTTGGCATATTTCTTTAAAAATTTCTGATCATTTATTGAATTTCTATACCCCAGTTTTTTTACTGTCTTTACATTACAAGGCTCCATTAACTTACTGCATATAGCGCCGTGAGGAATCTCAAACCTCCCTCCTAATGATGAAGCAAAACCATGGACTGTTCCGAGGCCGGCATTTGCCAGGGTAATTCCTCCTGCCATGGAAGCATAGGCCATTCCTTCCCGGGCTTCCAGGTTATCAGGTTCCTTCATCATTAACTCAAAAAATTGACTGATTTTTTGCAGTCCGCTGTATGCCAAAGTATCTGTAAAATCATTTGCTTTAGTAGAAACGTATGATTCCAGCAATTGGGTGAATGCATCCATTCCTACCATGGCCGAAATGGTAGCTGGGCAATTCAATGTCAGCTCCGGATCAACAATGGCTACTTCAGGCACGAAATTATTATGCCGTAGGGATTTTTTAAACCCAGAAGCACCTACTTCCGAAATCACAGCATTCTTTGTACATTCACTTCCTGTACCTGATGTAGTAGGCACAGCAATAAAAGGCAAAGTAGTACCATCAGGATCCTTAGTGCCAACACCTTCTAAAAATATTTTTACGGAATCCGTTTTGCCAATCATGGCTGCCACTGCTTTTCCTGCATCCAGCACACTCCCGCCTCCTATCGCCACTACAGAATCAACCGGCTCATCACCCACATCATGCACAATGTTATCAATCATTTGCGGTGATGGCTCACCGGAAATAGTGAAATGTTTTAAAGTTATTTGATTGGATTTAATATCTTCTTGCAAAGCATCCCAATGTGGGGTAGAAATAAAAGACTTTTTCCCGGTAAGCACCACTACGCTATTTCCTAATTTCAAAATCTGCGCAGTCAAGTCTGCTATTTTACCATTACCAAAATGGATTTGAGGAATACGTGCAAAATTAAAGGCAATAGACATAGATATTATTTTGTAGGCGCGAGGATTTTATGTTTTTTTCCTTCCCTGGGTTTCACCATCCAGTCTGCCACCGTTTCCCTCCACTTTTTATAATGCTTGGTGTCCTTATGTGCAGCGGCTGCCTCTTCCGTTTCATAGGCTTCATACAACACAAACTTTGCAGGGTCATCAGCATCCTGAAGAATATCAAATCTCAAGTTGCCTTTTTCCTTGATGGAAGCAAGGTGATTTTCAATAGAAGCCTTTTTAAATTCTTCAATATGATGAGGGCTTACCCACACATGCACAAGTGTAGTGATCATAGTTGATTAGGTTTAGTGAACAACTAAATTTCCAAAAATCTTAGCGAGAAAAAAAGAGAATTATATACTCTTTGGAAAAGAAGATGCTACGTCATCCATTCGCTTTTGAATAGCATCGTTGCAGAGGTTTCCTATGCTTCCCTCATGGGTGTGTTGAACTGACTTTTCAGGTTTGAATTCACCGTTTTCAATTCTTCTACCCACTTCTACATAGGCATCACGGAATGGCATCCCCTCTAAAACCAACTGATTGACTAATTCCACACTGAACAAGTATTGGTATTTCTCATCTTCCAATATCCCATCATTTATTTTAATATGCTCCAACATAAACCAGGTCATGTAGAGGCATTCTCTTAAATTTTGAAATGCTGGTAAGATACCTTCTTTAATCATCTGCAAGTCACGGTGATATCCCGAAGGTAGATTGGAAGTAATCAGGGAAATTTCATTGGGCAATGACTTAAGCTTATTACTTCTTGCCCGAATCAATTCAAATACATCCGGATTTTTTTTGTGGGGCATAATGCTTGACCCGGTGGTGTATTCATCAGGAAAGCTAATGAACCCATGATTTTGCCCCATATAAATACAAACATCCATCGAAAATTTCGAAAGAGTATCAGCAATCACACTCATGGTATTCGCCACCACTTTTTCAGCCTTACCTCGTCCCATTTGAGCATAAACTACATTGTAATTCATGGATTCAAACCCGAGTAGCTCGGTGGTCATCTGACGTTTGAGTGGAAATGAAGAGCCATATCCCGCTGCAGAACCCAAGGGATTTCTATTGACAACATCAAAAGCAGATTTCCAAAGGGATAAATCATCTACTAAACTCTCTGCATAAGCACCAAACCAAAGCCCAAATGAGGAGGGCATGGCTACTTGTAGATGCGTATAACCAGGAAGCAACACATTTTTATATTGATTGCTTAAGTCAATTAACCTTTCAAACAATTGCTGAATGGAGTCAGAAATTTCTAACATTTCTGCCCGCATGAAAAGCTTTAAATCCAATAGTACCTGATCATTTCTGGACCGACCTGAATGGATTTTTTTACCGACATCCCCTAGCTTTCTGGTCAACATCAATTCTACCTGAGAATGAACATCTTCCACCCCTTCTTCTATCACAAATTCTGCTCTATCAACTATCTGAAGAATGTTTTCTAATTCTTCTGTTAGTACTTCCAATTCATCCGCAGTAAGCAAATTTATTTCCTTGAGCATTTTAATATGCGCCAAAGAACCCTGCACATCATACCTGGCGAGAAGTAGGTCTAATTGACGATCCATGCCCACCGTAAATTTCTCAATCTCACTATTTACGTCGGTAGATTTTTGCCAAAGTTTATTTCGATGTTTCGTCATGGAATTGGAAGTGTAAATATTAATGATCGGAATTGGATTTAATTTTCAGGTTCATGAATTTCTTCTTCAACGAGAATACTCTCCAATATTTCCAGGTATTTTTTTATACCTTCTTCTATTTCTTCAAGTTTAATGTATTCATCTGCGGTATGTGAACGGGCTGAATCTCCGGGGCCAATTTTAACGGTATAAAATGGCATGAGTGCCTGGTCTGAAAGCGTAGGTGAACCAAAAGTTTCAATTCCCAGCTCTTCGGCCACTTTTAAAATAAAATGATCTTCTGGTAATCCACTCGCTTGTAATCTGGTAGAGCGGGCATTCACCTCACATTTCACATATTTTTCAATGAGTTTAAGCGTCTCATCATTGGTATATGCGTTGGTAGTTCTTACATCCACCACAAATTTACATTCATCAGGAATCACATTGTGTTGCGTACCCGCTTCAATTAAGGTCACATTCATTTTGATAGGTCCCAGTACTTCTGATTCTTTTGGAAAACGAAACTCCTGGAACCATCCAATATCATCCAAAGCATTATAAATAGCATTCTCGCCTTCATTTCTGGCTGCATGACCAGAAACTCCCTTCGCTACACAATCCAGTACCATTAATCCCTTTTCAGCAATGGCCATTCTCATTTGTGTAGGCTCACCTACTATTCCAAAAATAATATCTGGTAAGCTGGCTATGATTGATTCCACCCCATTTTTTCCTGATATTTCTTCTTCAGCAGTAGCGGCAAAAACCAAATTGTATTTTAGGTTTTCCTTTTCATAAAAATGTAGAAAGGTGGCTATTAAGCTTACCAATGCCCCACCGGCATCATTACTACCTAAGCCATTTAACATTCCTTTTTCAATTTCAGGGTTAAATGGATCTTTCGTCCAGCTTTTAATGGGCTTTACCGTATCATGATGCGAATTGAGCAATATACTCGGCTTGTCCGGATCAAAATGCTTGTTTTGCACAATGATATTGTTTCCAAATCGCTCAGTAGGTATTCCTTTTTGAGTGAAAAAATTGTTGATATAATTTGCTGCCTGCACTTCTTCCTTGCTAAATGAAGGAATTTCAATTAACCCTTTGAGCAGGTTGAGCGATTGTTCGAATAGATCTTTCACAATCAAATAGATATTAAGGTTCCAAAATCTGACTTCCCTTCTGCAAATTTAAGGATATGATTAGAATGACAAATTTTAACATCTTTTACTCCTTTTTCAAGGGCATCAAAAGCATTGTCAATTTTCGGTATCATTCCTTCATTAATAATTCCATTTCCCTTCAAGTCCTTGTAAATATCTTTATTTAAATAAGATATCACACTATTCTCATCATTTATATCCTCCAATACTCCGGGAAGCTCAAAGCAGAACACGAGTTCCACATCAAATAAATCTGCTAATGCTACCGCTGTTACAGATGCTATGGTATCAGCATTTGTATTCAGTAGATTGCCATTATTATCGTGCGTCAAAGCGGTTAAAACCGGTGCATAACCCAATTCAATGAATTGCTGCAATGCTTTACCATTTACCTTCTTCACATCCCCCACGAAGCCGTAATCCACTCCGTTTTGAAGGGGTCGCTTTTCAGATAATATGATATTTCCATCCGCACCAGTTAGGCCAAGTGCATTGCAATCAAAAGCCTGGAGCTTAGACACCACCGTCTTATTGGCTAAGCCAGCAAGCATCATTGCCACTACTTTTAAGGTTTCTGCATCTGTAACTCTTCTACCATCGATTTTTACTGTTTCGATACCGAGTTTTGTACTCATATCGGTCACCCAGTTTCCCCCTCCATGAATGAGGATTTTATTGCCCTCTATTTGAGCATAGTTTTTAAGGAAGTAATTGAGCTTTTGTTCATCTTCTACTACCTTTCCTCCTATTTTAAAAACCTTCAGTGGCTGCATGTTTCAGATTAATTGGATTCAAGAATACTTTTTATGACTGCCTGGGCTGCCCATACCCTGTTTCCAGCTTCCTTAATTACCAGTGAATTTTCACTGTCAATTACATCATCATTCACAATCACATTTCTTCTTACCGGTAAGCAATGCATAAATTTTGCATCATTGGTCAATTTCATTTTCTCTGAAGAAACTGTCCAATCTTCTTTCCCCATATATTTTTCTCCATAATTATGAAATGAAGACCAGTTTTTAGCATAAATAAAATCGGCGTTCTCAAAAGCTTCCTCCTGGTTGTGCAATACTTTTGCATTTCCTATGAATTCGTCAGACAGGTCAAATCCTTCCGGATTAGCGATGACAAATTCATAATCCGTTTTATTAATCCATTCGGCAAATGAATTTGGGACTGATTGAGGCAACGCCCTTGGGTGGTTTGCCCAGGTAAGTACTACCTTCGGCTTTTCAGTTTTTTTATGTTCTTCAATGGTCAGAACATCTGCCAGGGATTGAAGTGGGTGGCGTGAACCTGACTCCATATTGACGATGGGTTTACCAGCATTCTCTACAAATGAATGTAAAATCGGATCAGAATAATCTTTTTCGCGGTCTTGTAAAGAAGGGAAAGATCGTAACCCTATTACATCGCAATATTCACCAACCACAGCAGCAGCTTCTTTAATATGTTCTGCTTTATCACCTTTCATGACTACACCTTCTTCCGTTTCCAATGCCCATCCTTCACCGGTAAAGCTCATCACCATGACATTCATTCCTAAATTAAGCGCTGCCTTTTGTGTCGATAAACGTGTTCGCAAACTTGGGTTCATAAAAATGAGCCCCATGGTTTTATTCTCACCTAGCTGCTTATTTCCGAAAGGATCCGCCTTACATTTTTTAGCTATTTCTACTAATGCCATGACATCACCGGCATCAGCTACTGATAAATAATTTTTCATGTGTCAGATTGTTTAAAAGGCCACAGATTTCAATTTCAATCCAGCCTGTTCATCCAGTCCAAAAAGAATGTTCATATTTTGTACTGCCTGCCCGGAAGCACCTTTGACAAGGTTATCGATAATGCTCGTTATCAAAAGTTTTTTTCCAAACTTCTCAACTCTGAGCACACCTTTATTTGTATTGACGACCATTTTTAAGTCGATCTCATCTTTTGTCACCGTAATAAAAGGATGGCCGGCATAGTATTCTTTAAATAAATCATATGCCTCATCTTCTGACAAATCAGAATTTACATATATGGCCGCCAAAATCCCTCGCGTAAAATTTCCACGGTATGGAATGAAATTGATGTCGTGATCAAAATCATTCTGCCATTTTTTTAAACTCTGAGCAATTTCCTTAAGATGCTGATGAGTAAAAGCCTTATAGATGGAAAAATTATTATTCCTCCAGGAAAAATGTGTCGTTGCTGTAGGCTTTTGACCAGCGCCTGTTGATCCTGTTGTTGCGCTGATGTGAATTTCATCATGCAGTTTTGCAGCCTTTGCCAGCGGTATTAGACCCAATTGAATGCAGGTAGCAAAACAACCTGGATTAGCAATGTTTTCTGCCGTTGCAATAGATTCTTTTTCCGCTTCTACTAATCCATAAACAAACGGGCGAATATAATCCGGATTGGCAATTCTGAAATCATGGCTCAAGTCAATAACCTTTACATCTTTTCTTACTGGATTCTCTTCTAAGAATTTTGCCGATTGCCCATGACCACTGCAAAGAAATAATACATCAATGCTGCTGTCATCAAATTGATCAGTAAAAGTAAGTTCGGTTTCTCCTATTAAATCCTTATGTACAGCATATACTTTATTCCCTCCATTACTGGAAGAATGTAAAAACTCGATCTCCGCATTGGGATGATTAAGTAAAATACTGATCAACTCACCACCGGTAAACCCGGCACTACCGATTACTCCTACTTTAATTTTTTTCATTTTCAGCTTTGACCTGGTTATAAATTGATACTTGATTGGAAAGGATTTTTGCAAAACCCCGTACATCCTCACCAGTATAACCTTTATTCATTTCCCCATATGCACCAAACTTAGAAGACATCAAATCATAATCTGACGAACAACCCTGAATGGTAAATCGGTACGGCTCAAGATTGACGATCACGTCACCTGTCACGTGTTCTTGCGTATCCTCCATGAATTTCTCCAGGTTTCGCATGAGTGGTTCTAAAAATTGCCCTTCGTGCACCATCATACCATACCAGCTTGCCATTTGATCTTTCCAGTATAATTGCCATTTAGTAAGTGTATGTTTCTCTAAAGTGTGGTGGGCTTTAATAGTGATCAAAGGAGCTGCTGCCTCAAATCCTACCCGTCCTTTTATACCTATTATCGTATCGCCAACATGCACATCCCTGCCTATAGCATAGGCAGACGCCAATTCTTCAAGCTTTTGAATGGCCTCAACGGGATTATCAAATTTATCAGAACCAATACCTTTCAGCTCACCTTTTTCAAAATGAAGCTTCACCTGTTCACCACCTTCTTTTTTAAGCTGGCTTGGGTAAGCCTCTCCCGGTAAAGTTTTATCGGAAGTAAGAGTTTCTTTCCCTCCTACAGAAGTTCCCCATATCCCTTGGTTAATGGAATACTGTGCCTTACTCCAGTCCATGTCCACACCATGTTTCTTCAGGTATTCTATTTCTTCATCACGCGAAAGTTGCATATCCCTGATAGGAGTGATGATTTCCTTTCCGGGGCACATGATATTAAAGATCATGTCAAAACGAACCTGGTCATTTCCCGCACCAGTACTTCCGTGTGCTATGGCATCGGCATTCAATTCATTGGCATAGCTAGCGATTGCCTTTGCCTGAAATACGCGCTCTGCACTTACAGAAAGTGGATAGGTGTTGTTTCTCAATACATTTCCATATACGAGGTACCTGATACAATCCTGGTAGAATTCGTTAGTTGCGCTATAAGTTTTGTGGGAGGAAACCCCCATATCCGTAGCTCGTGTTTCTACTTTTTCTAATTCCTCTTTCGAAAATCCTCCGGTATCCACTAAGATAGAATGAACTTCATAGCCCATGTCATCCGTGAGATATTTTACGCAGTAGGAGGTATCGAGTCCGCCACTATAGGCTAATACAACTTTTTTTTGAGACATGATAAAAAATCAGGTTTGGTATTTTACAATTAGGTTTACTTTTCAGCCGGATCCTTCCTAAATCGACTAAAGAGTAAATCCCTTTTAATTTTTAACCAGCTCTTATACTTATTTTTATAATCCTGGAATTTCTTTCGCTGGTGCTTGCTCATCTCATTGGGATCATATAGCATCCCTGTACATAAGCAATGTTTCTTATTTGTTCTGGTAAGTATGTCATAGTTTACACAACTTTTACATCCATTCCAGAACTTTTCATCGTCTGTTAATTCAGAAAAGGTGACAGGTCTGTAGCCCAGATCGGAATTAATTTTCATTACCGCCAAATTAGTGGTTAGCCCAAATAATTTCGCGTTAGGAAATTTCTCTCTGGATAATTTAAATGCCTGTTCTTTGATTTTATGGGCCAATCCATGCTTTCGAAAGTTTTCCGCTACAATCAATCCGGAATTGGCTACAAATTTAGTTTCTGCCCATGATTCTATATAGCAAAACCCGGCAAATTCCTTTTTATCAGCAATAGCTATTACGGCCTTACCTTCAATCATCTTTTGTACGATATATTCAGGTGATCTTTTGGCTATTCCCGTTCCCCTGGCTTTGGCAGATTCTTCTATTTGCTTAGAAATCTCCTCTGCAAAGCTAACATGCTTTTCCGATGCAACTAATATTTCAAAATTTGCCATTATCAATAGTTAATAAACAATAAAAAATAATTGGGATGATTTGGAGTTGCCACATAGTCTCGTAGACATGTGAAAAATGGATAAGCCCCTTAGGGCCTCCTCTTTTTAGTTTCGGGAACTAACAAAAATGTATTTGAAACTGTATACATGTTTTTTAATTGGGATGGCAAAGGTAATTAAAATTTAAATAAGCAAAAAAAAATGATTAAAAAATGCACTGCCTTTTATTCATATTTGCGATTGATAATTTCACTGAGAACAATCGCATTTTTTGGTCCATCATCAGACTGGAGAAGTTTTAAAATAGGGTGCTGCTCCTTTTCTGATATATCATAATGATCATCCCTTTTATATTTTTTCAACTTTTCTTCCAGCTTTTCATTATCTGTAGTTGCTTCTTCATAACTGGTGCCTTCAAACGTTTCGTACCTTTTTTCTCTCTTTGCCCTCGATATTGAAGCTTCTTTTTTTTGTTCCTTCACCGGTTGAGGTTTTACAGTAGGTTGCACTTCCGGCTCCTCTTGCAGCACTTCAGCTTGAAACTCTTTTAGAATTTCTTCAAAAGAAAATGGCTTTTTCTGTGGACGCGGTTTCGCTTGTCCCCCTCCCTGACTTGATGGCGGTGGAGCTCCCTTTTTCTTTTTGAGTAATTGAGAAATTAATGCGATTACCGCTAATATGATATAGAAAATAAAACCTTCATCCATAAGCACGAAATTAAGAATTATAATTTTAACTTTGTCAACTTTTGATTAATAATCAATATTGCAAAATTGCTTTTTAGTCGTTTCTTTTTGTTACTATTAGTTACTCCATATGCAGCTCACTAAACTCGAGATAAAAGGTTTTAAAAGTTTTGGCGATAAAGTTGTTATTAATTTCAACGAAGGCATTACCGGAATAGTCGGTCCCAATGGATGTGGAAAATCCAATATTGTGGATGCCATACGATGGGTGCTAGGTGAGCAAAAGACAAGTGCACTTCGATCTGAGAAAATGGAGAACATTATTTTCAATGGCACCAGAACGAGAAAAGCAACCCAATTAGCTGAAGTATCTTTGTCGTTTGACAATACTAAAAATCTACTTCCGGTCGAGTACAATCAAATCACCATCACCAGAAGATATTACCGGTCCGGAGACAGCGAATATTTATTAAACGGTGTTCAATGTAGGCTCAAAGATATCACTTCACTATTTCTTGACACAGGTATTGCTTCAAATAGCTACGCCATTATCGAGCTAAAAATGGTCGATGATATTTTGAATGACAAGGATAATTCAAGAAGGCATTTATTTGAAGAGGCTGCAGGAATTTCAAAATTCAGGGTAAGAAAAAAAGAAACCATGCGTAAGCTCAGCGAGACTGATGCTGACCTTGACCGCGTAGAGGACTTGCTTTTTGAAATTGAGAAAAATATGAAGTCGCTTGAAAAACAAGCCAAGCAAGCGCAGAATTATTTTAAGATCAAAGAGGAGTATAAGCAGTTTAGCATTGAGCTTTCCAGAAAGAAAATTGAAAAGTTTAAAGAGTCATTTGAAACTGTCAATAAACAAATCATTCAGGAGAAAGACCAAAAAGTAAACATCTCTAAGTTAATTGCAGAAAAGGAGTCGGGGGTAGAGAACTCCAAAAAAGAATTAATTACCAAAGAAAAGACATTAGCTTCTCGTCAAAAGACACTGAACGAACATGTTTCCAAAATTCGGAATTTTGAGAACGAGAAGAAAATTAAGAATGAGCGACTTCGCTTTTTAAACGACAAGTCAGAAAATCTTAGAGAGCAAATTGAGCTGGATCGTCAAAGTGATCAAAGGACCGATTTCAGTATAAAAAGCCTTATTAAGGAAAAGGAATCCGCAGAAAAGATATTTGCTGAATCTGATCTGAAATTGCAGGAACTTAAAAGAGATCGTGACGAACAAAAAACGAAAACCACTGCGCTTCAGGAAGAGGTAGATATACTTGATAAAAAATACCGAACTAAAAAGGATGACCTCTACCAGGTTCAGAAAGACATTGAAATAAAAGAAATACAGGTTAGCTCTCTTAAGCAGGAATTAGAAAAGGCTACGGTTGATTCAACTTCGCAGTCAGCTAACATTGAAGAGTTTGACAAAAAAATTGCTCAGTTAGATGAGACTATCAAAGAAAAAAACGATTTCATTTCGACTTTAAAAAGCAATGAGGAAAAACTTGACGCTCGAATTTCTTCTATGGAAAAAACCATCGAGGTCATAAAAGATGAACAGGTTCAAAAGAGACGCCTTCTGGATGCAAGGGAGAATGAATACAACCTGACTAAATCCCTGGTTGAAAATTTGGAAGGTTTTCCTGAAGCCATCAAGTTTTTAAAGAAAAAAGCCAATTGGAAAAAAGATGCTCCTCTCCTCTCTGATGTAATTACTTGTGATGAAAAATATCGCATCACCATTGAGAATTACCTGGAGCCTTATATGAATTACTACATCGTTGATGAAGAGGCAGATGCCTACAAAGCGATAAATCTTCTCAATGATGCTTCAAAAGGAAAGGCTAATTTTTTCATTTTAAATACTTTTGATAAGTATCGCCCTTCTGATCTTCAAATTGTAGATAATGCTATTCCGGCTACAGAAATCATTGAATACGACCAGAAATATGCACGATTAGTAAGTCATATATTAGATGGTGTATACATATTTACCGGCAAGGAAGATCAAATCCCCAACCATGAGAACTGTGTTTTCATTACGCAAAATGGAAAGGTAACGAAAAAGAAATATAGCATTTCGGGAGGTTCTGTAGGATTATTTGAAGGAAAGCGAATAGGTAGAGCAAAAAATCTCGAAAAGCTTGAAAAAGAAATCAAGTCACTCAAGAAAAAATTGGACGAAGTAGCTTACAACTTAAAAGAGCAGCAAAATGAGCTGGAAGAGTTAAAGCAAAACACCAAAAAACTCGAAATTGAAAGCCAGGTAGATGAATTAAACCTGCTCAGTCAGGAGTTAGTTTCTGTCAAAACCAAACAGGAGCAATTTTCTGAAATGATCAGTAATTCTGCCCTTAAAAAAGAGGACCTTGTTGAGCGGATAGATCAACTTAACTCAGAATTAACTGAACTAAGGCCAAAGCTCGATACCGAACAAGTTGAGATTGAAAGTTTATTAGATAATTTGAGCAATCAGCAGGATGAGCTTACCGGATTAAAAGAGACACTGGAAGTAAAATCCGGGATTTACAATGAAGAAAATATCAATTTTCACCGGTTAGAAAGTAAGCTCAATAGCCTCGAACAGGAAATTTCCTTTAAACAAAATAGCATTCAGCAAATCAAGGAACGCCTTGAAAAGAACCAGGAAGATTTAAAGAAGAATGATGAGGAGATTAAGAAGATCCTTGATGGCAATGAAATCCAGGAAGATGAGCTGGTAGAAATGTACCAGGAAAAAGAAGGAATTGAGGCTGGATTAAATGAAATTGAAAAAGAATATTACGCCTGCCGTGGTAAAATAGATGAGCTGGAAAACGAGGCGCGTCAATTACAAAGAAAAAGGGAAACTGCGGATGATCTGATCATGGAGCTGCAAAATAAGCTCAATGAGGTGAAGATTGAAATGAATGGCGTAAGAGAGCGCCTTTCCGTTGAGTTTAATATCAATCCGGATCAATTGACCATTGAAAAGGGTGAGGAAGAAGAGGATAGTGGATTAAGTGAGGAAGAATTAGTAGAAAAAGTAGAGCGGTTTCGAAATAGAATTGAAAAGATTGGCCCTATCAACCCTATGGCCATGGAAGCCTACGAAGAGATCAAAGAACGCCACGACTTTATCACCAACCAAAAAGAGGACCTCGAAAAGGCCAAAGAATCATTGCTTACTACCATTGAAGAAATTGACATGGTAGCGAAGGAAACCTTTTTGGATGCCTTCTATAAGATAAAAGAAAACTTCATTTCCGTATTCAGATCCTTGTTTACAGAAGAAGATGACTGTGATCTACGACTTACCAAACCGGATGATCCATTGGATTCGGCAGTTGAGATTATTGCGAAACCAAAAGGTAAAAAGCCATTAACCATAAACCAGCTTTCCGGTGGGGAAAAAACATTGACAGCAACATCCCTACTATTTTCCATCTATTTATTAAAACCCGCTCCATTTTGTATTTTTGATGAGGTGGATGCACCGCTGGACGACGCCAACATCGACAAGTTTAACAACATCATTAAAAAATTCTCTCAGGATTCTCAGTTTATCATCGTTACGCATAATAAACGTACCATGGCGAGCACCGACATTATGTATGGTATATCAATGATCGAACAGGGAGTATCAAGAGTAGTTCCTGTTGATTTACGCGAACAAGAAGATTAATAAGTTAAAATTCAAATTTGACTACGATTATTAACACAACATTTGTTACAATGAGTTTTATACATTGTTTACAAAACCTTACATTGTGACTTTTTAAACTTTATTATCAATAAACCCCTGATTCATAGCTACAAATAAGTTATATCTTTAAGTAATGATTGATAAGTACTCTTTTATTTTTTTAATCGATCAATCATACCAACCAACATCAAAAGATACTAACGATTACCACTGTAACTATGAAAGGTACAATCGCCTTTATTGTAGCCCTATGCGGTATCTTTTCTGCAACTTCCTATGCACAGGACATTGAAAATGTCCGGGTGAAATTTGAGGATGGAAATATTGCCGTGTACTATGACCTATCTGGTTCTGATCCTTCAGAATTATATGATTTCTTCTTGTATGGCTCACATGACAACTTTCAATCCCCTCTATTAGAGGTCTCAGGTGATGTAGGTCAAAAGCTTTCCCCAGGGGAGGACAAAAAAATACACTGGAATGCAAGAAAAGAATTTGGAAATTTTAAAGGAGACATCAATTTAAAAATTAAAGGAGGAATTCATACACCACTTCTCACCTATAATGGCTTTACAGTAAAACAAAAATTTAAGAAATCCAAACCCATAAATATAACGTGGACTTCCAGTTCTAACACAAAGGAGCTCCAATTCGAAGTGCTCAACGAGCAAAGTGTAATAAATTACACTCAGCAAATCGAAAATACCGGAAACTATACCTGGATCATTCCTAAAGATTTTAGAGTAGGTAAAAACTATACAATAAAAATCAGTGACCGAAATAATCCATTGGTTTATGAGGTCACTGATTCATTTGCCATTAGTAGAAGAGTGCCGGTTGTGGCGAAAGTAGCGCCATTAGTTCTGGTAGGAGGAACATTATTATTTATCTCGGGAGGATCCGATAATGGAGGATCAACCAGTGGCGATTCAAATGCTATCCCTGATCCACCGGTTAATCCGCAATGATAAGATGAAGAAGATAATACACCACATATTGACCCTTACCCTGATACTTACCTCACTTTTAAGTGTGGCAAGCGAAATAGGTGGTAATGAAAATATTCTGTCAAGCAACACCCATACTACTAAACCAGCTTCGGCATTTAACAGTGTGGACAAGGAGATATTCACTGTTTGGGCAGAAGGAAAAGGCGGTTGTACGGAAAACATTGAATTAAAAGGGCAGTTTATCAATTACATTACCGGAGCCCCGATAGGAAACGCATTTTCTATTTTTTCGGCAACAAGCAATTGTGAAAGCTCGATAATTGAGACTCCTGCCATCGCCTACGATGAAGTCAACAACCAGTACTTCGTTATGATCAAAACAATTCAGGGAGGTTTTAAAAAGGTCGTTGGATTTATGATCAATGCTAACGGTGTGAAAAGTAGCACTGAGGTAGAATTTGCATCTTCTACATTTGGCGATCCATATAAAGGTTTGATTTCCTTTTTTGATCCAGTCACCAATAAATTTATTGTTGGGTACCATGTACAAACAGGTACCACTGAGATGGCCTTACATCTACAAATTATTAATTCTTCAAACGGACAAAAAGACGGAGGTGAAAAAGTTATTGACAAAAATACTTCGGGAATTTCCGGCACGAGTGGGCCTAAAAGTAGTCAGTTGATATCAAACCCTGTCATCAATCAAATTTTGACGATCTTCCAGGTGGATGATGGATCATCATCAGAAGTTTGGGGAACAATGCTTGACCCAAGCAACCTTTCAGTGGGATCATTTTTTCAAGTGAGTCCCGATGGAAATTCAGAAGACAGGTATAAAAACCCTTCCGCAGCATTTAATCCTCAAACAGAGGAATTCCTGGTGGTTTATGAAGATGTAGATCTGGTTGCTACCGAATACCAGCAAACTGCCAATATTTATGGACAAAAAATATCTGCTCAAAATGGCGCCACAATTAATCCGACACATGTCGTGGTTAGTAAAATTCCATTAGGTGGGTGTGGCACTTGCATTGAGCAGGTGAAACTTCCGAAAGTTTCTTTTAGCCCGGTTAAAAATGAATATTTAGTAAGTTTTTACGGAGCGCCCACAGCTTCAGGTTTTGAGACCTATAATCTATATGGTTCCAGAATCAATCCAGAGACTCTGGCAATTATTAATAGCAATAGTTTTGAGATTACAAGCAATAAAGGAACTACCGTCATTACAAATAATGACCTGCAACCTGTGTCAATATTGTATTTTGAGGATACCGACAAATTCAATTATGCATGGCTAAACGTAGGTGGTAATTCTGTTGAGAGCCAGCTTCGAAAATATCAAAATCACCGCCCATCAGCTGTTTCTATTTCCAACACTCTGCTGGAAGAAAACCTCCCTGTCAACACTAAAGTTGCGAACCTTACGACGGAAGATTTTGATGAAAATGACCAATTCACTTATTCATTAGTGTCAGGAAATGGTGATACGAATAATGCCGGGTTTTCCATTTCTGGAAGTGAATTAATGACCAAGAAAGTCTTTGATTTTGAAGCTTCCAATGAAAAATCCATTCGAATACGATCGACCGATGCTTTTGGAGAATCAATTGAAAAATCATTTATTATCACCATTTCGGATATGAATGAATCTCCGACTGACATTGCACTTTCTAATGCATCTATTCAGGAATATATGCCAGTCGGGTCTCTGGTAGGCAATTTATCCACTATAGACCCCGACAACAATGCTACACACACTTATACTATCTCCCAAGGTTCTGAATATTTTTCCATTTCTGGAGATAAATTGGTGACTAATGCCATTCTAAAATATAATGAAACACCAACAATTGACATAAGCCTGATTGCTACAGACAACGAAGGACTGGATTTTGAGAAATATTTTGAAATAACTATTGATGAATTTCCTGATAAGGAATCGCCAGTGATTACGCAGCAAAATTTTATCAGTACCTACCCTATCAGTAATACATCTGAACTTGTTAGTATAAAAGCCACAGATGACACCGGTGTTAAACTCGTCAATTTTCATTGTCGTGCGATTTCATCCGAAGATTGGGCAATCACGCCAATAGAAGAAACTGACGGAATGTACGAAGCGGTTATTAACAGATCAGTACTCGATGAAACTGGAATGGTTTATTTTTTTGAAGTGACTGATATTAAAAATTACACTAATTCGGACACTGTGGTTATGAACATCACCTTTGAGGATGGAGATATCACATTGGATCAATTGGATTTTGGAGGAACAGAAAATGACTACCAAATTATTTCTATTCCATACCAACTTGACAACACTTCTATCAAATCAAATTTTGAAGATGACCTGGGCATCCAAAGTGCTGAAACCTGGAGAGTTTTACATTATGCATCCGGAAGTTGCTGTAGTGAGTATCCTACTTCATTACAAAATTTTGAACGAGGAAAAGGATATTGGTTTAACCAAAAAAAGAATAATACTATTGACCTAAGCGCCGGTGAGGTAAAATTTGATTCCGTCACAGAATATTATGAAATTCAGTTAGAGGCGGGTTGGAATCAAATTGGCAATCCCTACCCTTTTGATATTGATTGGACAAAGGTCATTTCTTTCAGTGAAAACGAGTCGCTTTTTCAAACGGGAATTGTCTCTAATTCATTATTTGTATTTGAAGCTGGTAGCTTTACTAAACAAACTACGCTTCGAGCTTTCAGAGGAGCATTTATCAGTGCGGAAGAAAACACAACATTAAAAATTCCATTTAAGTCTAAGGCCACTGGCAATGGTAGAACAGCTGCCAGTGCTATAAAAAACCCATTAACTGATCCTCATTGGGAAATTCAGCTTACCCTTGAATCAGGAGATAAGATTTTTGATATAGGTGGAATTGGTATGCACCCGGAAGCCTCTCCTTCAAAAGATAAATTTGATGAATTATTGATCCCAAGATTTGGCAACTACACGGATTACAACTTTTCTCATCCGGAATATTTCTACCCTAATTTTGCTAAAGATATTGTGGCCACAAAAGACAATTATAGCTGGGACTTCTCCGTAAACACCAATAATGCTAATGATAGTTACCTGACCTGGGACAATTCTTATTTTGGAAGGGGTGAACGAAATACTTTATTGGTGGATCTGGAAGCAGGTGCCATCATTGACATGTCTTCTGAGAGTTCTTACCAATTTCCATTAAATGGAAACAAAAATTTCAGGATCATTTTTGGAGACAAGAAATATGTCAATAACGAACTTCAAAGATTGGATTCAAGGATGGGATTGGCATATCCAAACCCATTTATAGATCAAATAAATATACCACTTAACCTTCCGGTAATTGACAACGAAATGAACATCAACTTCATCGTGTACAATAACCTTGGAAAGGAAGTATATTCTAAGCATTACTTATTTAAC